>DASSOM010000172.1:0-29931 GCA_035700625.1 Vicinamibacterales bacterium
GACGTAGGTGGCGAGGTTGATGCCGATCCCCTGCTTCTCCAGCCGCGCGAAGTACTGATCGAGCGTCCGCCAGTCGGGCGTGATGCCGTAGTGCTCGTACCCGATCCGATCCGCCTTGACGATCCGATCGTTCAGCGGCGCAATCGACCCGCCCTCGCCCGTCACCTCCGTGGTGATGCCCTGGAAGATCTTCGAGGGCAGATGCGGGTCGACGAGGATCGTCAGCTCGGACTGCCCGAGCATGTCGATGAACCCGGGGGCGACGACCATGCCCGCCGCGTCCACCGTCTGCTTCGCCGGCGCCCCGGCCAGGTGACCGATCGCGGCAATCCGCCCGTCTCGGACGCCGACGTCCCCTGCGTACCACGGCGATCCGGTGCCGTCGATGATGTGGCCGTTGAGGATGACGATGTCGAACGGCGCCGGCGTCTGTCCGTTCAGCACCGCGGCAAGGAGGAAGACAGAAGCGATGGCGGCAGCTCTCATGGGGAGGCAGCATACCCCACACCGGAGGAGACGGAGGGAACGGTTAACCAAGAACGGAGCATCGGAGGGAACGGAGGAAACGGAGGGGCGGCGAAACATGCAAGTCGCCGCCCCCTCCGTTACCCTCGTTGCCTCCGTTGCTTCGTTGTCGGTAAACCGTTGCCTCCCTCCCCTCCACGCCCTCTCCCCCGTGATAGGCTTTGCTCCCAAACGGAGGTTTCCGAATGCGCAGGGTGGCAGTACTCAGTGTCGGACTTCTCGCCGCGGTCGTCTCGCTGGCGGCGCGGCAGGCGGCGGATGCGCCGCGGGTGCTCACGGATGCGGACTACGCGCGCGCCGAGCGGTTCATGGGCTACAACACGAACCCGCTCGTGCTGCACGCCGGAGTGCGGCCGACGTGGCTGCCCGACGGACGGTTCTGGTACCGCACGACCACCGAGAACGGCACCGAGCACATCCTCGTCGACCCGATGAAGGGGACGCGGACCGCCTGCGATCTGCCCGCCTGCAAGGAGGACGAGGGAGACGAAGGGGGCCGCCGCCGCGCGCCGCGCCGCGACGACGTACCGTCGCCCGACGGCAAGCGCACCGCCTTCATCCGCGACTGGAACCTCTGGGTCCGCGACGTCGCGACCGGCAAGGAAACCCAGCTCACGCGCGACGGCGTGGAGAACTACGGCTACGCCACCGACAACGCGGGCTGGACGAAGAGCGACCGCGCGATCGTGCTCTGGTCGCCCGACTCGAAGAAGATCGCGACATTCCAGCAGGACCAGCGGAAGACCGGCGACATGTACCTCGTGCGCACCGAAGAGGGGCACCCGAAGCTCGAGGCGTGGAAGTATCCGCTGCCCGGCGACAAGGACGTGACGATGATCGAGCGGGTGATCATCGACGTGGACGCGCCGCGGGTCATCCGCCTGAAGATGCCGCCGGATCAGCACCGCTCGACGCTCTGCGACCACATCGCGTGCCGCGGCGGCGACTGGGCTGACGTCCAGTGGAGTCCGGACGCGACGAAGCTGGCGTTCGTCTCCACGTCCCGCGATCACCGGCACGAACAGCTGAGGGTCGCGGATGCCGCAACGGGCGAGATCCGCGACGTGCTCGACGAGAAGGTCTCGACATTTTTCGAGTCGGGCAACGGGCGCGTGAACTGGAAGGTGCTGTTCGGCTCCAACGAAGTGATCTGGTTCTCCGAGCGCGACAACTGGGGCCAGCTCTATCTCTACGATCTCCAGACCGGCAAGCTGAAGCACCAGATTACGACCGGCGAGGGCAACGTCACACAGGTGCTGCGCGTCGACGAGCCGACGCGCACGATCGACTTCCAGGCGGTCGGTAAGGAAGCGGGCCGCGATCCGTACTTCACGCACTTCTACCGGATCGGGTTCGACGGCAGGAACCAGCAGCTCCTCACGCCCGAGAACGCGAACCACGAGATCGCGCTGGCCGACTCCGGCAAGTACTTCGTCGACAGCTACTCGACTCCCGACACGCCGCCCGTCACGGTCCTGCGCGACGCCGACGGCAAGCAGATCCTCCAGCTCGAAAAGGCGGACATCTCCAAGCTGCTCGCGACCGGCTGGAAGCCGCCGACGCCGATCACGGTGAAGGCGCGCGACGGCAAGACGGACCTGTACGGCTTGATGTTCAAGCCCACGAACCTCGACCCGTCGCGCAAGTACCCGATCGTGAACCACATCTACCCGGGCCCGCAGACGGGCAGCGTCGGCAGCCGCAGCTTCTCCGCCGCGCGCGGCGACGCGCAGGCGCTCGCCGAACTCGGGTTCGTGGTCGTCGAGATCGACGGCATGGGAACGCCGTGGCGGTCGAAGAAGTTCCACGAGGCCTATTACGGCAACATGGGGGACAACACGCTGCCCGACCAGGTCGGCGGGATGAAGCAGCTTGCCGAGAAGTATCCGTGGATCGACATCGATCGCGCGGGGATCTACGGCCATTCGGGCGGCGGCTTCGCCACGGCGGACGCGATGTTCCGCTACCCTGACTTCTTCAAGGTCGGGATCTCCGAATCGGGCAACCACGACAACCGCGTCTACGAGGACGACTGGGCGGAGAAGTGGATGCCGCTGCTCACCGACGGGACGAAAGCCGCGTACGACGATCAGGCGAACCAGAACCACGCGAAGAACCTGAAGGGACACCTGCTGCTCGCGCACGGCACGCTCGACAACAACGTCCCGCCGTACAACACGCTGCTCGTGGTCGACGCGCTGATCAAGGCGAATAAGGATTTCGACCTGTTGATGCTGCCAAATCAGCGGCATGGCTACGGCGACATGTCGAACTACATGACGCGCCGCCGGTGGGACTACTTCGTGAAGTACCTGATGGGGGCGACGCCGCCGAAGGAGTACGAGATGAAGCCGCCGCGGCGTGGCCGCAGCGGAACGGCGCCGAGCGGCGTATGACCGGCGGCGGCGAGCCCGGCCCGCTCGTCCGCGATATCAGCGACACCGCCCGCTGGGTCGCGACCTACCGCGCGCGGGAGACGGAGCGCCCCGACGCCGTCTTCCGCGATCCCTTTGCGCGGCGGCTCGCCGGCGAGCGCGGCGAGCAGATCGCCAGGGCGCAGCCGTTCAGCGAACAGAACGCGTGGGCGTTCGTCACGCGCACGTACCTGTTCGATCGCTTCCTTGCCGAGGACGTCGCCCAGGGCGCCGATCTCGTGCTGAATCTCGCCGCGGGCCTCGACGCACGCCCGTATCGGATGGACCTGCCTGCGTCGCTGCGCTGGGTCGAAGTCGATCTGCCGGGCATCCTCGACTACAAGGAACCGATCCTCGCGCAGGCCTCCCCGCGCTGCGCGCTCGAACGGGTGCGGCTCGATCTCTCCGACGTCGCGGCGCGCCGCGCGCTCTTCCAGCGGATCGGATCGTCGGCGTCCCGCGTGACCGTCATCACGGAGGGCCTGCTGATCTATCTGTCCGCGGACGAAGTGACTGCGCTCGCACAGGACCTCGCGGCGGTGCCCGCGTTCCGGCACTGGATCCTGGACGTCGTCTCGCCGGGGCTCGTGAAAATCATGAGCCAGCGCGGTGGCCAGATGATCGCGGCCGCCGGTGCGCCGTACAAGTTCGGGCCCACCGAAGGGGTGGCGTTCTTCGAGCGTACGGGCTGGCGCGCAACCGCGCAGGCGTCGCTGTTCAAGACGGCCGGCCGGATCGGGCGGCATCGCCTCCTCTACAAGCTGCTGTCGCTGCTGCCGGAGAGCGAACGCGGCCGCGACAAGCGGCCGTGGAGCGCGGTCTGTCGCATGGAGCGAACCACGAGGCAGGCCTGAAGGCCTGCGGGTGCCGAAGTCAGAACCCCGGCGGCCGCTCCCCAGCCACGCCGGACGCCCGTTCCAGCGCCAGGCCGGCACGGACGACGGTCCCCTCCTCGAACAGGCGTCCCAGCAGTGTGACGCCGTGCGGCACGCGGCGCGGCGGTGAGAACGTCGGCAGCGGATGCTCGGGATCGGGCGCCCAGTCGCTCCGCGCCTGCGACACCTCGACGAAGCCGGTGCGCAACGTCAGCGATGGATGCCCCGTGAAATTCGAGAGCCCGAGCATCTCGTCTCTCAGCGATGGCACGAGCAGCAGATCGACCTGCGAAAAGAGACGCGCCATCTCCATCGCGACGCGCCGGCGAAGACGGTCGGCCTGGACGACATCCACCGCGCTCAGGAATCGAGCCATGCGGAAGAGATTCGGCCACGCGTCCGGCACCTGCATCTTCAGCTCGTTCGCCTGTCCGCTGAGCACCAGTTCCTCGAACGACGCGGCGGCTTCGGCGAAGAGAATCGGCATCAGCGAACCGTACGGCCAGTCGGGCAGGCTCACTTCGACCGGCGTCATGCCGAGCTTCGGGAGCGCCGCCAGCGCCGCGCGATCGACGTCGGTCGCGGGCGGCTCCTTCATCCACGCCGGGAAGTAGCCGACGCGCACGCCTTTCACATCGGCGGTGGCATCGAACGCGAGCCGCGCGGGCACGCTCGAGACGTCCCCCGCATCGGGCCCTCCGGTCGCGTGCAGCACGAGCATCGCGTCCTCGACGCCGCGCGTCATCGGCCCGAGCTTGTCGAGCGACCAGCACAGCGTCATCGCGCCGGTGCGCGGCACGCGGCCGAACGTCGGCCGCAGTCCGGTCACGCCGCACCGCATCGACGGCGAGACGATGCTGCCGCCGGTTTCGCTGCCGATCGAGAACGCGACGAGGCCGGCGGCGGTCGCGGCACCCGGCCCGCAGCTCGACCCGGACGCTCCCTCTGCCAGCAGCCACGGATTCATCGTCTGGCCGCCGAACCAGATGTCGTTGAGCGCGAGCGCACCGAGACTGAGTTTCGCGATGAGCACCGCCCCGGCGTCCGTCAGCCGGCGGACGACGGCCGAATCCTCGGACGGGACGCGCTTCATGAACGGCTCGGCGCCCCACGTGGTGCGGATGCCGGCCGTGTCGAGCAGATCCTTCACGCCGTACGGAATGCCGTGCAGCGGACCGCGATAGCGCCCCGAGGCGATTTCTGCGTCTGCCTGCTTCGCCTGTTTCACCGCGAGGTCCCGCGTGAGCGTGATGATGGCGCGCAGCTTTGAGTCGAAGCGATCGATTCTCGACAGATAGATGCCCGTGAGGCGCTCCGACGTGATCTCGCGCCGTTCGACCCAGCGCGAGAGATCCGTGAGCGGCGCAAACGCGATGTCCGCGTCATCTTTGGGCAGCGGTCGATACGCGTCGGGGCTGCGGACGAACACGTCCTCGGCCGGCCCGGAATCGGAGCTCGTCAACCGCGGATCCCATCGCATGGCAGGCGCGACATCAGGCGGAAGCGGCACCTGCCGCGGTCCGGTGCGCCGTTCGAGGTACGGAGCGATCGATCGGCGCCAGCTCGCCGCAGCCTGCTCCCGCTCCGCATCGGTCATCGTCACGCGCGCGAGCTTTTCCGCCTCGGCGAACGTGCCGGGCGTGACCTCCGGGCCCGCGCCGGGCGCCGTGCCGAACGTGGGCGGCGCACCCGGTGTACTGGTTTGCGCAGACGGCGCGGACTGATCGACGCCACCCCGGCAGGCCACGGTTGCAGCCAACGCACCGAGCGGCGCGCGAAGGAGAAACTGTCGGCGTGTGTTCATCGTGTGCTCCCGCACTCCGGACGGCAGGATGGTAATGATACGCTGCTCTTCTTCGGCGCCGTGTTCGGACGGCGTCAGAAAGGTGCGCGTCGTGCGACTCGTCCGGGCCATACTCCTCGTCGTTGTGATCCTCGCGATCGCGATCGGATCAGGCCTGTTCGGCGCGGCCGTCGGGCGCCACTACGAAACCAACGAGCTGTGCTGCCTCGTCCCGCCCTCCCGCAACGTCCGACTGAGCCTGAGGGAAACGCTCGGCCTCGTCACCTTCGCCTCTCAGATCGGTCAGGACAAGTGGGTATCCGAAACCGTGTTTCCCGGCGTGACCGACGGATACTTCATCGACGTCGGCTCCGGCGACGGCATCGACAGCTCGAACACGCTCATCCTCGAGCGCAAGGGATGGAAGGGGATCTGCGTCGACCCGTTTCCGTCGAACATGCAGCAGCGCACCTGCCAGATGTTCAAGGAAGTCGTGTTCAGCGAAGCAGGACGGACGGTCACGTTCCACAAGGCGGCCGGCCTTGGCGGAATTGACGAGACGCTCGGCCGCCACCGCGCGCTGGCGGAACAGGCCCCCGCGGTCACGTTCACGACCGTGACGATCGGCGACATTCTCGATCGTGCGAAGGCGCCGTCGTTCATCCAGTTCATGAGCATGGACATCGAGGGGGCCGAACTGGAGGCTCTGCGCGGCGTGCCGTGGGATCGCTACCGGTTCGGCGCCTTCGCGATCGAGCACAACTACGAAGGCCAGAAGCGGGATGCCATCGAGGCGCTGCTGAAGCAGCACGGCTATCGCCGCGTCCACACCTGGCGCCAGGACGACTTCTACGTGGCCGCGGATGCGGCGTCATCCTCACGCTGACAATCGCGGCTACTCCGCCCGCAGTGCCTGAGCGGGATCGATCCGTCCCGCGCGGTGAGCCGGCAGCCAGTTCGCCGCGGCCGAGATGACGATCATCAGCGCCGCCGCAGTCGCGAGCGTCGCGGGATCGCCGGGACTGACGCCGAACAGCAGCGCGGCGAGCGCATGCGTCGCGGCGATCGCGCCGCCGAGGCCCACGACGACACCGACGACAGCGAGCGTGATCCCCTGACGCGTGATCATCCGGCGGACGTCGAGCGGCCGTGCGCCGAGCGCCAGCCGGATGGCCATCTCGCGGCCGCGCAGCGTCACGAGATACGCGCTGATGCCGAACAGTCCGACGGCGCCGAGCGCCATCGCCAGCGTGGACGCGATGCCGAGCAGCACGAGCAGGAACGAGGTCCGCGCGCGCGCGCCCGACATGACGTCCGTCATCGGCTGTGCGGCATACAGCGGCACCGAAGGCATCAGCCGCCGCAGCGCATTGGTCACTTCGGGCGCAACGCTCGCCGGCGCCGCGGCCGATCGCACGACGATGGAGAACTCGCGCGGCGCCCACCGCGGATCGCTCGACGCCAGCGGCAGATAGATCATCTCGTCCGGCGCCTCTTCGAGCGTCGTCCCGCGCACGCTTCGGACGACGCCGACGATCGTCAATGCGTCGCCTGTTGGCAGAATCCGCACCTGACGGCCGACGGCACGCCCATCGGGCCAGTAGCGCCTCACGAGGGCGTCGCTGACGACCGCCTCCAGCTTCGGCTTCGCCGGGTTCATGCGATCGAAGATCCGACCGTCAACCACTGGAATCGACATCGCACGGAAGTACTCCGGGCTGACGTAAGCGAGCTGATGGATGTTGGGCATCCGTCCGGGCGCCATCGGCTGATCGAGGACGAACAGCGGCGTGTCGATGCGTCCGGCATCCACGAGCGGCAGCTTCGTGATCGCTCCGGCCGCCTGAACTCCGGGCAGCGCCTCGATGGCGTCGACAACGTGGTCGAGCGACTGCGCGATGTCGGCGCGCATCGGGAACCCGGCCGTGGGCAGCGCCATGCGGAACGTGAACACCGGCCTGGCGTCGAATCCTGGCTTCACATCGCGCAGGTGCGCGAAGCTGCGCGCCATGAGGCCCGCGGACGCGACGAGCACCAGCGCGAGCGCAATCTGCGCGACGACGAGCGTCCGCCGGACGAACTGACGCCGGCGTCCCACGGTGGCGGACCGTCCACCGTCGATCAGCAGCGACGATCCGTCCATCGCGGAGAGGCGCACCGCCGGCAGCCCGGCGACCAACAGCGCCACGAAAAGCGTGGCGGCCGCCGCGACCAGCATCGCCGTCCCATCCATGCCGACTTCGTTCAGGCGCGGCAGGTTGACGGTTGCCTCGAGCGACCGCAGCGTGCGCAGGCCTGCGGTCGCGATCGCCACACCGAGCGCGCCTCCCGCCGCGGAAAGCACGACCGCTTCCGACAGGAGCTGCCAGACGATCGTCGGACGTCCGGCGCCGAGTGCGCGGCGCAGCGCCAGCTCCGTCTGTCGCGCTTCGGCGCGGACGAGAAACAGGTTCGCGACGTTTGCGCAGCCGACGAGCAGGATGCAGCCGACCGCGGCGAGCACGATCCACAGCACCCGGCGGACGTCGCCGACGACAATGTCGCGCAGCGGCGTGACGACCGCCTGCATCTTCGTGATCCTGATCGCAGGCAGCGTCAGCCGTCCCGGGAATGCCTCCGGCAGTGTGAGCAGCAGCCGCTGCAGATCCGCCTGCGCGTCGGCAGTCGACACGCCGTCGCGCAGCCGGCCGATCGCACGATAGTCGAACGACGCGGAATCGGTCTTCGCGGGATCGATCCCGATCGGGAGCCAGACTTCCGTGTCCGCCGCGGGAAATCGGAAGCCCGACGGCATGATGCCGATCACTTCGCGCGCGATGCCGTCCACCTCGAGCTGACGTCCCAGGATCGATCGATCGGCGCCGTACGCGCGCCGCCACAGCCGCTCGCTGATGACGACCACCGTCGGCGTGCCCGGACGATCCTCGTCGTCGCGGAACACGCGCCCCGCGAGCGGCGGCGATTCGAGGACGCCGAACGTGCCCGCGCTGATCCGCGCGGCGGCGACGCGCGCGGGCTGCCCCACGTCAGCGGATCCCGGCCGATGCAGCGCCCCGAGGTTCACCGACGTCACGAGATACGCGCCGACGCCGGCCATCGTGCGATTGGCTCGCCTGTAGTGCAGGAACGAGGCGTCCGACTGATCGACCCGTGTGATGCCGGACAACTCGAGCGTGTGCGACAGATCGACGAGCCGATCGGCATGCGGGTACGGCAGCGGCCGCAGCAGCACCGCGTCCACGACGCTGAACACGCCGACGGTCGCGCCGATGCCGAGCCCCAGTGTGACGATGACGGTGAACGCGAACCCGCGCGCATGCGCCAGCCGGCGCAGCATCTGAGACATCACTCCCCTTTTACGCGGCCGCGAGCTGCGTCAGCGCGGCGGCCAGTTTGTCCACGTCATCGGCGCTGTTGTAAAGCGCCGGCGTCACCCGGATGCAATCGCCCTTGTCGAGGCCGCTGCGGCGGACGGTGAACAATCCGTACCGCTCGAGCAACTCGCCGACGAAGCGATCGTTGTCTTCCTTGCTCGTGCGACCGTTCAGCCGGAACGAGGTAATCGCCGCCGTCATCTGAGGCTCGTCGGGCGTCAGCACGTCAATGCCGCGGACGCCGCGGACGGCGTGCACCCAGCGGTCTCGCAGATAGCGGACGCGTGCGGCCTTGAACGACGGGCCGACCGACGCGTGAAAATCGAGCGCGGCGGGGACCGTCAGGAACGTGGCGAAATTGGCGGTACCGGTGTGGATACGGCTGGTGATGCTGTCGGCCGGTGAATCCTCGTCCCCCATGTCTCGATCGAGATCGGCAAGGCGTCCCTTGCGGACGTACATGACGCCGACGCCGACGGGCGCGCCAATCCACTTGTGGAAATTGAATCCGATGAAATCCGCGCCGAGATCGGGCGCCTTGATGTCCATCTGCCCGAACGAATGGGCCGCATCGATGATCGTGTCCGCTCCGTGCGCGCGCGCCATCGCGGAGACCTCCGCGACCGGCGTGACGAGCCCCGTCTTGTTGTTCACGTGCGTCAGCAGGAGGAGCTTCACGTCCGGGTTTGCCTTCAGCGCCGACGCATACGTGTCGAGCACGTTCGCCCGCGTCGCCGGCTCGGGGATCACGATGCGGACGACGCGGACGCCGCGGCGGCCGGTCAGCCAGTTCATCGCGTACTGCATGCCGGAGTAGTCGAGATCGGCATACATCACCGCGTCGCCGGCCTTCAACCGGTTGTAATTGCCAATCAGCGACTGAAGCGCCTCGGTCGCGCCACGCGTGAACGCGATTTCGCTCACGTCCGCGCCCAGCGCCGCCGCCGCGCGGGTGCGTGCCGCCTCGAGGTCGGCGGCGTACTCGCGGCGCGCGTAGAACGAGTTCTCCATGTTCACGCGCTGCACCTGGCGGATGTACTCGTTCATGACCGGGGTCGCCATCAGCCCCCAGTAACCCGCCTCGAGATTCGTGACGCGATCCGTGACGCGGTAGTACCCGGCGATGCGGCGCCAGTGCGCTTCGTCTGCTGCCGCCGTCGCGGGTGAGGCAGCCGGCCGAGCGGGAAGCGGGCCCGGCGTGTCCTGCGCGCGAACGGCGTCGATCGGAAGCGCGAGCGCGGCGCCGGCGAGTCCGGCGGACGCGAGAAAACCCCGGCGGGAGAACGATCCGGCGGGCGGACGGTTCATGGTCCCTCCTGCGAACGAGTACCGCTCAAGAGCGTATCGCAAGTGCTGCCGAGGCGCGACCCGCGAAGTGCGCTACAGTGACCGGCGCATGCGACCGCTGCGGCTGATCCTCGCCATCATCGTGTTCGCCGCCGCGTCACCACGGCGCCCGGCCGACAACACGACCACCTTTCACCTGTCGCTCCTCGGCCACGAGATCGGCCGGGAGATCGACACGCTGACGACGAACGGCGAGGTCACGCAGCTCGAGGCGGATTTCGCATTCGACGACCGCCGGTCGCACATCGCGTTGACCGGCACGCTGGAGATGCGCGGCGGTGCGCCGCAACACCTCGTGGTGAAGGGACGCACCTACCGGCTGTTCGAATCGGACGCCGAGGTGGCCGTCTCCGACGGCCGCGCGCACGTGCGCGACGGACGCGTTGAGTGGGACGTGGAGATCGGATCGCGTCAATTCTTTCCCGTCGAGTCCTTCGCACCGCTCGGCGTGCAGGAACGCCTGATTCAATACTGGATCGTGCACGATCGCCCTGCCGGCATCGACGCGCCGCCGGCGGGCCCCGTCCGCATCGTCTCGCGCGGACGCGATGAGATCCGCGATGCGAATGGCACTCGCACGTTCGAGCGGCTGGCCATCGACGGTCCGGTGTGGGGACGCGAAGCCGCGTGGATCGATGCGGACGGCCGTCTCGTGGCGGTGACGACGTGGGCGGGCGCGCTGCCGTTCGAAGCGGTCCGGGACGGATACGAGGCGCAGCGCGACTGGTTCATCGCACGCGCGGTGCGCGATCGCATCGACGATCTCGTCAGCCTAACAACCGATCTCGCGCCGGCGGCGTCCGGCGACTTCGCGCTCGTGGGCGCCACTGTGATCGACGGCACGGGTCGCGCGCCGATTCCGAACGCAACTGTCGTGGTGCGCGGCTCACGAATCGCCGCCGTTGGATTGTCGACGCGAACGCGCGTACCCGACGGCGTGAAGATCATCGACGTCGCGGGCATGACCATCGTCCCGGGGCTGTGGGATATGCACGCGCACGCGTCCCAGATCGACTGGGCGCCGGTGTACCTCGCGAGCGGCGTCACCACGATCCGCGACATGGGCGGCGAGATGGCGTTCCTGACGGCGTTCCGCGACGCGATCGCCTCCGGCCGCGCGCTCGGTCCCCGCGTGCTGCTGGCGGGATTGATCGACGGTCCGGGCCCGCAGTCCTTCGGCAGCGTGACGGCCGCGACGCCCGCGGAAGGAATTGCGGCCGTGCGACGCTATCACGACGCCCGATTCGAGCAGATCAAGGTCTACGATCTCGTCGCGCCCGAGGTCGTCCGCGCCGTGGCCGCCGAAGCACACAGGCTCGGCATGACCGTGACCGGACATGTCCCGCGCGGCATGACGCCCGAATCGGCGATCGAGGCTGGGTTCGATCAGATTGCCCACATGCGCCTCTCCGGTGCGCCCGGCTCACCGGAAGCTGCACGACAGATCGCGTTCTACGAGGCGCATCGCACGGCGATCGATCCGACGCAGTCGTGGAACGAGCTCGCGGGGCGATCCGACGCGACGCCCATCCAGAGTTTCCTGCCGGATCTTCCCCGTCTGCCGCGTCCGCTCGGGCGGATGTTCGCGCACATGCCCGGCAGCGATCGGGATCCGCAGGCGGTGCACGCGCGCCGCCTCGCGTCGCTGCGCCTGCTGAAGGAAGCCGTCGATGCCGGCGTACCCGTGGTTGCCGGCACGGACAAGGGGGTGCCCGGCTTCAGCCTGCCACGCGAGATCGAACTGTATGTGGAAGGCGGCATGACGCCGCTCGAAGCAATCCAGGCGGCGACGATCGTGCCGGCGCGCGTGATGGGACTCGCGCGCGAGACCGGCAGCGTCGAGCCGGGCAAGCGCGCGGATCTCGTCGTCCTCGCGGGCAGTCCGCTCGATCGCATCGAGAACATCCGGACCGCCCGCTGGGTGGTGGCCGCCGGCCGCCTGTACGACTGCGCCGCATTGTGGCGGGCGGCCGGCTATCGTGCGGAATGATCGCTACTTCGTCGCGCCCGCCTGCGCTTTCGTCCACTGCTCCATCCGCCGATTCATCTCTTCGGGCGAGACATCCTCGACGTGCGTGGAGAGCGTCCAGCGATGGCCGAACGGATCGATGAGAGTGCCGGACCGATCGCCGTAGAACTGGTTCTCGACCGGCCGCTCCACCGTGCCCCCGGCGTCGACAGCGCGCTTGAACGCGGCGTCCACGTCCGGGACGTAGATCATCAGGCTGACGGTCGTGCCGCCTCTCGACTTCGGACTCTTGAGGCCCATGTCGGGCCACTCGTCGGAGAGCATCAGGCGCGTGTCGCCAATCTGAAACTCCGCGTGGCCGATCTTGTCCCCCATCGGCATGCGCATGAGTTCCTGCGCGCCGAACGCTTTCTTGTAGAAGTCGAGCGCGCGCACCCCGTCGTGCACGATGAGCGCGGCCGTGACGCTGTGATAACCCTCGGGAACCGGCTTGACTGCCATCGTCGCCTCCTTCCAATCGGGTCAGATCCCGATTCTTGCACGGGCGCCGCCAGCGCGGAAGCAGCTGACGAGGTGATCGTTCACGAGGCCGGTCGCCTGCATGAAGGCGTAGCAGATCGTCGAGCCGACGAAGGTGAAGCCGCGCGCCCGCAGATCACGGCTGAGCGCGTCCGACTCCGGCGTCCGCGCCGGCACGTCCTTCATCGTGCGCCGCGGCTGCCGCACGGGACGGCCGCCCACGAAGCGCCACACGTAGGCATCGAAGCTGCCGAACTCGCGCTGCACGTCCAGAAACGCGCGCGCGTTCTTCACCGCGCCTTCGACCTTGAGGCGATTACGGACGATGCCAGGATCGGCGAGCAGGCGCTCGATTCGCGTCTGGTCGAACCGCGCCACCTTGCGCGGATCGAAGCCGGCGAACACGCGGCGGTAGTGCTCGCGCTTGCGCAGGATGGTGATCCAGCTCAGGCCGGCCTGCGCGCCTTCGAGGATCAGCATCTCGAAGAAGTGCCGATCGTCGTGGACGGGCACGCCCCACTCCTCGTCGTGGTACTGGACGTACAGCGGATCCGTTCCCGCCCACGGGCAGCGGACGCGCGGCATGCTACTCCTCGTCGGCCGGACCACCGGCGCGGACGATGTCCTGCTGGCGCACCTTGTCGATGTTGAACTTGACCGCGTTCTTCTTCATCCGCCCGAGCACCTCGTCTACGTCGAACTCGGTTGACGTCGAGAACCGGATGGGGTTGACGCGCGCCACGACAAACGCGCGCAGGTACGGGCTCGTGAGACCGCGCGTCTTCAGCTGATCGACGATGCGCCCGACCTCGTCGTCGATCGAGAGAATGAGCGACGCGCGCCGGGTGCGCTCCTTCAACGCGCGCGGGAGTGGCTCGTCCAGGAAGTCCTCGATCCGGCGCAGCACCGACTGATACGCGCCCCCGCTCAGCCGCGGACGCTCCTCGTACGCGGCGCCGAGCGTCAGGAACGCGGGCTGGTCGAACTCGAAGGCGAACTCGCGCTCCGTCTGCGACGGCCGCTCGTCGGCGAGCGCGCGCAGCATGCGGATGGTCTCGAGCGACTTTTCCTTGAGGTTGTGCGCCTTTTCGGTGTTGAGCGCGAGGATCTTGAACGCGACGTCCGCCTCCGGAACGACGATGGCCACGATCGATTTCGCGCCGAGCTTGCGCAGCGCCTGCAGGCGGTGGTTGCCGTTCGGCGTCCAGTACTTGCCGTCCTGCCGGACGGCGATGATCGGATCGAGGAAGCGGCCGAGCGTCTCGATGACGTCCATCAACCGTTTCACGTGCGGCTGCGAGGGATCGCGCTGATACGGCGTCGGCTCGACGCGATCGAGCGGCAGCGCCGCGAGGACGGCCGAGGTCCCGCCGAACGGCTCGCGATACGCGGCGAGCACCGCGCCTTGGTCCGCCGTGATCTGCTCCACGAGCGTGCGCGTGGCGGGGTCGTCCGCTTGCGCCGTCTCTGGTGCGCTCAGCCCGACCGATTTCGCGCTCGCCTTCTTCCGCCGGCGCACGACACGCTTTTTCACCATCCGCGCGGCATTCTATCGCAGTGGGCCTCATCGGTTCGGCCCGAAGCGCCCGCCGTCGAGTGCACGGGCGTTGCATCCGAACGAGCGTATGGCCTTCACATTGACATCACCCGCATTTGCGGACGGCGCGGCCATTCCGACGCAGTACACGTGCGATGGCGACGACCGATCGCCGCGGCTCTCCTGGACCGGCGTTCCCGACGGGGCCCGATCGCTGGCGCTCGTCTTGGACGATCCGGATGCGCCGCGCGGCACGTTCACCCATTGGGTCGTGTACGACCTTCCCGTCGAGCTGACGGAACTCGCAGAAGGCGCGACGGACGGGACGCAGGGGCGCAACAGTTTCGGACGCAGCGGCTACGGCGGCCCGTGTCCGCCGCCAGGCGACAACCCGCACCGCTACCGGTTCCGGCTGTATGCGCTCGACCTTCCGACGATCGCGCTCGAGGCGGGCACGCGCGAAGAGCTGGAGCAGAAGATCGATACGCACGTGCTCGGAACCGCGCACCTGATGGGTCGGTATCAGCGCCAGCCGGTGCGCGCACGCTGAGCTCCGGTCGACTGACTACGCGCCCGGAGCGTCGAACAGCCACCGGAAGGCGCGCAGCGCGGCCGGATGGTAGATCGTGGCGTGCGTCTCCTCAGGCATCGGCTCGTAGTGCCAGCGCAGCGTTCGCGGCGCGTGACCACGAAGGATATCGGCCAGACGCTGCGTGAGATGGTCGATGTCATCGCGGCTGGCGGCGAGATACAGCGCGCGGCCCCTGGTGCGCGCGATCGCCGGCTCCGCTCGCTCGACGAGCGTGCCGTGATTCCACCAGAGACTCGGGTCGAACGCCACGTACGTGTCGAACAGATCGGGCTCCAGAAGGAACGTCTCCACAACGAAGAGGCCGGCAAGCGACTCGCCGACGATCGCGGATTCCGGCGTCGTGCGATAGCGCTCGTTGACGAGCGGCTTCAGCTCGGCGCGGATGAACCGCCGGAAGTCGGCCGACTTGCCGACGACCGGCGCGATCTTCCTGTCGTCTGGATTCGTCGTCGGGGGCGTGAGATCGCGGCGGCGGGCGGTGTTCTCGATGCCGACCAGGATGAACGGCCGCATCGAGCCGTTGCCGCTCAAGACCTGCACGAGGCCCGCGACGTGGAGAAAGTCCTCCTTGATGCCGCCGTCGGGCATGTAGAGCACGGGCAGGCGCACGTCGGCCGCAGCGGAATAAGCCGGCGGCAGGTACACGTTGATGCGGCGCGTTTCGTTCAGCACGCGCGAGTCGATCGTGAACGTCTCGCCGACGGTCAACGGCGCCGCAACGGACGCGGCGGCCGGCTGCGCCTGCACCGAAGACGCCGCCAGCAACACCGCGGTGAAGACGAACAGCAGAGTCCTCATTCAATGAGATGATAGCGTTATGACCTACTACGGATCCGAGCGGCTCGCGGACGGCTTTCGCACCGTCCGCAAGAACACGATCACTATCGCGGAGGAGATTCCGGCCGAGAAGTACGCATTCAAGGCCACGCCGGAGGTTATGAGCGTCGGCGAGATGCTCGCCCATCTCGCCGTGAGCACGCCGTGGCACATCGACGTCCACTCGCGGCACGTCCCGCTCATCGACTTTGCCATGTTCAGCGCGCGGCGCGTGGAGCGGATGGCCGAGGAAGCGGCGCTCGCCGGCGCCGGCAAGGACGCCATTCTCGCCGCCCTGCGTCAGCAGGGGGACGCGTTCGCCACGTTCCTCGAAGGGCTGGACGAAGCGACGCTGGCAGAAACCGTGCGCTTTCCGCCGCCAGTGAAGCCGGAGGCGAAGTCGCGCTTCGAGATGCTGCTGGGCGTCAAGGAGCACGAAATGCACCACCGCGGACAGCTCATGCTGGTGCAGCGGCTGCTCGGCCAGGTGCCACACCTCACGCGCGTACGTCAGGCGCAGGGGCAGGCGCAGGCGGCGGCAACGAAATAGCGCCGCTCAGCGCGCGGCCGAAAGAAACGCGCGCGCTTCGTCGAGCGGCGCCTGTCGTGTCCCGTTCACGGCGGTCTCGAGCAGCTCCTGATAGAAGCGCCGCGCCGTTGCCGCATCGTTGGACGCGCGCGCGGCGCGCGCCGCGCCGAGGAGGCTGTTGAAGCGCTTCGGATATTGCTCCAGCGATCGTGTGTAGGCCGCGAGCGCTTCAGCCGGCTGCTTGTGTTCCATGAAGAGATCGCCGAGCAGTTCCTCGGCGGGCAGCGTCGGCCCGGGCGTCACGGGAGGCTTCGGCGTGGACGCCTCGAGCGCCGCCGCCTGCCGCATCAGCGCGACCGCGGAAGCGGCGCGTCCTGCGGCGTGGTCAGCCCACGCGGACGCTTCGAGCCGCAGGACCCGGATGTTGCGCGTGAAGACATCCTCGCCCGCCCCCGCGGCGCGATCCTCGAGCGCCTGCAGCCGATCGATCGCCCGACGCGCGTTCTCCATTTGTCCTTCGTGGACGGCGCCCAAAGCGCGCGCGAACCACGTCACCGCCTCGGGCCACGGGAACTGGTCCCACGACAGCGACGCGGGCTCGCGCGGCGTGAGCTGGCTCGCCTCGCGCCAGGCGCGGCGCTCCAGTGCGTAGCGCGCGGACGTCGACGCCAGATGAAACGCCGTCTTGAGCGTCGGCTCCAGCCGCGCCGTTTCGTGGAGCCGCTTCAGCTGCGCAGCGGCGCGCGCGTCGTCTCCCTCCTGCAGGTACGCATAGACGAGATATTCGATCGCGTGCGGGAATTCGTCCCAGACATACTGGCCGCGATCGCCGGCCGGCTGCTCGAGCGCGGCGTCCGCGGCGAGCAGGTTTCCGCGAATCACCGCATCCCACTCCCCGAGCCGCGTGTAGATATGCGTGGGCATGTGCAGCGCGTGCGGATTGCGCGGCGCGATCGTTTCGTATTTCCGGACGACGTCCGGCAACTCGTGTTCGCGGCCGTGCGTATCGTTTGCGTGCACCAGGTAGTGAAGCGCGCCCGGATGGTCCGGGTGGCGCTCGTAGATCGGATAGAGCAGCGCCGCCGCGCGCGCGGAGGCGTCGGCCGCCGATTCGGGCGGCGCGGACGCGAGAATCGCCAGCGCGTCGAACGCGCTGATCTCGTCGTCTTTCGGGAACGTCTCGTGGGCCTTCGCCATCGCCGCTGCCCAGCCTCGGATGCGAGCCCAGTAGTCGGCGGACGCCGGGTCGCGGAAAAACGCGGCAGCGGCGTCCACGAGGAGCCGCTCACGCGCCGTCGGCAGTTCGAGCGCGCGCGCCTGCTGCACGGCTTCCCATCCGCGACGGAGCGCGTCCGGTCCCGGCCGCGTGGGCCACAGCGGCTGGAACAGCGTCATCGCGATCCCCCAGTGCGCCATCGCGCACCGCGCGTCGAGCGCCGCGACCCGCTCGAACGATTCGCGCGCACGCGGATAGGTCATGTGATGCAGCAGTGCGACGCCGCGGTTGAACTCGGCCTGCGCCGCCGCCGAGCAGGAGATCGGAAAATCCACCGCGTCGCTGCCGGGATGCTCGTGCGCCTGCCGCGCGGCCGCGTCCGCACCGCCCCCGCTGACCATGGCAACCAGGACAAGGCCGGCGATCATGTCTGTCCCTCTTGTTGGAGTTCGCGGACCTATCGCTGCGCGTGCAGCGGTGCCTGGGTCGCCGCCGTCGACGCACGGCGCGCGGCGAGCGCAATCGGCAGGCCGATGCCGAACATGTGCACGAGCAGCCCCGTCGACGTGACGAGCGGCGCGAACCGGACGCGGCCGGGGAACGCGGAGAGCGGAAGCACGACGAGGTTCATGACCCAGTAGACCAGGAAGCCGTAGACGATGCCGGAGAGCACGGCGTGGCGGATCAGGAAGGTCACACGCCGGCTGGCGAGTACGAAAATTGCGGCGATGATCAGCGCGTTGAGGAAGTGCAGCGCGAGCCCGAGCGCCGCCGTCGAACCGCCCCCCTCGTACGCGGCCGAGCCCAGCAGCCCGCTCGCCACGGACTGCAGGATGCGATCCGGCGAGACGCCGCGCAGGTACGAGAACCCGATGGCGTACGTGATGTCGATGGCGCCGGCCAGGCCGCCGCCCGTAACGATCGCCGCCATTGCGTGCCGGCGCATGTGGGGTGGGTCAGTATAGCGTGAGGGCTCAACGGACGCGCGTGAACCCGTCGTCGCTCCAGTCTTCGCTTCCGACGCCGTGATGGACGACGAACAGGCCGTCCGGATCGTAGCGCCGCTTCACGTCACGGAGCCGCGCGTAATTCGCGCCCCAGAACGCCTGCTGCCACCGGCGTTCGAAGAAGTCGCTCTCCGAAACGTACGATCCGGCGTTCGGTGCCGCCGCGAGGAGCGCCTCCGTCGCGCGGTTCACGGCGTCCGCGTGGCGGCGCCCTGCCGCGCGATCCGGTCCCTGCCCCGGCATGCCCGGAAACGCGGGCGGCCCCTCCGCGGCCACGATGGCGAGCGCGAACGCGTCGAGCGCCGCCGGGTTGATCGCGGTGTCTCTCGCCGCCGCGACGTCCTCGTCCGGCGCGCCGGCCAGTCCTTTATTGAAGTGCAGCGAGAACGTCCAGTGCCGGCTGGCCGCGAACAGCGCGTCGCACAGCGTCCGCTGATCGTCCGCGTCGAGCAGCGACGCCGGCAGCCACGCGGATCGATAAGCGTGGAGGAACTGACCCGCCTCGGCGCGATTGCCCGCCCACAGGAAATTGCCCGCCGGCGCATCCGGCCGATCGTCGAACACGATCACCTGCGGCACGTGGGCCTTCAGAAACGCGGGATCCCAGAACGATCGTGCCGGCAGCGCGGCAACCACGAACGGACGTTCCCACGAGAAGTCCTTGGGCGACGCGTTCACCCATTCGACGAGCGGGCGCCAGATCGCCTCCGCCTCGTCCTGACTCAGCCCCTGGAACACCATCTGCAGCCCGATCGTGTTGTCGGGGTCGAACCGAATCTGTTCGCCCCAGTTCGGGTTGAACAGCCGTTCGCGATAGAACGCCATGACGCGCGCCATCGCGCGGCGGTAGGCCTCGTCCGACGCGGCTTTGATCGCCCCGAACACGGCGCCGAACGATGCGGGCAGGTCGCGCGTCCGCAGCGTCACGCGCGTGACGACGCCGAAGCTGCCGCCGCCCCCACCTTTGAGCGCCCAGAACAGATCGGGATTGGTGCACGCGTTGGCGATTCGCACCGCTCCGTCCGCGGTGACCACTTCCGCTTCGAGCAGTCCCGCGGCGGCCAGCCCGAACCGTTTCGAGAAGCTCCCGAACCCGCCGCTTTGAATCAAGCCCGCGACGCCGACCGTCGTGCAGCCGCCTCCCTGCACGTACCGTCCGCCTTTCGTCGTCACGGCGTCGTACGCATTGAGCCACATGGCGCCGGCGTCGACCGAAACAGCCGGCTGCGCGCGACGCCCGTCGCAGCCGCGCGGGACGAACGCGTCGTGCAAGGCGATCGTGTGCATCGCGCGCGTCCAGAGCAACAGCGAATCCGGCGCACACGACGTCCCCTGGTAGCTGTGGCCGCCCCCCTTCACGACGAGCCGCAGGTTGTGCGCGCGGGCGAACGCGACGCCGGCGGCGACGTCCGCCGCGCTGGCCGCGGCCACCGCGTACGCGCTCGGCGCCGACGTCCACGCGTCGAGCCATCCGGAGTTCTGCGTGAGGGCGGGATCGTCGCCGATGAAGAACGGATTCCCGAGGGAGGCGGTCACGTCGCGGCACGCCGCGCCATTGGGATCCGTCGTACAGACGTCGAACGGCGAGTGCAGTTTGATGAGGCGTCCGCCGACCTTCCGCCCGAGGTCCTCCCAGGCGGCGTCCGACGGCCAGCCTGGATCGCCGGGACGCACGCGACGGGCAGGCGTTCCTGCCGTTTGCGCCCGCAGGCGCCAGTCGGCGGGCAGAGCCGCCAGCGAGGCGGTCGCGGCGAGAAATTGTCGACGGTTCATCCCGGATCCTCAGCGCGGCGCGACGGCGTCGAGCGGCTCGGAGCGGCACACATCGAGATCTTTCAGCAGACCGTCGCGGATGTCATAGATCCAGCCGTGGATCGTCAGCCGCTGCCCCCGCGCCCACGCGTCCAGCACCGTTGTGGTCTGGCCGACGTTCGCCACCTGATCGATGACGTTCAGCTCGCACAGCCGCGCGTGCCGCGCGCCCTCGGAGGGCAGCGCGTCGATCTCGTCTCGATGCCGCATGTGCACGTCCTGCACGTGGCGCAGCCAGTTGTCGCAGAGACCGAGCCGGTCGCCGCGCAGCGCCGCGAGCACGCCGCCGCATCCGTAGTGGCCGCACACGATGATATGCGCCACCTTCAGCACGTCGACGGCGAACTGGATCGTGGAGAGGCAGTTCAAGTCGGTGTGGATGACCAGGTTGGAGATGTTGCGGTGAACGAACATCTCGCCCGGGAGCAGTCCGGTGATCTGGTTGGCCGGCACGCGGCTGTCGGAGCAGCCAATCCAGAGGTACTCGGGCGCCTGCTGCCGCGCCAGCCGCGCGAAGAACTCCGGGTCCTCCCTCACGATCCCGCCGGCCCACGCCCGATTGTTGTCGAAGAGCTGCGGAAGCACTCGCATGTCGCGCCGACGATGATACCCCGCCCGGGGGTCAGGTCTGCGATCGACCGCTTCGGGGTCAGGTCTGCGATCGGTCGCTTCGGGGTCAGACGCAAGACGAACGCGATCAGACCTGACCCGGAATCGCAGACTCGAGATCTGACCCCGATGTGACGGTTTTCAGACCTGACCCCCCGTCAGGACGTCGCGGGCGCGGGCCAGATCACGCCGCCTGACGAGCACGCGCACGCCGCCGAGCGCGGGCGCGTACAACGGCTGGATCGACAGCGTGTACTCGTTCGGAATCAATACCTCGATGTCCTCGCTCTCCAGAAGGGACTTGACGAACGCGGCTTCGTGCGGCCACGCGCAGCTTCGGACTTCCACCCAGTCGTCGTCAGACATATCCGTCGTGCCAGGCGCGTTCAACCGGCAAGCGCCGCCGCGCCGGCGGCTGCCACCTGCGCATCCTCGTGCGACTGCATGCCGGACACGCCAATCGCGCCGACGATCTCGCCATCCACGACGAGCGGCAGGCCGCCTTCGAGGGGACAAAGATTGGCGGTCGCCAGCAGACGCAGGCCGAGCCCGCCCGCCGCGACGGCATCCTGAAAGATCTTCGTCGGTCGCTTGAAGTTCACGACGGCCTCTGCCTTGG
Source organism: Vicinamibacterales bacterium (assembly GCA_035700625.1). Classification (GTDB taxonomy): domain Bacteria; phylum Acidobacteriota; class Vicinamibacteria; order Vicinamibacterales; family 2-12-FULL-66-21; genus DASSOM01. Next base: position 21,544 of record DASSOM010000172.1, read on the forward strand.
CGCGCGCGATGTCGATGCTGCCGTGCTGCGCGTGATCGAGCTTGTGCAGAATCACCAGATCACCGGCGCTGTCGACGACGGCGATCACCATCGGCCAGCCGTTCGCGACGGCTTCCGCTTCGGCCGCAGCGACGACGCGTTTGGCGAGATCGAGGGAAATCGGACGGCCGTAGTTCACGCGGCGCCTCCGGAGGGCATGCGGCCGGCGCGAAACATCTCGGCCCACTGCGCGCGATCGTCGGCCGTCAGCACCTGCAGCTCGTCGAAGATCTCGCGCGCGAACTCGACGTCGCCAAGCCCGCTCGCCGTGATCAAGCCCCGATCGCGCACGGCCGGCGCGTCGACGTAGCGCGCCGCATCGGCATACCCGGGTACGTACGCCGTGAGGTATTCGAGTCCGTTGCTCGTGTGACGACGCCCGCGCAGCAGGCCCATACGCGCAATCGCCATCGACGCGGCGCAAATCGCCGCGATCGGCACACCCGCTTCGTCGAGCCGCCGCAACAACTGCTCGAGCGCCGGTTCGACGGCCGCCTGCTCCCACCGATCACCCCCCGGCAGGATGAACACGGCGACGTCCGATGGATCGACCTGGTTCACCGTCTTCGACGGCACCACTCGGATGCCGCCCATGGACGCAACGGGTGACGCCGTCAACGCAACGGTCTCGACCCGGTAGCCGCCGGTGCGGCGCAGCTCGGCGACGGCGTGGGCGGGCTCCCAGTCGGCGAACCCCTCCATCACCCACAGGTATGCAGCTTTGTCCGGCATGTTGTCAGTCTCTCGACGAACGGTCGAGCTGTCGCACCACGCCGAGGGATCATCGACGCGGCGCAGCGATGATAGCAGTGCGGAAGACGCGGCGCGTCAGGAGTCGAACCCGGGCCGTCGGAACCGGGTCGCGTCAGGAAACTCGCGCCGCACGGCGGCGCCCAGCGCCCTGAGCGCGTCGCGCAACGCCGCGGCCCCCTCGTCTGTGAGCGCGGTGTGGATCAGGCCCCAGGCTTGCTCGGAGCGAACGATCGAAATCAGCGCTACTTTGGCGGAGCCGTTCCAGTCATTCTGCACAGGGTCCTTCTCGAAGGCTTCGCCCGTGCGGAATTCGTCGAGCCCGTTCAGCGCGCGTCGCAGCTTAGCCGGGATGAAATGTGCATCCCATTCGATGATGCTGACCGCTTCGCGGAGTGCGGGATCACCGTCAATGCGCAGCATCTCGTGCGCCTCGAGCCATCGGCTCGATCCAATGCCATAGTCCATCGAAGCCTGGGAGATCGCGGAGGCGTCGACGCGCTGAGCGCGCTCCTCGTACTCCCGCGAAATCTCCTCGAGCTCCTTGTCGGTCGGCGGCGGCATCGCCGCGAACGCCTCGGCAAGACGTTCGCCGGTGGTTGGTTGGCGCTCGCCGTGGACGGGCTGGGGACGGCCAACCGCGAGCTCGATCGCTTCACGGAAATCGCCATCGCACATCGCGATCGCCGCCTGGACGGCAAAGTGCGAACAGCGCTCCGTAAATGCGCAGCGCTCGCACCAGCGATCGCAGTACTCGCCGATGAAATCAATTCGATCTCTGCGCATGGCCTCCTCGCGTCTGTCGCACCATGCGAGATCGATACCGCCACGAACCACGGCCCTCCGTGCGCGATGACTCGCGAGGTTCGCACAAATTGCGTACGCCGCCGGCGCGAATGTACGCAATTACTGCCTGGTCAGCCCTGCGTCGATGGCGCGCGGCGTCCCTCGTAGGGCACGATCTGATCCCACTCGTCAGCGCTCGAACGCGCCACGACGGCTACGACGGGGTCGGTGTCGCTCAGATTGAAGACCTCGTGGGGCACGCCGGGCGCGATGAAGATGAAATCGCCCGCTTCGTGATCGACCCGCTCGACGAGCCCCTCGCCGTACTCGTGCCGGACGCGTCCCTCGAGGATGTAAAGCATCACTTCGAAGCCAACGTGAATGTGCGCGCCGGCAACGCCGCCCGGTGGAATCATCGCCACGTTCATCGAGAGCTGCTGCGCGCCGACGTTCCTGCCCGACATGCCGAGCTTGTAGCGGATGCCATTCCAGTCGCGGCAGATGCCGCTCCCGCGGATCCACATCAATCCGTCATGTCCTTCCACGCGGGGTCCGGGATCGTCGTTCATGAATCGGTCTCCGTCTGTCAGTCGAACACGACCTGTATGTTGACCAGGTGCGTTGTTGCATCGGGCTGTGACACCATACGGGCAGAGCGCTGCAGACCGTTGGCGCCCGGTTTCGTGTACATCATGTGTTCGCGCACGAACTTCCCGGCGTACGACGCATCGTAGACGTCACCCGGTTTCAGCTTCCACTTCTTCCGGAGCTTGTCCGCGTCCGCGTCGGAGATGCCGACGAACTTCAGTGTGCCCATGCGGAACTGCGGGCCTTCGCTCACCGTGATCTCGAAGATCGCGCGGCGTCCGGCATCGTCCAGCCGTGGCACGTATGCGGCGATCTGGCCTATGTACCCCTGCTCGCCGTAGACGTTCGCGATCTCGCGAAGCCCCGCATCGATGCGTGAAGCGTCGGCAACGTCGCCAGCCTTCATGTCGAGCAGACCGTCCAGCGTAGCGGTCGGAAGTACGGTGGCGCCACGCCACTCGGCGTGGTCCCACGCGTAGCGCTCCCCTTCCGTCACTCGCAGCGACACGTCGGCGCCGCTGCAACCGGAAGACGCCGCCGCCACGCGCGCTGCCGGGGCGTCGAACGCGGCACGCCAGTAGCCGCGTCGATGGTACATGTCGGTCAGCGTGCCCTTCGCCGCGTGGCTGACGTAATACCGAGAGTAGCCGCCACCCGCCGCCGACCGGAGCGTGGCGACGAGATCCCGCTCGGCTATCGCCGACGCACCTTCGATGTGGACGCCACACATGGCCGGAGCCGGATCCGTCACCGCAAAGACGTACGACTGCAGCGTGTGCGTCGCCAGTTGGAATTGGGGTGTGACATTGATGCGTCCGGGAAGATGGCGCGCCTTCAGGAGCTTCGTCAACGCCCGCGCGATCAGATCGGAGGCGCCGGCCAGCGTGGGCGCGGTGCCGTCGAAAGACGGCACGTCCTGACGGACGAAGTCGACGACCTCCTCATCGGTCATCCAGATGAAGTTGTCGAGCACGACCGGTACCGTCCATGATGCTTCTGCGACATCGATGGTCAGCGTCATATCGTGCCCCATCGTCGAATACCGATACCGCACCTTCTCGAACAGCCCGCTCGCAGCCATCCGATTGACGGCGGCATCGAGATCGGCGGGGCGCACGGCCCGCCCCGCACTCAGTCCGCTCAACTTCACGACTTCGGGTTGCGTGTAGCGATGAATCCCTTTTACGTCGATGGCGCGCAGCTGAAACACCTCGTTCGAGACGTCCTGCTGCTGCGCGGCGAGCCTGGTGCCGCAGGCCATCAGCGCGGATAGCACGATTGCGATCTTCAACAGGCGGCGGCCCGTGGCGCAGACGTCAGCGTCCATCGTCACGACCGACGCACTCCGGGCTGCAGCGTCGCGAACGCCACCGCGCCCATGATGGGCACCGCAATGATCAACAGCGCCCACATCGCCCGGGCGGTGTCGTCCAGATAGCGCGCCCGGAGATAGTAGAGCGCAGGAACGGCGAACAACAGGTAGATCACGACCGGGACACCGACGGTTGACAACAGGGCGATGAACCACATGGCAGTCGTTTCCTCCTGATCGGTGACGAAAGCGTAGCACGCGACGGTCGATGATCGCCGAGGCTATCCGCGCTCGCTCCGCCGGATCACCAGCTTCAGTCCGGACCACACGTCGTTGACAGCGCACACCTTGATGTCCACGAACCCGAGCGGCAGCGCGACGGCGCGGATCACATCCTCGGTGATGTCAGTTGCCACGCCAGACGCCTTCTTCGGCCACGACACCCAGACGAAGCCGGCGGGTGCGAGCGCGAGCCGCAGGCGGGGCAGCGCTCGTTCCAGCTCCCGGCGGGTCTTCGCAAACAGGTGGACGGCCGCGGCGGGGCGCACCAGCGTGGATTCAATCTGCGCGGTGCGCGGCAGTCCCTTCAACCAGGAGGCGTACCCGTCCGGCGCGTTCAGCACCGACAGACGCATGCCGTCCTTGATCCCCAACTTCTTCGCGAGCGGCGTGCCTGAGTAGCCTGCCATGGCGCGCCTACTCCGCTTCCTCGAGACCTTGCGAAATGCGGAACACGTGTCCGTCCGGATGCCGCACGTGCATCTCGCGCGCGTTCCAGGGCATGTCCGTCGGGGGCCACGTGACGTCGAGCCCCTGCTCGACGCACCGTCGATGCACCGCATCCGCATCGTCCACCCAAATCGACATCCACACGGCTGTCTCCGCCGCTTCGTTCGAACCCGGCCCGAACGTCGCGCGGCCGCCGCTCTTTCCGCGGCCCCCCTGCCCATTCAGGCAGAGAAAGATCTCGCAGTCGCCCGAGCAGACGCCGCCAAACGTGGCGGGTGTTCCCCACTCCCATCCCTTGATCCATCCCAGTTTTTCGAACCAGGCGAAACTCTCCTGAAGATTCGAGACGTTGAGAATCGGCGTCAATCGTCTGGCGTTCATCTCGTCTCCTCGTCATCGGCCGCCGGGTCCCACACGCCGCACGACTCGTCCGGCGGCGTCGAGGAACTCGATCGTGGCGTCGCCGTCGGCCGTCACCGCGAGCCGGAGGCGGCTCCGTCCCTGCGCGTCCGAGAGCTGCACCTGCGCGGCGCGCTCCGGCGTCCTGCCGACGAACACGCGCTGCGCCGGCTTCGGCGCCGTGGAGCGGACCTTCGCGACTGCCGCCTCCCGCTGCGCCGGATCCTGAATCGCCCGCGCGGCATTCAGGGCGTCGACGAGATCGCTCAATGGCGCCTCTGGACGGTCCCATACCTTGAACGCGGCCGCGCGCCGCCGATCTTCCTCGGTGTACTCGAAGCCGATGATCTGATCCTGGCCAAGCTGATCGAACATCAACCCCGCATCCGCCACGCGATGTCCGTCCTGCTCGCGGCCCCTGAGCGTGAGACCGCCCGCCTCGTCTCCCTGATCATTGAAGAACAGGAGCCCGGCGTACGGCCGCGGACGCTGCAGCGTCTTTCCACCGATGACGCCGGGATGCATCCGGTCCTTGTTCGAGATCACCAGCCGCAGCGTGCCGTCCGCATCGACCACGTTGATGCGCTCGACCGTAATCTCGCCGAACCGCTGCGCCTGCCGGAAGGCGGATAGCGCCAGCACCACCAGCACGAGCGAAGTCGCACCCGCGTACACCTGCAGCAGCCTGACCTGACGTCGAATCGAGCGACTCATCATGAGGAACTCCTGAACGGCGGTGTCGGCGAGCGGCTGGGGCCGGCTATCGCGGCCTCAGCTCCAGCGTCGAATCGCGGCGCCGCTTCGTACGGAACCCGCGGACGTACTTGCGCGAGCCCGGGGTCGGGTACTTCGCGGCGTACGCACGCTCGACGGCGTCGCGCATGCGTTCGCTCCGCACCGGGACGGCGCGAATACGGATCTCGCGGTCGCCGATGCGGATGGTCCCGAGCGGATCCCGAAGGAAGGTGCGATACCACCCGTCCGGCTTCAGCGTCCACGATCGGACGAACACCCGCCCATCAACCACGACGACCCAGATGCCGATGAAGCGGTGATCGGTCGCGCGGCCGGCGCGGATGCCGAGGATCGTCGACCGATCGATCGCCGCCACACGCGCGCGCGAGAACCGCCGGCGTTGCATCATGGCCTGTCCATGGAAGCGCCGCTCGCCTGCTCGGCCTGCCAGAGATGACGATGCTGATGCCGCGGCAGAATGCCGAAACAGGCAAACAAGTTGTACTTGGCGCGGGCGCTGAACGGGGACGGCAGCTTCACGGCGTCAATCCGGAGGCCGTCCGCTTCGCGAACCCACGCTATCTGCTCGTCCTGCAGGCGATCGAACGACGCGATTAGCTGGTCGCGCGGGGCAACCGACCCGGGGACGAAGGCTGCTCCGGTCTTCACCTTCATCCGCGCTGGAGGCGGCAGAATTTTCCACAAGAGCCAACCGGTGGGATCGCGGCGGTATCGTGCCGGCGCCGGGCCGCCGACATCGCGCGCACGCGCCAGCGCCTCGCGGACAAGCGGCCGGAACGCTTCGGTCGTGATGTTCAGATGCGCGACGCACTCGGCCGCGGACCAGCGATCCGGTCCTGGACGTCGCGCCCAGACGTCTTCGGGGACGCGGCCGGCCAGCGCGTGGAGGCGACGGCGTGCCGCTTCGAAGTCGTCCACGATCTCCTGCAGCTGTGGATGCATCTCAACCCCGCACGTCGTTCACGAACCGGTCCGAGTCGCGTGGGACGCCACCACCTGCCAGCGGCCCGCTCGACGGACGAACACGTCCGTGAACCGCAGCGTCAACGCCGGGCTGGCGCCGCCGCTCGTCACCGTCGTGCGGCCGGTCACCACCGCGGCGTCGCCAAAGACGCGTATTGAAAGATCGTCGATGGTGAGATCCTCGCCTGGTGTCCGCGGAGACTGGCAGGCCTTCAGAGCCTCCGCCTTCGTCATGATGTCGCCGGTGATGTGAATGACGGACCATTCCGGCGCCAGCATCGCTGCCCATGCGGAACAGTCACCGGCCTTCCAGGTTTCCGCAATCCGCTGCTCGATCCGCGTCAGTTCTTGTGCCGCCGCCGGATTGCCTCCCTGAGCCAGTGCCATCACGAGCACCGATTCGACGATCATTTGTCGCCTCCGCGTAACAGAGCGGTGCGCGTCATCAACACAGAGTGTGCGCGATCCGAGTCTGAGCTGACATCCCGAATCGACCCGCGCCTACATCACCATCGTCATGAAGGCTGCACTGACCGCTGCCGCGTTCGCGATCGCACAGGCGCCGGCGAGCATGCGATCCGAACTCCGGACCAGGTGCAAGAGGGATGTGAACAGCCCGCACGCCCCAATCACGACGCAAACCGCCAGGCCGAACAACCTGGCCGACCCTTGTGGCGGGTGCAGCCATGTCGCCCACAGCGCGACAGCGACCGCGCCGGCGGTGAACGTCAGAACGAGTCCTCGTCCGCTGAGCGGACCAAGTCCGGACTCGAAAACGTCCAGCAGCAAATCAAGCCACATCAGTTGCGATCTCGAGCCGTCAGGGCAAACGTTCGGGAATATCCAACTTCTTTCGCAGAACGGTCGTCACGCGTGCGCCGGTTTGGACTGCACGCAGCTCGCGGCCCTCGAGCACGAGCCTCACGTCGGTAAACGGGTGGAGCGTCGAATGCGTTCCAATACGCATGCTGACGGCAGTCGGGCTGGAGCCCTGCCCGGGCGAGACTCGCGCGTCGGCGCGAAAGATCCCAGGACCCGTCGAGCGGCTCTCGCATCCTGAGCTTCCGGGCTGCCACCACCAGACCGTGTCGGAATCGTCCGCCGCTAACGCAACACAAATCTCGGGCCCCACGCCCACGTCGATGGGAGTGGCCGTCACGATGTAACGAGGAGTCCCGGACGAGCACGCAAGAGCGCCGCTCGCGAGCAAGGGCAAGAGCGCGTGAGACGTGACCATACTTTCAGGCTCCGTGCCGGAGGCGCGGGATGTGACGGGCAGTGATGATGTCCCAGGCGCTCTTGTGCTCCATGTAGCGAGCCCACTCCTGCCAGCGCGAACGGTTCACTCTGGATTCGATGAGGAGCAGCACCGGCGGAAGGCCGATGCCAATGGCCGCAACGAACCATTCGCCGACCGTGAGGTCGGGAAATACGCGGCCGGTTGTGGCGAGCAGCGCCAACCACACCGACACCACCGAGCCCAGCGTCATCGCGGCAGTGGCGAACGGAAGACCGGTTCGACGCCAACAGATCGCTGCACCGTACGCAAGCTGCACGGCGAGCACAGTCCAGAACAGTACGGAGCCGGTTGGTTGCGGCGCGACGCCCGCAAAACCGACGAAGACAAGGCCGACGAGGACGCCGTAAAGACCTGCACCAGCCATCCCTGTCTCCTTGCGTGCGATCCTATCCGAGCGAACAGCCGTCTGTCCTGATCGGTGCGGTCAGGGCGTAAAGCCCTGACCCACAAGGTTGACGCGCGCTCAGCGCCAAAGGCCCTGCCCCACAACCTGCGCCGGCGAGGCGAAGCGGCGCGTCGCTTCGTCCACCATGCGCTTGGGGATGCAGGCCGCGTAGCCAGTGAGATGCATCCCCACAACCGAAAGGCTATACCTGACGACGTCGCCCTGCCGGTTCTCCCACTCCCCTTGCCACTCGTAGTAGGGCTCGGCAGGAAGCGGCCGTCCTTGCGGATCGATCTGAACGACGCACGCGCACTCATGGCGCCAGCCAGCCTTGAAGGATGTCGGCATCCCTGGATTCAGGTACTCCGTCTCCCGCTGACG
>DASSOM010000173.1:0-12790 GCA_035700625.1 Vicinamibacterales bacterium
TCTGGCGGGCATCCACTTCACCGGCAGCACGCCCGTCTTCAACAGCATGTGGAAGAAGGTCGGCGAGAACATCAGCCGGTACCGGACGTATCCGCGCCTCGTCGGCGAGACCGGCGGCAAGGACTTCATCGTCGCGCACCCCTCGGCCGATCCGCAGGAGATTGCCGTCGCGATCGCGCGCGGCGCGTTCGAATACCAGGGACAGAAGTGCTCGGCCGCGAGCCGCGTCTACGTGCCGCAGTCGCTGTGGAACGAGGTCCGCGATCGCACGATCGGGATGATGCGCGAGATGAAGATGGGGGACGTCCGCGACTTCCGCAACTTCGTCGCCGCCGTGATCGACAAGAAGGCTTTCACGAAGATCAGCGAATACCTGGACGACGCGAAGAAGAACGCGAAGATTCTCCAGGGCGGGACGGCGAAGGGGGACAAGGGCTACTTCATCGAGCCGACGCTGATCCAGACCGAGGACCCGGGTTACCGCGCGCTCTGCGAGGAGATCTTCGGCCCGGTGGTCACCGCGTACGTCTACCCGGATCAGCAGTGGCTGGAGACGCTCGACGTCGTCGATCGTACGTCGCCGTACGCGCTGACCGGCGCGATCTTCAGCCGTGACCGCGCGGGGGTGCGTCAGGCGATGAGCGCGCTGCGCAACGCCGCCGGCAACTTCTACATCAACGACAAACCGACCGGCGCCGTCGTCGGGCAGCAGCCGTTCGGCGGCGCGCGCGGATCGGGCACGAACGACAAGGCGGGGTCGAAGCTGAACCTGGTCCGGTGGGTCAGCGCGCGCACCGTCAAGGAGACGTTCGCGCCGCCGCGCGATTTCCGGTATCCCTTCATGTCGGAGGCGTAAGGCCTCCGGCCGGATCGGCGGAGGACCGGCGTCCTCCGCGGGTGTTGGGGTTCACCCTCGACCGCTCCTCCTGCATGTTGGCGGGGCAGATGACTCCTATGAGCACGGGCTCGGGGAGATCTGCCTCCGTCAGCGGCGCATCCTCCTCGCCCATCAACGACTGCGAGCCGCCGATCGCGCGGGCCTTTCCGCGCATCGACGAGGAGGAACCGTGGACAGGTACGTCATGATTGCGCTCGGCGGCGCGCTCGGCGCCGTGGCCCGGTATCAGGTCGCGCTGCTGGTGCACGCGCGGGTTCCCGCAGGGTTCCCGTGGGGCACGTTCGTGGTGAACATCAGCGGGTGTTTCGTCATGGGCCTCGTGACGACCGTGCTCACCGAACGGCTGATCGGCCATCCGAACTGGCGCTTCCTCATCCCGATCGGCTTCATCGGCGCGTACACGACGTTTTCGACGTTCGAGCTCGAGACGTTCCGCGCGGTGTCCGAACGTGCGTTTCTCGTCGGCGGCGCGAACATCGTCGGCAGCGTGGTGATCGGCTATGCCGCGCTGTGGGCCGGCGTGCTCCTCGCGCGCCAGTTCTGATCGGGGGATCGATGCTCATCGAGGGACCGGCGAAGAAAGTGACCGTCTACATCGGTGAGGACGCGCGCCATGGCGGCGAACCGCTGTATCTGAAGGTACTCAATCTTCTGTTCGATCACGGCGTCGCCGGTGCGACCGTCGTCAAGGGGATTGCCGGATTCGGCGCCGACCACCACCTCCATACCGCGCGTCTCCTCGAGCTCAGCGGCAATCTGCCGGTCACGATCGAATTCGTCGAACGCGGGCCGGCGCTTCAGGCGGTCCTCGACGTGCTGCTGCCGATGGTCCATGAGGGGCTCGTCGTGCTCTCCGACGTCGAGGTGATCAGGTCCGCGCCCCGTCCGGAGCGACCGACATCCCGGGGGGCCGTATGAAGCGCACGACCCGCGTGTTCCTGGTGCGTCACGGCGCATCGGCCGCGAGCCGCGAGGATGCCTTTGCCGGCGCGACCGACGTCGATCTGTCGGATGAAGGGCGGCAGCAGGCGGAGCGGCTCGGCGCGCGGCTGGCGCGGGAACCGCTCGCGGCGGTGTACGCCAGCCCGATGCGGCGCACGCGCGAAACGGCGGCAATCATTGCGCGTCCGCACGGTCTCGAGCCGATGACGCGCGACGCGCTCCGCGAAATCGATCATGGGCACTGGGAAGGGCTGCGCCGCAGCGAGGTGGAGCAGCGCTTTGCCGGCGAGTACGCGGCGTGGGAGGAAGATCCGTTCACGTTCGCGCCCGAAGGGGGGGAGACCGGCCTGGCCGTGATGGCGCGCGCGCTGCCGGTGCTGCGGGAGATCGTGCGGCAGCATCCGGGCGGACGCGTGCTCGTCGTCTCGCACAAGGCGACGATCCGGCTGGCGCTGGCCAGCCTGCTCGGCTTCGATCCCCGCGCGTACCGCGACACGCTCGACCAGCAGCCCTGCTCGCTGAACATCGTCGACTTTCCCGACCCCGTGCGCGCGCGCCTGATGCTCTTCAACGACATCTCGCACTACGCCGACTATCCCGGGAGCCCCGGCCCGCGGTTGTCGAAGTGGTGGGCGTGATCGCGGCGGGCCCCTCGGGGTCAGGTCTGGCGACGGTCGCTCCGGGGTCAGGTCTGCCGACGGGCGCTTCGGGATCAGGTCTGCAAACGGGCGCTCGGGCGGGCAGAGCACCGCGCGCAACACGATCTGTTGCGCAACAAAAAGTGTTGCGTTACCATCAGGTATGCCCGTCGCCACGGCCCGCAAGGTCGAAGCGTTGCGCCACGACTTCCGGTCCGCCGCCCGGCTCGCGGACATGCTCGGCGTCAGCCGATCGCAGGTCACCCGCTGGCTGCGCGGCGCCGGGATCGATCCCCTCAACGCCGAGAAGGTGGACCTGCTCGATCTCGTCTGGTCCAGCCTGCTGCGGCTGTACGAGCGCGACGCCGCGCTCGCGTGGCTGTTCGGCATCAATCCGCACCTCGGCGACCGCCGGCCCATCGATCTCATCCGCCTCGGGCGCACGGAGGATCTCATGCGCGCGATCCGCGCCGAGCGCGCCGACTCGTTCGCGTGACGTGGTACCGCGCGTTCGCGTGGAATCGGTCCGCGCGTGCTGACAGTCCGGACGGTCCGCTCTGGTTCCCGCGCCCGTTCCAGGGCGAAGGGCGCCACGACAATCCCGCCGCCTACGGCTGCCTCTATCTCGCCGACCGACCCGTATCGTGTGTCGTCGAGCAGCTCGCACCCTTCCGCGGTCAGCGGCTGAGCGCGGCGCTGCTCCGCCGCCGGAGCCTGCCGCTCGCGCTGGCCGCGCTGGATCTCGACGAGGATGCGGTCCTGCTCGATCTGGACGATCCGGCCGTGTTACGCCGCGAGCGGCTGCGCCCGTCGCGCGTGGCGACCCGGCAGCGCGACGTCACGCAGCCGCAGGCGCTCGATCTCTATCGCCGTCACTCCGATGCGGCGGGGCTGCGGTGGTGGTCGACATGGGAGTCGCTCTGGATCAATCTCACGCTCTTCGATCGCGCGGCGAAGCGCCTGCGGTTGTCGGACGTCCGCGAGCTCACGCTCGACGATCCCGTCGTGATCGAGGCGGCGGATGTGTTCGGACTCCGCGTGGTGTAGCGGCGCGCGTGCTGCGACGCGGCCGCGGATCGACCGGCGTCGGCAGCTCGTACCAGATCTCCACCGTATATCCATCCAGGTCGCGCACGAACGCATAGGGTTCGCCGGGAACGAACTCGCCCGCTTCGAGAAGGGTTCCGCCGGCGCGCTTCACAGCGTCGACGGCGTGTGCGATCGCGGCCGGGTGCATCAGGCGGAAGCCGAAGTGGGCGATGTCGCCGCTTCGTCCGCCGGCAGTCGCCGATCGCTCGAACACGAGGACGTCGCGGGCCCCCGGCGTCTGTGCCTGGATGAAATCCCGCTCGCGATAGACGGGGACCATGCCGAAGACCCGCTGGTAGAACCGGAACGCGCGCGCCGGACTCTTCACGCGCAGCGCAAGATGGGTGAGGCCGAAGGTGGCTACTGCCGAATGTCGAGTGGCCATCGTATACTCGGCCCCGATTATAGGAGCGCGTTGCCACGGGGTCAGGTCTGAGGACTGTCGCTTCGGGGTCAGGTCTGAGGACTGGCGCCTCGGGGTCAGGTTTACCGCTTTACCGCGCCAACCCCGCGCGCGAGGTTGTCGACTGACGTTGCGGGTCAGGGCAGATCGCCGGAGCAGTCATATTGCCTGGTCACCGCCAGACTTCCGCATGATGAGTCCGAAACAGGCGGCGTCCTCACTGAATCATCCCCACGCGGCGCAAGCGACGCTGCGGATCGTCATCGAACGTCCGCCGTCAGGAGTGGATTACGCGGTGCAGCGCGGCCGCGGCCAATCGTACGAGGCCGTGCAGACACAGCGATCGACCGGGGCCGATCTCCTGTTCGAGTTCAGCGTGGTCGTCAAGACCGCCGCCGGCGGAGGCCCGCCCGTGTTGACGGGACCGTTCGTCCAGGGACCGCCGAGCGCCCGCTTCATCTACGTGGATATCGGCACGCTCGCCGGCCAGACGGAAACGTGCTGGAGTCGCCGCCTGAAGATCCCGCTGATCGGGATTACGTGGGCGATGGTGGATCGGGGCACCGTGCTGGAGGCGCGCGTTGCGGGAACGGCGAGGGACGGCAGCCCGACCTGCGCGACGGTGAAAACGTTTCGTGGATGGCGATGATGCTGGAGCCGGCGCTCGGACTTGAACCGAGGACCTGCTGATTACGAATCAGCTGCTCTACCAACTGAGCTACGCCGGCGGCGAGGGAGTGCTCGCCGCGAAGGCGGCGAACACGTCATCATAACACGCTACGGCCGCCACGTCCCCGCGCGCAGCCCGGCCGCGACCTCGTCGTGATCCCCCGGGCCGGGCGGAGGAGAAACGACGCTGACGGCGACGAGGCGCGTGTCCGCCTTCACGCCGCGCGCCTCGCCCGCGGGGACGAAGACGACGGTCCCCGCCGCGACCGGCTGTTCGCGATCGCCGGCCGCGACGCGTCCTTCCCCTTCGAGGATCACGAGCGTGAGATCCACGCCGGGATGATGGACCGGAATGAACTGGCCGGGCTCGAACGACACCACGAGCACCTTGACGCGCTCGCTCTGCGCGACCGGCGATGCATGGAAGCGTTCCGGCCGGAACGACGCCGCATCGCGATACGAGATGATTCGGCTGGGCATTCGTGCGGCTCCTGGTCGCGTCTGACGCGGCTACGCGCGCGGCGCGTTCATGCGTCCAATCCGGACGCGCCAGCGCTCCGGCCCGCTCTCGAGGTACTCCCACGAGAACTCGCCGTCGTGCTCGGCGGCAAACTGGTACTTGAGCGGCCGCGGATCGTGATCGTTCACGAGAATGAACGTGTCGCCCACGGGCAGGTTCGCGAACGTGTCGAAAATCAGCGCGTGCCGCTCGCGAGGCACGACTTCACGGACATCCACAATGGCTGCCTCATTCATGATGATCTCCAGTCGATGTCAGGGCTAAAGCCCTGACCCACATGGGGGGATCATTTCGCGCGCGCGGCGGTTCGTCCTTGCGCCGGCGCAACCACGCCCGCCGATCCCCCGCCCAAAAAGACGGAGCGGATCGTCGCCGCCAGGAAGAGCAGCAGCGCCGCGACGTTCAGCATCGCGCCCCAGGATCGCCATCGCGCCAGCGGCTCGACGAAGTCGCCGGCCAGCCGGATCGCGACCGACGCGTGCAGCAGACCGAGGTGCGCGTAGAACGACGCCCGGTATCGCATCGGCACGCCGAGCACGGCCGGGAAGATGACCGGCGCGTGCGCGAAAATCATCGAAATCACGAAGCCGAGGAAAATCGCGTGCAGCACCGCGTCGTACACGACACCGCTCGTCGCGGCGCCCGTGACGATCGCGATGCCGCCGCCGAGTGCAAGCCACGCATACCCCGCCAGCAGGCAGACGGCCATGAAACGCGTCAGGCCGCGCTGATGCACCGTGCGCCGCGCGATGTCGTGCCGGGCGAGCCACGCGGCCATCAGGACGATGCCCGCGCCGAGCAGACGCGTCCCAGGCATCAATGACATCCGCGAGACGATCGCGCCGGCGGCGATGATGCCCGCGGCGCTCACGAACCAGATGCGCACGGCCGTCGTCGGACGCAGCAGCCGGTTCAATTCGAGCCGCTCGCCGGCGATCGTCAGCACGAGAAACGCGATCCACCAAGGGACGACGCGGATGATGCTCGCGCCGGAGGCCCAGTACGCGTTGCCCGCGAGCCACGCGGCCGCGCCGACGCCCATCACGGCGGTGAACAGCGAGGGTTGGCGGCGCAGCGCCGCGGCAAAAATGATGACGAGGACGGCGGCCGAGGCGGTGAAGAGCAGACGCGGTGGATCGATTGGCGCGTCGACGAGCAGGAGCAGCGCGCCGGCGGCGGAGGCAATCGGCGCCGCGTAGCCCCAGCGCGCGCCGAGGCCCACGGCGCGTTCCAGCGTAATGAGCGTGCCCAGGAACCCGCACACCATCAGCGGGCCGTGCGCGATCAGCTGATCGGGCCACGGCAGTGGCAACCGCCAGCCGACGCGCAGCAGGCCAAGCCACATGCCCCAGACCAGCGACGCGATTCCGAGCGCCAGCATCGGCGCGCGCGCGGCGAGGCGACGGGTCCGCGGCGCGGCGCTCACCGCATCGCGTCTCCGCGATCGCCCGGCGCCCACGGTCCGCCCAGTTCCCGCCGGGCAGCGTCGGACATCATCTCCGGCGACCACGGCGGATGCCACACCAGCTCGACTTCGGTATGCGCGACGTCCGGCATGGCGCCTTTGACGGCCGCATCCACCGCATCGCGCAGGTACTCGCCCAGCGGACACGCGGGGCTCGTCATGGTCATCTCCACATGCACGTGCGCCCCCGCGATGTCGATGCGATAGACGAGCCCGAGATCGACGATGTTGACGCCGAGTTCCGGGTCGATGACGTCCCTCAGCACCTCGCGGACGCTGTCCTCGGTGGCGGGCATACGGAAATCATTGATCAAGCGGTGATGCGCGTACTTGCTTCTGCGCAAAGAGCGCGGGCGTGGGATGCGGGACGCGGGGCGCGGGATGCGGGGTGCGCCTTTAGTTCCGGCACTGGAAACTGGCAACTGGCTACTGGCAACTGGCTCAGGCCAGCGTGCGGAGCAGGGTATCGGCGAACTGGACGTCCGGCGTGTCGCGTCCTTCGGTGATCCGATCGAGCACGGCGCTCAGGATCGTGTGCGCGTCGGTCGTGCGGTCGGTCGTGTGCAGCAGGAAGTGCGCGTAGGCGCGCGCCGCGCGGAGTTCGAACCACCGCGCCCCCTGCTCGCGGGCGATGCTTCCGGCGCGCTGATAGGCGGCTTCGGCCTCCGCCATGCGCCCGGCACGCGAGAACAGCTCGCCCTGCAGACGGTAATACTCGGCGTCATACGCCACCTGATGGGTGTCGTCCGCGATCGCGCGCGCTTCGTCGAGCGCACGCTGCGACGCGTCGAGGCGGCCGACGCGCAGCAGCGCCCCTGCGTAGAGCACGAAATAGTACGGCCGCAGCAGCGCGGAGCGCGTGATCGTATGCGCTTCGAGGCCGTCTTCCAGCTCGCGCAGGCCCAGCTCGGCATCCCCGAGCTCGATGAGCGCACGGCCGCGCAGCGGCACGGCCCACTGCAGCTCCTGCGCGATGTCGTGCGCGCGGCAGACCTCGGCGAGCTGGTCGTAGACGCGCACGACGTCCGCCGGCTGGCGGCGTCCGAGATGGACGAAGATCTCGAACAGCAGCGCGAAGGCGAGCGGCTGCGGGTGATCGATCTCGCGCGCCTGCGCGACGGCGATGCGGATGCAGTCGAGCGCCTGGTCGACGTCGCCGCGCAGCATCAGCGTCCGCGACAGCTCGCAGCGGCAGAAGATCCCCGGCTCGATGCCGGTCTCCCAGACGCGCGGCCGGTGAAATGCCGGATCGTAGAGCTCGATCCCGCGGCTGAGATGCACGTGCGAGACTTCCAGCTCGCCGAGGTGGAACAGCGCCGCGCCGAGCGACCATTGGCCGAGCATCTGCAGGTGCGGATCGCCGAGCCGGTCGCCGAGCGCGACGACTTCGAGCGCCACGTCGCGCGACGTCCCGATCTCGCCGGCGACGATGTGATGCGCCGTCAGCCCGACGAGCACCGGGACGACGCGGCGCGGATCGTCGATCTGGCGGCACAATTCGCGCGCGCGTGCGTAGGCGGCGCCGACTTCCGGCACGGCGTAGCCGCGCCCCGTCTTCATCGCGAGCCCGTACGTCATCTGCAGCGGCAGTTCGAGCACGGCGCGCGAGGGCGCGTCCGGCAGCGTGCGCAGCAGCGTGAGGCCGCGCGAGGCCAGCTGCGCGGCCTCGTCGTGCGCGTACAGGTGCAAGGCGCTGTCGGCCGCGATGGCGAAGTATTCGGCCGCGCGTGCCGGATCGCGCGCGCTCTCGAACAGCCGCGCGAGATCGTTGGCGTGCGCCGAGGCCTGCGCGCCGAACTTGCTCACCAGGCACGCCGCCACCGCGCCGCTCAGCGCCGCCCGCCTCGTGGCGCGCACGGCATCGTAGAAGCCGTGGTGATACATGTTGTGCGCGAACACGTAGCGCAGCGTGAGCGATCGATCCGGATACTCGAACTCGCCCGTGAACCGCACGAGCGCGTGCTCGCGCTCCAGGCGCTCGAGGCGGCGCTCGACGTCCTCGTCGTCTGCGCGCAGCGCGGCGGCCACGACGGCGGAATCGAAGTCCACCCCCTGCACGCTTGCGGCGGAGAGCAGCCGCCGATCCTCTTCGTCGAGCGCGTCGATTTTCCGACGGAGCAGGCTCCGGACCGATTCCGGCAGACTCTGCGCGACGGTCGACATGTCTTCCGCCAGCCGCCACCGGCCGTTCTCTTCGCGCAGCACCTGCTGCCGGCGCAGATCGCGCAGGAGGTCCGCGACGAACAGCGGATGCCCCGCCGTGCGCTGGTGAATCAGCGCCGCGAAGCCAGGTGGGAACGCGTGATCGGGGTACTGCAGCGCGATGTAGCGATCGATCGCGTTCTCGTCGAGCACCGACGGCGTGATCTCGCGGCACAGTCCGTGCGCGATCAGATCGAGCTTCAGCGGGAGAAAGGGATGCCGCGCCTGCGCCAGCTCCGACGGCCGCGCCGTGACGACGATCATCAGCCGCATCGTGTCGAGCCGCCGCGCCAGGTACGCGATCAACTCGATCGTGGACGGATCGGCCCAGTGCAGATCGTCGATGCAGAACACGACGGGGTTGACGCGGCAGATTTCGTCGAGCAGCGCCAGCAGCTCGCGCTTGAGGCGCTCCTGCGAGGCGCCGCTCCCGTCATCCGCCGCGCGCCGCACCGTGTCGTGATCCGGCGATGACCCGATCTGCCCGTACCAGGTCGGCGCCAGCGTGCGCATCAGCCGCGACAGGTTGCCGTGCTGGCCGCCGTCGCGCTGAAGGCTGTCGAGCGCTTCGATGACCGGGAGGTAGGCCTCGCTCCCTGCCAGCCGTTCGGAGCAGCGGCCGCGCGCGATCCGTACCGGTTCGTCGGCGTCTTCGAGATGCCGCAGGAACGTCTCGACGAGCGTCGTCTTGCCCATGCCCGCTTCGGCGGAGATGGCGACCACGCGGCCGCGGCCGCGCAATGCCCGGTCCAGCTCGTGCAGCAGCGCGTCGAGTTCGAGCTCGCGCCCGACGATCTGCCGCGCGGCGGCGGACACCGACCGCGCCGACACCGACACCGACGAGAGCGCCAGTGCCACCGACGCATCGCGCGCCATCGTCAGGCGATACAGGACTTCTTCCGCGCCGGGCCGGAGCCGCGGATCCTTGTGCAGCGCCTCGAGCACCAGCTGTTCAACGGGGCGCGGCAGCTCGGGATTCAGCAGACACGGGGGCTCGGGCGTCTCCCACATCAGCGCGTGCAGCGTGCCGAGCGGCGACGGCGCCGCGAACGGATGCCGTCCGGTCATCAGCTCGTAGAGCACGATGCCGAGGGAGAAGATGTCGGACGCGGCCGTCGCGGGCTCGCTTCGCGCCTGCTCCGGCGACATGTAGCCGACCGTCCCGACGATCAGGCCGGCGGCGGTGCGCGTGCCGGTCGCGCTGTCCCCCATGGCCGCCGGCTGGAGCCGCGCGAGGCCGAAATCGAGCACCTTCACGTACCCGTCCGGCCGCACCATGATGTTCTCGGGCTTGATGTCGCGATGGATGATGTTCGCGCGGTGCGCGACCGCGAGCGCCTCGGCGACCTGCCGGGCGATCTCGATCGCCCGATCGAGCGACAGCCCCTGCGATCCGAGCGCGCGCAGCGTCGCGCCCTGCACGAGTTCCATCGCGATGTACCGATCGCCCCCGGCCGATCCGGTCTCGTAGATCGTGACGATGTTCGGATGGTTGAGCGCCGAGGCCAGCGTCGCTTCGGTGAGCAGCCGATCGATCGCCTCGTCCTGCGGGACGTCGGCTGACCGAATGACCTTGATGGCGACTTCCCGATCGAGGCGGGGGTCGTGCGCGCGGTGCACTTCACCCATGCCGCCCGCGCCGAGCGGCTCGAGCAGGGTATAAGGGCCGAGCCGGATCCCTTGCGGGGTGGTCATGCGGTGGATAGCGGATTATAAGCCCGGAATTCTTCAACACTCAGTGTGAAGCGAACTGCACTCGCGGCGGCGTCCCGGCCGATTCGCGCGCCGGTGCGACGCGTCGCGCGGCCGTGCTGACTGGTGCGCGGCGTGCATGTAGTCCGGCGTGCGTCGCGGGGTACCTCTGCTGTTGGCCGTGATGACCGCCATCGCCCTGACTCGCTGCGGCGGGTCGGCGACGACGACGGTGACCGGCCCGTCGACGACGCGTTGCCAGGCGTCGGTGTCGAACCCCGCCGCCGGCCTGGACAGCTCCGGCGCCAGCGGAACCATCAGCGTCACCGTCGGCCGCGAGTGTTCGTGGACCGCCGCCAGCCAGGCGCCCTGGATCGAAATCACTTCGGGTAAGCAAGGACAGGGAAACGGCAAGGTCGGGTTTCGCGTCGCGGCGAATCCCGACGCGGCTCAGCGCACGGGCGCGTTGCTCGTTGCCGATCGCCGTGTCGATGTCTCCCAGAAGGCAGCCCCCTGTCACTTCGACGTTTCGGCCGCGACCACCGTTCTGGATTCGGCCGGAGGACGAACGCCGGTCGGGGTCCAGGCGAACGGGCCGTGCGCCTGGACGGCGTCGGCGGGAGCTTCCTGGCTGACCGTCGCGCCGCAGTCGGGATCCGGAACGGCGCAGATCGATGTGACCGCTGCGCCGAATGATGGAGCGGAACGGACGGCATCCGTTTCGGTCGCCGGCCAGCAGGTGATGCTGCGGCAGTTGAGCACGCCGGCTCAGCCGCCCGCGCCGCCGCCATCCGATCCCACGCCGCCGTCCGATCCCACGCCACCGCCGCCTCCGCCCCCGACTGAAGAGCCGATTCATCTCCATGGCCGCGTGCACGACGTCACGGGAGCGTGTCCGGTGATTCGATTCACCGTCGACGACCATGTCGTCGACACGACCGCCGAGACCGATTACCGCCGCGGCAGCTGCAAGGATCTGCTGCCGGAGGAGTGGGAGCACCACAAGAGCCCCGACGTGAGCGTGGACGGCCTCCTGCGCGCGGATGGCACGGTCGAGGCGCAACGCGTCACCCTGGGCAAGCACTGACGAATGAAGACGGATTTCATGACAAGACGCATGTGGACAGCCGCGTTGCTGCTGGCGCTCGCGGCGCCGGTGCAGGCGCAGCAGACGCCGACGGACGTGATCTCGTTTCTCGTGACGAACCAGTCGGTTCCGACGGGCGATTTCGAGAAGGACTCGGCCGCGGCGGCGGCGACGCGCGACACGATCGTCCGCGCGCTGCTGGTGAACCTGACCTCGCTGCCCCTGCCGTCGTCTTCGAGCGGCTTCATCTACCGCCTGAATCCCACGCTCGGCACGATGGAGCGCGTGAGCGACAGCTTCGGGTCGTTCTTCGTCGAGCGCGCGCTCACCAGCGGCGCGGGACGGGTGTCGTTCGGGATGTCGGCGACAACGGCGCAGTTCGATCGGCTGGACGGGCAGCACCTGGATGACGGGTCGCTCGTCACGATCGCGAACCAGTTCAGGGACGAGTCGGCGCCGTTCGACGTCGAGCGGCTCACGCTGGAGGTCGAGAGCAGCAGCCTCGAGCTGTTCGGCACGTTCGGCCTCACCGATTGGATCGAGATCGGCGGCGTCGTCCCGCTGACGCGTGTGCACGTCGAAGGCGTGCGCCGGAACGTGTACTACGGCGACGAATTGCTGCAGGCGAGCGGCGTCGGCGATGCGAGCGGCATCGGTGACGTCGCGCTTCGCGCGAAGATGACTGTTGCCCGGGCGCGGCAAGGGGGGGTCGCCATTGCCGGCGAGTGGCGGCTGCCGACGGGGAACGAGGCGAACCTGCTCGGATCGGGACGCACCGCGATCCGCGTGCTCGCGATCGCGTCGCTCGAACACGGCCGTGCCGGCCTGCACGGCAATGCCGGCATCGGGTGGGGCGGCGCCTCGGACGAAATCGACGCGTCCGGCGCCGCCACGTTCGCCGTCGCGCCGCGCGTGACGATTGCGGGAGAACTCATGATCCGCCGGCTGTCCGACCTCCACGAAATCGTGTCCGTCGCCGCGCCGCATCCGCGCTTCAACGGCGTGGACACGTTCCGCCTGGTGCAGGGCACCAATGCCACGTTGCTCTCGACCGTGGTGGCCGGCCTGAAGTGGAACGTGGGTTCGACCTTCGTGCTCGGCGGCCACGTCGCATGGCCCACCAGCTCGGGCGGCCTAACGGCCCCAATCACGCCGACGGTCTCGCTGGATTACCTGTTCTGAAAA
>DASSOM010000174.1:0-4462 GCA_035700625.1 Vicinamibacterales bacterium
GGCTTCGACATCAAGTATCTGCACCGCGTCGATCGCACCGGTTTCAAGGCGGGCGCGCTCGAAGTGGGGCTGCGCAAAGCCAGCGGCCAGTTCATCGCGATCTTCGACGCCGACTTCGTCCCGCCCGTCGATTTCCTGCGCCGCACGCTGCCGAACTTCTACGCGGATCCGCGCGTCGGGATGGTGCAGGCCCGGTGGGGGCACATCAATCACGATTACTCACTGCTGACTAAAATCCAGTCAATCCTGCTCGACGCGCACTTCGTGCTGGAGCACGGCGGCCGCAACCGCGCGGGATGCTTCTTCAATTTCAACGGCACGGCCGGCGTCTGGCGCCGCGAGGCGATCGACACCTCCGGCGGCTGGCAGCACGACACGCTGACCGAGGATCTCGATCTGAGCTACCGCGCGCAGCTCGCGGGCTGGAAGTTCGTGTTCCTGCCCGGTGTCGTCTCCCCGGCGGAAGTGCCCGTGGAAATGACGTCGTTCAAGTCGCAGCAGCACCGCTGGGCGAAGGGATCGATCCAGACCTGCATGAAGCTGCTGCCGACCATCCTGCGATCGAAGCAGCCGCTCAAGGTCAAGGCGGAAGCGTTCTTCCACCTGACGGCGAATTTCAACTACCTGCTCATGTCGCTGCTGTCGGTCCTGATGTTCCCGGCGATGTACGTCCGGTACAACATGGGATGGACCGAGATGCTGTTGATCGACGTCCCGCTGTTCGCGGCGGCGACGCTGTCGGTCTGTAATTTCTACGTAGTTGCGCAGCGGGAGCTGTACCCGGACTGGCGGCTGCGGATGAAATACCTGCCGTTCCTGATGTCGATCGGCATCGGACTGTGCGTCAACAACACGCGGGCCGTCCTCGAGGCGATTTTCGGCAAGCAGAGCGAGTTCGCCCGCACGCCCAAGTACGGCATCGAACGGGACAGCGACGAGTGGGTGAGCAAGAAGTACCACCAGACCGTCGGCGTCCAGCCGCTCATCGAGCTGGCGCTGGGGCTGTACTTCACTGGCACGGTGTTCTACGCGCTCGCCAACCAGATCTACGGCACGCTGCCGTTCCTGATGCTGTTCCAGGTCGGCTTCCTCTACACCGGCCTGCTGTCCATCTTCCAGCAGTTCACGGGTGAGGACCAGATGGCGCCTGAAGTCGCCAAGTAGCCCCGAACCTTCAGCTTCCACACGCGCGGGCGCGGCGGCGGTATGATCGGCGTATGACCGTCGACGCGCCGAAACCCAAGGCTGGCCTCGAAGACGTCGTCGCCGCGACCTCCGCCATCTGTTATCTGGACGGCGATCGCGGCGTTCTCGCGTATCACGGCTACGACATCCACGATCTCGCCCGCGGAGCCTCGTTCGAGGAGGTCTGCCATCTGCTGTGGCACGGCCGGCTGCCGGACCGGGCCGAGCTGGGGGACCTGCAGTCACAGCTTGCGGCCGCCCGGCCGCTGCCCGAGCCGGTGCTGCGGCTGATGAAGCAGCTGCCTGCCACCGACGGCATGGACATGCTCCGCACGCTGACGTCGGCGATGGGACAGTACGATCCGGACGCGGCGGAGCGCTCGCCGCAGGCGAAGATGCGCAAGGCCGTGCGCCTCACGGCCCAGCTGGGCAGCCTCGTCGCGACGTATGGCCGCATGAAGGCGGGCGGCGGTCCGATCCAGCCGGACCCGGCGCTCGGTCACGCGGCGAACTTCCTGTACATGCTGACCGGCGAGCGGCCCAATGCGCTCGCGACGCATGCCTTCGACGTCGCGCTCGTCCTGCACGCCGATCACGAGCTGAACGCGTCGACGTTCGCCGCGCGAGTCGCGGCAGCCACGCTGACCGACCTGCACTCGGCGATTGTCGGCGCCATCGGCACGCTCAAAGGACCGTTGCACGGCGGCGCCAACGCGGACGTGATGCGGCTGCTGATCGAGATCGGCCCCGACGCGCCGCCCGAGCGCGTGGAGGAAGCGATCCGCAGCCGGCTCGCGCGCAAGGTGAAGATCCCCGGCTTCGGCCATCGCGTGTATCGCACCGAGGATCCCCGCGCGACGCACCTGCGGCGCCTCTCGAAGGAACTGGGCGAGCGCGCCGGCAACACGCGCTGGTTCGAGATGTCGCAGCGCATCGAACAGGTGGTGAAGACGGAGAAGCAGCTCAATCCGAACGTCGACTTCTATTCCGCGTCCACGTACTACACGCTCGGGATCCCGATCGACCTGTTCACCCCCATCTTCGCCGTCAGCCGCGTCTCCGGCTGGGCGGCGCACTGCCTGGAGCAGTACGCGAACAACCGCCTGATCCGTCCGCGGACCGAGTACATCGGCCCGCCGTACCCGCAGACGTTCGTCCCGCTCGACCAGCGCTGACCCTGAACGCCGAACCCTTCCGAACTATATACGGGCCGTATATACTCGGCGCGTGAAGATTCGCCCCGAGACGCTCCTGCCGCTGCCGCCGGCCACCTTTCACATCCTCGTCGCGCTGAGCGATGGCGAGCGGCACGGCTACGCCATCATGCAGGAGGTCGCCGCACGGACCGATGGCGACGTTCACCTGACCGCCGCCACGCTGTACCGATCCATCCAGCGGATGCTCGACCAGCGGCTCATCGTCGAGGTCAAAGAACGTCCGGCGCCGGAATTCGACGACGAGCGGCGGCGATACTACCGGGTGACGCCGTTCGGACGCGACGTCGCGAAAGCCGAAGCGCGCCGCCTCGCGCAGATGCTGACGCTCGCGCGCGCCAAGGGACTTGTCCCCGGGAAGGGCTGATGCGGTTCTACCGGGCGCTGCTGCGCCTCTATCCGGCGTCGTTCCGCCGCGAGTACGGCGGCGAGATGATGGCGATCGTGCAGCGCCGGCTGCGCGACACCGGCGCCGCCGGCGCGCTGATGTTCTGGCCCGGCGTGATCCTGGAAACGATCGGCGGCGCGGCGGCGGTGCATGGCGACATCCTGCGCCAGGATCTGCGCTACGCGCTGCGCACGCTCGTGCACGCGCCGGCGTTCGCGGCGACGGCGATGCTCGTCATCGGTCTCGGCGTCGGCGCCAACACCGCGGCGTTCACCGTCACGGATTTCGTGCTGCTCCGTCCGCTGCCGTTTCCCGAGCCCGACCGCCTCGTCAAGCTCTGGCAGGCGTCGCCCGGCTACGTGCGCTTCGAACAATCGCCGGAAAATTATCGCGACTGGAAGCGTCTCAGTCACTCGTTCACGTCGATGGGGGCGCTGTGGGTGACCGCAGCGAATCTGATGGCCGAGGGCGGGGAACCGCAGCGTGTGCCGGGGGCTGCCGTGACGTGGGATCTTCTGCCGACGCTGGGCGTGGCGCCGTTGCTCGGACGCACGTTCACGGAGGCGGAGGATCGGGAAGGGGCTGCCGGGACGATCATCTTGAGCCATTCGCTCTGGCGAAGCCTCTTCGGCGGTGCCCCGGACGTGCTCGGCCGGCGTCTCACGCTCGACGATCAGCCGTTCGTGGTGATTGGCGTCATGCCGCCGACGTTCACGTTCCCGTCCGCGCGGACCGGATTCTGGCGGCCCATCCAGTTGTCGCCGAGCGACACGGATCGCACCAACACGTACCTGCAGATCGCCGCGCGCCTGAAGCCCGGCGTCTCGATCGAGCAGGCGCGCGCCGAGATGACGGCGATTTCGGCGCGCATGGCCGCCGCGTTTCCGAAAGAGAATCGCGAGACCACCGCGGCGGTGATCCGGATGCGCGACGAAGTCCCGCGCCAGTCGCGGCTGCTGCTGCTCGCGTTGAGCGGCGCCGCGCTGTGCGTGCTGCTCATCGTCTGCGCGAATCTTTCCAGCCTGCTGATCGCGCGGGCGCTCGCGCGGCGGCGCGAGATGGCGGTCCGGACGGCGATTGGCGCCGGACGCGATCGGCTGATCCGTCAACTCGCCACGGAGAGCGCGGCCCTGGCGCTTGCAGGCGGCGCGCTCGGGATTGCCGTGGCGCAGCTGGCGATCCCGCTGCTGGCGCGGCTCGCCCCCGTCAACCTGCCGACCACCGCCGCTCCGGCAATCGACGCGCGCGTCCTGCTGTTCGCCCTCGGACTGACGACGCTCACGGGCATCGCGTTCGGCCTGCTGCCCGCCGTCCGCGTGGCCCGCGGCGCGGACGCCGCAGGCCTGCGCGAGGGGGGCCGCGGCGGTACCCGCCGCGATCGGCTGCGCGGTGCGCTGGTCGTGACCGAAGTGGCGGCGTCGATCGTGCTCCTCGCGGCGGCCGGTCTGTTGATTCGCGCGCTGCACACGGTCGAGCGGGTGGATCCCGGCTTCCGGCCCGACAATGTGCTGGCGGTACACACGACGCTCGCGTGGCCCAAGTACGCGCCGACGGAAAAGCGCGCGGTGTTCTACACGCGCGTGCTCTCGGAGGTGCGCGCGCTGCCTGGGGTGACGTCCGCGGTCTACGTGAGCGGGCTGCCGATGATCGCGCGCGGCGGCATCTGGAACGTCGA
>DASSOM010000175.1:0-3080 GCA_035700625.1 Vicinamibacterales bacterium
GACGTCGTAGTCCGCGGCTTCGATCCGGCCGAGGATCGCGCGGTAGATGGCCCCCATGATCTCCGCGGCGGCCAGGCGCGTCGCATCGGCTCTCGGCAGCGCTGCCGCGGCCCGCGCGTAGTATTCGCGCGCCCGGCCTGCCTCGAACGCGAGCAGGCGCTTCACCGCCGTGGACCGCACACCGTGTCCGGCGTGCGCCACCTCCTCGTGCAGGTCCTGCTCGGTGCAGCCGTGGCGCGCGAGATCCTCGGTCGGCAGATACACGCGTCCGCGCGCGAGATCTGACGGCACGTCGCGCAGAATGTTGGTGAGCTGCAGCGCCACGCCGAGATCGGTCGCGTACTGCTTCGCACGCGGATGCGTGTAGCCGAAAATCTCGACGCAGATCAGGCCGACGGCGGACGCGACGCGGATGCAGTACTGGTAGAGGTCGTCGAACGTGGCGTAGCGGCGATCGCCGACGTCCATTTCCACCCCCTCGATCAGCGCCTCGAAGGCGTCGCGCGGGAGGCGGAAACGGCGGACCCAGGGCTGGAGGGCGCGACCTTGCGGCGTCGCGGGCGTCGAGCCGTCGAAGCACGCGGCCAGCTCGGCGCGCCAGCGCGCGACCGCCGCGGCGGTCCCGCCAGACGCCGTACCCACGGCATCGACCTCGTCTACCGCGTCGTCGACCGCGCGGCAGAAATCCCACACGGCGACGATCGCGCGCCGCTTGTCGGGCGGCAGCACGAGGAACGAGTAGTAGAAGTTGGTGTCGCGCATGCGCCGAAGACGCAAACCCCGATCTTAGCCGCGCGCGGCGGCGCCGTCACGGCGCCATCGCGCGAGCCGCCATAGCAACACCGGTGCGTCGGCGAACGACAGCGACGGCCGCTGCTGAAAGACGTCGTAGTCGGCGCGCGCGACGCGCTCGAGGATCCGCGTGCCGCCAAGCCATGTGGCGCGCAGCTCCCAGCGCAGCCGTCCGGCCACGCTGTCGCACACGGGGCGTCCGGCGTCGAACAGCGCGCGGGTGCGCCGGGCGCACTCGGCGAGCGCCTCGCGCCACGCCGGCGTCAGGACGCCGCGCGCGAGATCCTCCTCGCGCGCTCCGGTCGGATGAACAATCTCCCGAGGCACGTAGAGCCGCCCCTTGTCCCAGTCGCGGGCGAAGTCCTGCCAGAAGTTCGTGAGCTGCAGCGCGGTGCAGACCGCGTCCGACCAGCGATCGCGGTCGGGATCGGCGTATCCCGCCACGCGCAGCACGAGACGCCCCACCGGATTGGCGGATCGCCGGCAGTATTCGAGCACGTCCTGCCACGTCTCGTACCGCGCTTTCGTCACATCCTGCCTGAACGCATCGAGCAAATCGTCGAACAGGGCCACCGGCAGCGCGAAGCGCGCGATCGTGTCGGCAAGAGCGGCAAAGACGTCCGCATGGACGCCGGATCCGGGATCGCCAGCCGCCGCGGCGTGCAGCCGCGCGCCCCACGCGTCGAGATCGGCCAGCCGCGCCGCCGGATCGCGGTGCCCCTCGTCGGCGAAGTCGTCCGCCGTCCGCGCGAAGGCGTAGATGGCGGCGATGTGCGGCCGCATGCGCGGCGGCAGCAGGCGCGAGGCGACCGGAAAGTTCTCGTAGTGCGCGCGCGCCAGTCGCTCGCACGCCGCGTACGCGCGCGCGATCGTCCGATCCTCGCGCCTCGAACCTCGCTCCTCGAGCCTCACCACTCCGTTTCGGGAGAGCCGGCACGCCGGTTCGCCGTGCGCGCCATCACGAACAACAGATCGGACAGCCGGTTGACGTACACGAGGAGATCGGGCTCGAAGGCGTTCCCGTCGGCCGCGTGCTGCAGCGCGACCATCGCGCGCTCGGCGCGCCGGCAGACCGTCCGCGCCACGTGCAGCATCGCGCCGCCGGGACTTCCGCCCGCCAGAATGAACCGGCGCAGCGGCGGGAGGTCCGCCTCGAGCGCGTCGATCCAGCCTTCCAGACGCGTGATGTCGTCCGGCGCGATTGCCGCTTTCGTCACACGGCCGGCGATGCGGTGCGCCGGATCCGCGAGCCGCGCGCCGAGCGCGAACAGATCGCGCTGGATCCGTTCGAGCATGCCGCCGATCTCCGCCTCGTCCAGCGTCGCGCGCACGAGCCCGAGCCACGCGTTCAGCTCGTCGACGTCGCCGTACGCGGCGACGCGTGGATCGGATTTGAGGACGCGGCTGCCGTCGAAGAGGGCGGTGTCGCCGGAATCGCCGGTCTTCGTGTAGATTTTCAAGACTTTTGAATTATACGGGTTCGAGGATCGAGGATCGAGGATCGAGGATCGAGGTTCGAGGTTCGAGATCGAGGTTCGAGGTTCGAGGATCGAGGATCGAGGATCGAGGATCGAGGTTCGAGGATCGAGGTTCGAGGTTCGAGGTTCGGGGTGCGGATGGCGCGAGCGCGTATGACAGTCGAACCGGCCGAGCGGCGGAAGTTCAGACGCCGGCTGCTCGGGTGGTATCGGAAGAACGGACGCGATCTGCCGTGGCGGCAGACACGCGACCCGTATCGGATCCTCGTGTCGGAAGTGATGCTGCAGCAGACGCAGGTGGATCGCGTGCTGCCGAAATATCACGAGTGGCTCGACCGGTATCCGACGATCGCATCGCTCGCGGCGGCGCCGGTCGAGGAGGTCTCGCAAACCTGGTATCCGCTCGGGTACAACGTGCGGCCGAAGCGGCTGCACGCGATCGCGCGCGAGTCGGTCGAGCGCTACGGCGGATCGCTGCCGTCCGACGAGCCGTCGCTCCGATCCTTCAAGGGGATCGGCGAGTACACCGCGGGCGCCGTCCTCAGCTTTGCCTTCGGCCAGCGCGCCGCGATTCTCGACACGAACGTCGCGCGGGTGCTGTTTCGCGTCTTCATCGGGCGCGGCGACGCGAAGGCGCATGCGACGAAACGACGGCTGTGGGAGATCTCGCGGACGGTGCTTCCGCATCGACACGTCTTCGACTTCAACCAGGCGCTGATGGATTTCGGCGCCACGCTGTGCACGGCGCGGAAGCCGATGTGCCTGGTGTGCCCGATGCGATCGTCGTGCCGGGCCTATCCGTTCAATCCC
>DASSOM010000176.1:0-13249 GCA_035700625.1 Vicinamibacterales bacterium
GCGGCGGGACGCGAGGCGCCGCGCGGGACGATCGATCGCAACGTGGAAGCGATCGATATCGCGCCGACGATTGCGGCCGCGGTCGGCGTCACTCCGACGTGGCCGATGGACGGCGTGCCGCTCGTCGACGCGTCGCACCCCGAGCGTCCGGGCAAGGCCATCTACTTCAACAACGCGCGCCGGACGATGACGTTCGGGCGAGACGGTCCGGGGTACGCAGATGCGCTCGCGCGGAAGCTGCGGCTGTTCGGCGAACGCGGGAATCGCTATCGCGTGCCGACGCCGCCGAAGTACGCGTCGCTGATGAACACGGCCGTGGACGCGCAGCAAATCCAGGGAGATGCGCGCATCGCGATCGCGAAGGCGCGGATGTACGACAAGCCGGACTTCCACGCCCAGAAGGTGCCGTTCGACATCACCGGGATCGTCCTGGAGCCGCGCGCTGACGAGCCGGCCTACGTCGCCGTCGCGGTGAACGGGACGATCCGCGCGGTGACGCGCACGTGGACGAGGCAGTTGAACCGGTTCGACGCGACGCCGGATCCCGCGGTGTGGCAGTCCGAGGGCAACACGCTCCAGGCATTCGTCGTCACCGGGCCGGAGGACGCTCCCGTGCTGCACGGGAGCGCCGGACCGCTTGCCGGTCCACCGGATCTCAACCTGATGTCGACGACCGCCTGGCCGTTTGGCGTGACGCTGCGCGGCTTCTATCGTCCGGACGGCACGGGAGAGAAGGCGTTTCGCTGGACGCGTGGGCGAGGGATCGTCAACGCCCCGGTGGATCCCGATCGCCCGCCGACCGCCGTCCGGGTGGACCTTGCGCGCGGCGGGAGGCGCCTGCGGATCACGGCCGAGGGCTGCACCCTCTTCGACGGCGACGTGCCGGCGGGCGACTGGCAGACGACGCTGTCGTTGAGCAAGTGCCCGCCGCCCGGCCCCGATCTGTCCATCACCTTCGAAAGCGGCGTCACCCGCCGCGGCTCCCGACGTCTCGGCGTTGGCGTCCGGTCGGTGGTGCTGGTGCGCTGAAAGCGGATGACGGATGTCGGATGTCGGAGGTGGGGCCTGCGCGACATTGCCGCAGATGGGCAGTGTCGTGTGGGTCAGCCCTTTATGGGCTGACCAGAGCGCAGCAGCGACTGTTGTACGATCGGCCTTAGCCATGTCTTTCCGCAGTGGCTTCGACCTGACGAGCTTGCGTCTGCGGGTGATTCGTCAGCCATGAATCGGCGATGGGCGCTCCACCTGGCCGGGCTGTCGATCGTCGCCTTCACGCAGCCCGTCCTCGAGCTTCTCGGCAGCAACCCTGAATTTTTCGTCGCGCACCACACGGGCCGGATCGGCGTTCTGATCCTGCTCGCGGTGCTCCTGCTCGTCGTCCCGATGGTTCTCATCGGCATCGTGGCCGCCGCGGGGATTGCGGGACGGCGCGCGCGGGACGGCGCGCTGTGGACGGCAGTCGCGCTGCTCACCGCGCTGCTCGCGCTGCCGCTGCTCAAGCGCGCCGGGCTCCACTCCGCCGCACTCACGTTCACGACCGCTGGCCTGATCGGATTCGGCGCTGCGATCCTCTACGCGCGAACTGCGACGGCGCGCGCGTTTGCGACGATTGGCTCTGTCCTCGCGCTTGCCGTGCCGGTCGCCTTCGTCGCGCGGCCCGGAATCAGGACGATGGTGTTCGCGGGAGAGCTGCGGGGCGCGTTGGCGCAGCTGGATCCATCGCGGCCGACGGTCGTGCTGTTCGTCTTCGACGAGACGCCCCTCGTGTCGCTGCTGGACGAAGACCGGCAGATCGATCCCGTCCTGTATCCAAACCTCTCCGCCCTCGCGAAGGACGGCGGCTGGTTCCGCAATGCCACGGCGTCCGGTGAGTACACTCGCTGGGCGCTGCCTGCGATCCTTGACGGGCGCTATCCGCAGGCGGACGCTCTCCCCACGCCGGCCGATCATCCGGATACGGTGTTCACGCTGCTCGGCCGCACGCACCGGATCGAATCCTTCGAGGCGGTGACGGATCTCTGTCCGGAGTCGCTCTGTCCAGAGGTGGCGCGACCGCTGCGCGACCGCCTGGCCGCCGTTGGCGACGACCTCCGCATCGTCCTGCTGGAGCTCTTCCTGCCCGACGATCTGACGCGCGATCTTCCGGACCTCACCGCAGGCTGGGCCAATTTCGGCAGCGACGATGCCGCGGCCGACGACGCGACGACGGACATGTCGGAGATCCGTGCGCGCTGGTACAAGTACCAGGGGCGGGACAAGGCGCAGATGACGCGTGACTTCATCGAGGGGATTGGAGCGGAGGACGCGCGGCCCACGTTCTACTTCATGCACACGCTCGTATCGCATCATCCGTCCATCCCCCTTCCGGACGGCCGCGTCAGCTCGACGCGCCGCGGGATCCCCGGCCGCCGGCGAACCGGCAGGTGGAGCGTCGACGAATGGGAAGTCGCGCAGAACTATCAGCGTCATTTGATGACGCTCGAATACGTGGACGCCCTGATCGGCCGGACGGTCGAGCGCCTGAAGCAGGCGGGCCTGTACGAAAACACCTTGATGATCGTCACCGCGGATCACGGCGTCACCTTCGATCCCGGCGATTACGTACGGCAGCTGCGCGCCTCGACGGCGCCGGAGCTCGTGCCCGTGCCGCTCATCGTCAAGTGGCCGTCGGGCACGCCTGCCGGCCGCGCGGCGCCGCGAGGCGTCATCGACCGCAACGTCGAAGCGATCGATCTCGCGCCGACTATTGCCGCGGCCACGGGCATTCCTCTGACGTGGCAGGTGGACGGGACGTCATTGACCGATCCGTCGGCTCCGGAGCGCCCCGGCAAGACGGTCCATTTCGACAAGGCTCGACGAACCATGACGTTCGGCCGGACCGGACCCGACTATGCCGCGGCACTCGATCGCAAACTGCGGCTGTTCGGATCGCACGGAAACAAATATCGGATCCCGCGTCCGCCAAAGTATGCGTCCCTCCTCGACACGCCCATTGCGGCACACCCGGTGCGGCAGGACGCGCGGATTTCGATCGCGAGACCCTCGCGGTTCCGGAAGGTGGACGTCCGTGCCGAACGCTTTCCGTTCGATATCTACGGCAAGGTTGTCGAGCCGAAGGTGGGTGCCGATCCGGCGTACGTCGCCGTCGCGCTGAATGGCACCATCCGCGCCGTCACGCGTACGTGGATCAGCCAGCGCGGCCGGTTCGACGCGACGCCCGACCCGAGCGTGTGGCTGCCGGACGGCAACGTGCTCGAAGCGTTCGTCGTCACTGGTCCTGAATCCGCGCCCGTACTGCACCGCAGCAGTGTGCCGTGACAGATGCCGGAGGTTGGAGGTCGGATGTGACGACGGGGTGAAAATCGATGGACACCCTTCGCATTCTCCCGGCGCTCCGACTTTAGCCCCGACGTCACCTCCAACATCCAACATCCGTCATCCGACTGACGCGGTGTTGTACGATCGTTCGTGATGTCTCTCCGTATCGGCTTCGACATGGACGGCGTGCTGGCCGACTTCGCCGGCGCGTACCGCGAGATCGAGCTGCGGCTCTTCGGGCCTGCGAAAGGGAACACGCGTGCGGGAAGTCCCGAGGAGGAAGCCGCGGCCGTTGCCGAAGCGGATGAAGCGGCGGAGGAGGCCGCGTCGGCTGGAGACGCCGCCCGGGCGCTCGCCGCGCGCGAAGACGATCTGGCCTCGGCGCGCGAGTCGCGGCGGCGCCGCGACGTCGTCTGGCGCGCGATTCAGGCGACGCCTGATTTCTGGACGACGCTGAAGCCAATCGACGAAGACGCGGTCCGCCGCATCCACGCCCTGATGGGTGCGCATCGCTGGGAGGTCTTCTTCATCACCCAGCGGCCGGCCACCGACGGAGACACCGTGCAGCGCCAGACGCAGCGGTGGCTCGTCGAGCAGGGATTCGATCTGCCGAGCGTGCTGGTGATTCCCGGATCGCGCGGCGCGGCGGCCGGCGCGCTGCACCTTCATTATCACGTGGACGATCGCCCGCAGAACTGCATCGACGTCAAGGCCGAGTCGTCTGCGCACCCGCTGTTGATCGCGGATCTCTCCGACGAGATCACCGTCGCGAGCGCACGGACATTGGGCATCGGCGTCGCCCGCTCGATTGGCGACTGTCTCGACATTCTCGAGCAGGCCAGCATCGCGCGGGCGCAGCCGTCGCTGCTCGATCGCCTGGCGCGACTGGTGGGATGGAAATCGTAGGGCGGGATCGCGTGCAGGTCAGGGCATGAAGCCCTGACCCACACGCGCCAGATCCGAACCTCGAACCTCGAACCTCGAACCTCGAACCTCGAACCTCGAACCTCGGTTCCTAGAACACCACGCGCAGTCCGAACCGCAGGATGCGCGGACTCAGATTCTGCTGCAGCGTGTTGAATGTCGTCGCATCGATGTTGCGGTTGCGCACCAGTTCGGTGTTGGCGTTCATCACATTGAAGAGATCCGCGATGAGCTCGATGCTGGCGCGGTTGAGCGTGAACGTCTTGGCGCCGCGCAGGTCGAGGTTCCACAGGTTGTCGAGCCGGAACGTGTCCAGCTCCGGCGATACGAGCACCCGGCGCGTCCCGTCCGTGCCAAGGCCGGCGTTCCGGTAGATCGGGAACGGATAGCCTTCGCGTCCGAACAGGTTCGCCGCGAGGTCGATGTCCCCCGGCAGTCTGTACATCGCGTTGGCGTTCACCTGCCACTTGGCATGGATGAAGATGTCCCCGGAACCGCTGCCGCCGCTGCGCACGGTGTACGCGCCGCCGTCGACCAGCGGGGTGGTGTCGGTGCGCGTCGGGTTCCCCTGCTCGTTCACCGGCGTGTCGTACGATTCCGTCGGGTTGTTCCACGACGCGCCCACGCGTCCCATCCACCGGCCTGAGAACCGCTTCGTCAGCGTGAACTCGATGCCGTGGTACTGGGAGCTGTAGCCCGGGTAGTTCATCATGATCGTTCCGTTGCCGTTCGCCGCGATCTTCGCGTCGTCCGGAGTGAACGTCGGGATGTCGTAGGCGCTGCCGTCGGGCAGCGTGCCCGTCAGGTGCGGACCTTCGGTGTAGTCGGCCGGCGTGAGGCCGATCCACGGCGTGTAGTAGTTCGTGAAGTTGCCGTAGTTGTCGGTCGTCCGCGTGTAGGTGTAGTTCACCGAGAGCGCCAGGTTCGGCACCAGTTCACGGTCCACGCCGGCCACGAACGCGGTCGTGTGCGGCGCCTCCAACTCCGGATCGACGATATCCACGGACGTGACCGACGTCGGGTTGTCCGGATCGAAGCCGCCGCCGAACGACGTGCGGCCGGCGCTCAGCTGGATCTCGTCGGGTGTCGCGAGGTGATCGCCATTGGCGTCCACCCACGGATACTCCACGTATCCCGCGTTCCCGGTCGGGTTCGAGTAGCCGACGACGCTGGATTCGAGCTGGCCGGCGGTGCGGCTCAGGCTCGTGCGCAGGATCGTGCGGCGCGCATCGTCGAGCGCATAGGTGAGGCCGATGCGCGGCGAGAGATCGTTCCACGTGAACGGCGCGCGGTAGCCGTCGAACTCGACGCCGGGGACGAGATCCGGGAAGGCCGCGTTCGGCTGTGCCGAGCTGGCCAGCGCCGAGCCCCACTGGCGGTCGTAGCGGAGGCCCGCGTCGACCGTCAGGCGTCCCCGCGAGATCGTATCCCCGACGTAGAAGTTGTAGTACTCGACGCGGTCGGTGCCGAGCGCCTCGCGGTACAGCCGCGCGACGACGTTGGTCGAAGAGTTCTCCATCGCCCGGATCATGTTGCCCGGCCACAGCGTCCCGCTCGTCACGTCCACCCGCCGGTAGCCCGTGCCGAACTTGATGTCATGCGAGCCGCCCCATCCCGAGCGGAAGAAGTTCCCGTCCATGTTGACCGTATGCTGCGGACGGACGTTCAGGCTCTGCTGCGTGCTGCCGAAGGATCGGCCGAGCACCTGGCTCTCGCCCGCCTCGAGGCCGAGGCCCCCCTTCGGGATCAGGCCGAATCCGGTGTTGTAGTACGCATACCGACCGGACATGAACAGGCTCGAGTTGAAGACATGGTTGTCTTCGATCTTCGTGAGCCCCTTCGGGCCGTCGGAGTACGATCCCTTCTGGTCCCACGTCGCCGTGGGCGTATCGGTGATGCCGCTGGTGCCCGGTGAGCGCCCGAACTTCTCCTTCGCGCCCAGGAACCACAGGCCGCTGATCATGTCCTTCGAGCTGGCCTGCCAGTTGACCTTTGCGTCGTACGTCTTCAGCAGCGTCCGATCGATCAGGTTGCCCGACCGGCGCGACAGCCGGATGTCCTGGTTCGCCCACGACGTGTAGAACC
This sequence comes from Vicinamibacterales bacterium, assembly GCA_035700625.1. Taxonomy (GTDB): domain Bacteria; phylum Acidobacteriota; class Vicinamibacteria; order Vicinamibacterales; family 2-12-FULL-66-21; genus DASSOM01. Next base: position 6,328 of record DASSOM010000176.1, read on the forward strand.
ACGCCTTGTTGCGCACCACCGGACCGCCGAGCTCGACGCTGTAGTCGGAGATCTGGTTGTTGTGGTCCGCCTGCTCTGGCGTCACGCCGATCGCTTCGAGCTCCTCCGGCACGTTGCTCGACTCGAGCGAGTCGTTCGTGAAGTAGCCGCGGAACCCGCCGCGGAACTGGTTCGTGCCGCGCTTGATGACGAAGTTCAGGCCGACGCCGCCCGTCGGCTGCTTGAGGTCCTGACCCGACGTCGCGACCTGCACCTCGTCGAAGTTGTCATAGTTGAAGTACGTCGGCGAGGCGCCGATCGCGCCCATGTCGGTGATGACGACGCCGTCCATGGTCCACACCGCGTCCTGCGGCCGCGTGCCCTTCGCCTGGAAGTTGGACTGCTGGCCGGTCTCGTTCCCCGCGATGTTGACGCGATCGACCATGACGCCCGGAACCGTGCGCAGCAGCGCCCACGGGTCGCGCGACGTCGGGATCTTTTCGAGCTCGCTCGACGTGAAGTTCGTCGCCGTGCCCATCTGCTTCGTGTCGATGATCGGCGACTCGCCGGTCACGGTGACGCTCTCCGCCACGCTCGCGACGCGGAGGGTGATCGGCAGGTCCACGTTGGCGCCCACGGTGAGCGCGACCTGTTCGTGGACCACCTTGCGGAACCCGGCGAGCTCGACGGTGACGGTGTAGCTGCCCGGCGGAAGATTCAGGAAGCGAAAGCGTCCGTCGGCCTGCGTGGTGAAGTTCGCGGTGCGATCCGCGCTGGTCAGCGTGACGGCCACGCCCGGCAGCACGCCGCCCTGCTCGTCCGTGACGACGCCGGCGATCGTGCCGCTCTGGACCTGCGCCCACGCCGGCGCGGCCAGCGCGAGCGCGAGGCAGATCGCGGCAAGCCGGATGATGCTCTTCATGCGGTCTCCTCCCTCAGAAACGCCTTCTCGGCGTCCGGCGGAAAGGCACCGCGCGTGCCATGCCGCGGATGGACTGATCGGCGGCGTTCGTCGAATGTTTTCGCGCGTGGGATGGAGCGTGTGACCAGTGATCTTCGACGCGCCGGATCGAAGGAGGAGACGAAGGAGTGAGCGCGAGACGGCGCCGGTCACACGGTTCGACACGATCGATCCAGATTCGTGTCGCGTTGCGCGAGTACGGACGATCGCGTGCGTGCGGGGAACGGAGTTAGGACGAGTGGCGCGCGCGCGCGGTTCACTATCGCCCGTCTGCCGACGACTTCAAGGGATTGAAGCAGGTACGGGCGGAAGATCCGGAAGCTTGGTCCAGAGAGCTTCCAGCCGCCAGCCGCCAGCCGCTGGGAGCTGGAAGCTGGAAGCTGGAAGCTGGAAGCTGGAAGCTGGAAGCTTTTACAGTCTCACCACTGAATGCGCACGCCGAAACGGATGACGCGCGGCGACACGATCGACGACACGTCGTTCGCGTTGTCCGCGTTCTGCGTGCGGCGGCGCGAGAGGATCGTGTTCGCGTTCGTGAGATTGAAGATGTCGACGCTGGGGATGAGCCGGGCGCCGCCGTGGAGCGGGATCGGCCGATCGACGCGCAGGTTCATGATGTAGAGGTTCGGCAGCCGCACGCTGCCGAGCGGGTCCAGCCGGACGTCGACGCGGCCGGCGCGGTGCGCGCGGCTGGGCGTCCGCACCACGACCGGGAACGGATACCCCTGGTGGGCATCGAGAGATGCCGCCACGTTGACGTGTCCGTACGGCACGGAGTACATCCCCGCGAACTTCACCAGCCACTTCGAGTTCGTGAAGATGTTGTCGATGCCGCTGCCGCCCGACTGCGGCGCGTACTGATAGCCGTTGGCCGTCTCCAGGTTGCTCGGATCCTCGTACGAGTCCGGCGAGCCCCAGTGGTCGATCGCGTTGTTGTACGCGAAGCTCATGTCGGCGCGCCAGTTGTTCGAGTACCGCTTCGTGAGCGACAGCTCGACGCCGTTGTAATCGCGCCACCGATCCGGCACGTTCGTGCTGACGTAGGCCGCCGGCTCGTCGATGAGCGGCTGGTAGTACGTCACCGTCGGGCAGCGCGCCCCGTCGGGGCAGCTCGATGCCGGCGGCGTGTACGTGATCTGCTCGTAGTCCGCGCTGCTGAAGCCGATCGTGTCGTCCCAGGAGAACCGATCGTACTTGCGCCAGATGTAGCTCGCGCCCACCGCGATGCCGCGCGCCAACTCGTGATCGATGCCGATGATGAACTCGCGCGTGCGGTCGTCCTTGATGTTCGGATCGACCGTCCCCGAGCTCTCGAGCGCCGTCGGATTGTCCGGATCGTAGTTGCCGCCGAACGACAGAATCGTGCTCTCGTCCAGCTCGTCCCGCTGAACGGTCCGATCGCCGTTGAGATCGTTCCACGGGAAGCGGATGTTGGCGGACGACACCGGGTTCAGATTGCCCGCGAGCCCGCCCTTCCCGAGCTGACCGTAATACACCGAGTACGACGTCTTCGCGACGGTGCGGCCGTCCCCGCGCAGATCGTAGGTCAGTCCGAGCCGCGGCGACCAGGTGTTCCAGACGATGCCGGTGTCGGCGCCGTTGAAGGAGATCGCCGGCAGCCATTCAGGAACGATCGGGTTGGCGCCGACGGCCGAGGGGAGCGCCGCGTCGCGCTGGCGGTCGTAGCGCAGGCCGAGCTGCACGTTGAAGCGGTTGACCGTGATGTTGTCCTGCACGTACCACGCATAGGTCTGCAGGTCGTACTCCGTCAGCGAGTCGCGATAGAGCGTCGCTTCCGTCGCGACGCCGTTTTCGAACCGCGCTTCGGCGAACCCGCCCACGTGCGACGCGCTCAGCACCGGCGCTTCGCGCCACCGGAATCCCGACTTGATCGAATGGTCGCCGCCGGCGAACGCCGGCACGAAATAGGTCGTCGTCAGGTCGACGCTGTTGGTCGGCCGGACGAAGTCGGATGCCTGGTAGGACCGCGAGTAGGCGCCGGTCGTGATCTCGCGGGCGCGCTGCACGTCCTTGAGCGAGGGCTCGTGGAAGTCGAGCGTGAAGTTGTTGCCGACGTGCGCCCACTGGAACTCCATCAGCCAGCGGTCGCTGAAGATGTGCTTGTCGCTGGCCTTCCACACGCCGGCCGGGCCCGACTTCCAGCCCCACGCGCCGTAGTCCGACGACACGCCGTGCTGACGGTAGGTCGTCTCGATCGGCCGCGTGTCGGACGCGTCGCGGGCGTTGCGGATCTTCTCGGCGAACGTGTTCTGCCACGCGAACTGGTTGTTCTGGAACGGCGCCCAGTTCACCTTGTAGTTGTAGTTGTTCAACGTCGTCAGGTCCGTCGAGAGGCAGTTGCGCAGCCCCTCCGTGTCGGTCGGCGGTGTCGGACGGCACCCCGGTTCGTCCTTGTAGAAGCCGAGCACGCCGACTTTCACGTTCTGCTTCCCGTAGCTGCCCCAGAACCACAGCTTGCCGCGCATGATCGGGCCGCCGGCCTCGACGCCGTAGTCCTGGATGTTCTGGATCGGGTTGCCCGACACCGCTCCCTGCGCGCGCAGCTCGTCGTCGACGTTGTCGTCCTCGAACTTCTGGTCCGTGGCGTAGAGCCGGCCGGATCCGCGGAAGGTGTCGGTGCCGCCGCGCGTCACGATGTTGATGCCGACTCCGCCGGTCTGCTGCGACGCATCCGCGCCGCCGGTCGTGATCTGCATCTCCTGGAACATGTCGAAGTCGTAGTAGATGGGCGAGGCCCCGGTTGCGGACATGTCGGTGATGTCGACGCCATCCACGGACCATTTGTTGTTGCCGCTGCTCGAGCCGCGCGAGATGTAGCCGGACTGCTGGCCGGACTGCGAGCCGCCGACGTTGACGCGGTCCGTCGCGATCGCGGGCACGCGGTTCAGCAGGTCCCAGGGATCGCGCGACGAGGGAATGTTCTGCATCGACTCGAGATCGAAGCTGGTTTTCTCGGTCGTGCTCTTCGTGTCCACGATCGGGCTCTCGCCGCTGACCGTGACGGTCTCCTCCACCGCGGAGATATCGAGCTGCTGATTGATCTGCGCGTTGAAGCCGATCTCGATCTGCACCCCTTTGCGGACGACGGTCCGGAAGCCGGCGAGCTCGAACGTGAGGTCATACGTCCCGATGGGCAGCCGGGCGAAGTTGTACGTGCCCGTCTGGCTGGTCGTGGCGACCTGCGGCTGCAGCAGGACGGGGCTCGCGACCGTGACGGTGACGCCCGGCAGAACGGCGCCGCTGTTGTCGGTGACCTTGCCGCTGATGGAGCCGGTCTGCTGCTGGGCGAGCGCAGCAGGCGCGATCAGCAGAATCGCCGCCAACACGGCGGGAATACGCACGCGCATCTGTTCCTCCTTCATGAAGGTGAGTAACCGGATGAAGGTCCCGGCCGGCGAACAGGAATACGGGACAGGGGAAGCCGAGGCTGGGGGCCGGCTGGTGCGGCCACCATACGGCAGAGCGGCGGCTGCGTGCAAGTACTTAGTATGTGTATGTGGTCGAGCTTGGAGCTTCCAGCCTTCAGCTTCCAGCTTTAAAGGAGGAACTTCTTCCTTAAAAAGCTGGCCGCTGGAAGCTGGAAGCTGGCAGCTGTCCTAGTTGAATCCCGCGACCCGCCGCCGCAGCGCCTTGATGTGCTCCCAGATCTGCGTGCTTTCCGTCTGGGGCGGGTCGTCCTCTTCGCTCGCATCGAGATCCGCCTCGTCGCGCGGCATCAGGCGCAGGTAGGTTTCGAGGTCACGCAGCGCGGCACCGAAATCGTCCATGTGGTACGCGAGCAACCCGCGGTCGCGCAGCTCCCAGAGCGCCGAAGGGTCGGCGCCCACGAGCGTGTCGGCAATCAGCCGCGCCTGGGGGAACGAGCGCATGCGCACGTACAGGCGCTTCAGATTCACCAGCATGCGGACGATGATCTGCTGGCGTGTGGCGGCGACGAGCAGGGCGCGGTCGAACGCGGCTTCGTCGCCGAGGTGCTGCCGCAGGAGCTGCCGGCAGTCGATTTCCGAGAGCAGCGCCCCGGCGTGGAACGGATCCACGATCAGATCGTCGCCGCCGGGATCCGCTCCGGCGCGCACCAGGAAGTGCCCGGGAAAATTGACCCCTTCGAGCGGCAGTCCCGCACGGCGGCCGATCTCCAGATAAATGACCGCGAGCGTGATCGGGATCCCCGTGCGGCGGTCGATCACCTCGTTCAGGCAGCTGTTGCGCGGGTCGTCGTACTGCTCGCGGTTGCCCGTGAAGCCGAGCTCCTCATAGAGGTAGGCATTGAGCGTGGCGATGCGGTCCTCGACACGCACGCCGCCGCGCTGGACGACGCGCGCCGCGGCCGCCTCGCCGAGCCGCTCGAGGTGCTGCAGATACGGATCCGCGTCGAGCGCCGGATACTCCACGCGCGCGATCGCGAGCGCCGCCGGCGCGAGCGATTCCCCCGGCGCATCGAGCGCGCGCCGGACCGCGTCGGCGATCTGGGCGCCGCGCGATTGAAGATGGAGGGGCATCGTCACATCCGCTCGCCTGCCCGGATGGGCACCTTGAGCCGGTTCTCCGCCGGCGGAATCGGACAATCGTACGACTTGTTATAGACGCAGAACGGGTGATACGCGCGGTTGAAATCGAGATCGTACAACCCCGTCGCCGTGCGATCGAGATCGAGATACCGTCCGCCGGCGTACGTTTCGGTCCCGTTCGTCAGGTCGCCGAAGGGGACGAACAGCCGCCGGACGTCGGTCTGGTCCGCCTCGACGAACGCGGTGAGCGTCATCGGCTGTCCTTTCAACGTGAACCCGAGCCGGCCGATGCGGCGCATGCGCCGGCGCTCGCCCGTGGACGTCGGCATCTCGAGCACGTCTTCCCCCGGCGCGACCGTCAACGCCGCCGGCACGCGGTACGACTCGTCCGTCGGAAAGTACTTCAGCGGCGCGAACGTGGCGCGCGCCTCCGGCGGCACAGGGGAGTCCGACGAGGACTGCATGAAGCGATCCTTCTCCTCGTGCCACGACGCGATCTGTTCCGAGTAGGGGACCGGCGCCGCGTCGCACGCGACGAGCGCGAGCGCGCAGGCGACGGCCGCCGCAAGTCGCCAGCTGACCATTTCTTTGTGATACTTATTATCCCTTCAAACCCTGGACCTCATGCGAACTCCTGAACGTTCTCGTTCCCTCCTGATGGCCCTGGTCGCGGCGGCGCTGCTGCCGCTCGCCGGCTGCTCGCGCAGTGCCGGCGTCGAAGCGGCCGGCGAGGCGAAGCCGCGCGCGGTCAAGGTCGAACGGGCCAGGGTACACGACGTCAGGCGCCAGGTGGACGTGGTCGGTACGCTCGCCGCGCGCGAGGAGGTCGTCGTCAGCGCGGAAGTCGCCGGCCGGGTGGCGCGTCTGGTCCGCGACCTCGGCGATCGCGTCCCGGACGGCGCTCCGCTCGTCGAGCTGGACCGTGAGAAGCTCCAATATCTCGTCGAGGCGCAGCGCGCGGCGCTCGATCAGTCGCGCGCCCGCTACGGCGCCTCTTCCGACGGCGACCTGCCGCCACTCGACAAGACACCGGACGTCATGAGTACGGCGGCGCAGCTCGCGGAGGCGGAGCAGCAGTTCGAGCGCGCGACGAGCCTCGCCTCGCGCAGCCTGCTGCCGCAGTCGCAGCTCGACGAGGCGAAGACGCGAGTGGACACCGCGCGGGCGGCGCACGAAGCGGCGCTCGCCTCCGCCCGTCAGCTGCGCGCCGACATCGAAGCCAAGACGTCCGCCCTCAAGCTCGCCGAGCGAGATCTGCGCGAGGCGGTGATTCGCGCGCCGTTCGAGGGCTTCGTCGCCGAACGGCTCGTGTCCATCGGCCAATTCGTCCAGCCGCAGACGCCGATCATGCGCATCGTCCGGCTGCATCCGCTGAAGCTGACCGCCGACGTCCCCGAGCGCTTCGCTCCCTGGATCGAGACTGGCCGCGACGTCACCCTACGCGTGGACGCCT
>DASSOM010000177.1:0-6602 GCA_035700625.1 Vicinamibacterales bacterium
CAGCACGATCACCTCACGGAAGTCCGCTGGCAGCCGTTCGAGCGCCGCACGCACGTGCGCCACCGTCTGCTGCTGAAGGAGCTGCCGTTCCGGATCCGGCGACGCGTCCGGTGGCTCGCCTGGCTCGCCGTCTGCCGGAGCGGGCTCCGAACGCGGCCGCCGTCCGACGCGACTGTACCAGGTGTTCCGGATGATCGTGAACAGCCAGGCGCGCGCATCGCCGCCGCGCAGCGACGAAAAGAAGCGCATGGCCCGCACGCAGGCATCCTGCACCACGTCCTCCGCTTCCGCGTCGTTCCTCGTGAGCCACCGCGCGTAGTTGAACGCCGCGTCCAGGTGGGGGAGCACCGTCTCGTCGAACTCTCTCGGAGGTGTCACCCCTGTTGAGACACTTCACGACGGTCGTTTATTCCCGGGAATAGGCGCGCCTCCCCAACGGTCTCCCAGGCAGATGGCGCTCATCGGCCGACTGCATCCGCTGCTGATTCATTTTCCGATTGCTCTGGTCATCGTGGCGGCCGCGGCCGAGGGCGCCGCCATTGCGACCGCCGACGATCGCTGGCGCACGGCGGCGGTGATCAACATCCGCGTAGGGGCGGCCCTGGCCGTCGCCGCCGCTTTCGCCGGCTGGCGCCTGGCGCGCGGCATCGACGTCGACACGACGTCGGTGCTCGAGTGGCATCGCTGGCTCGGCACGGCCGGCGCCACCCTGGCGCTCGCGGCAGGGTTCGCGAGCGGCCGGATGGGCCGCACGTCCTGGCGATACCGCGGCGCGCTCTTCGGCGCGGCGGCCCTGATCGCAGCGGCCGGACATCTCGGGGGAGTACTGGTCTGGGGCGCGGATTTCCTGCGCCCGTAAAGGGAGGGACAGCGTGGCACGTACAGACGATGACAACGATCCCGGCCGACGGCACTTTCTCAAGTGCATGGCCTGGGTCGGTACAGGCGCGGTATGGACGATGGCGGGCGGCGTCCTGCGCGGATCGCCGCTCGGGCAGGCCATGGCGGGCATGGGCGCGATGTCACACGGCGCCGCCAAAGGCCTGCGCTTCGTCCAGATCAGCGACAGCCATATCGGCTTCAACAAGCCGGCGAACACGGACGTCACCGCGACGCTGCGCGCGGCGATCGCGAAGATCAAGGCGGATCCCGAACCGCCGGCCTTCGTCCTCCATACAGGAGACCTCACGCACCTCTCACGGGCGGAAGAGTTCGACACGCTGCAGCAGGTGCTGTCGGAGCTGTCGATTCCCGTGTTCTACGTGCCCGGCGAGCACGACGTCCTGGAGGACGAAGGGCGCAGCTACCTCGAACGCTTCGGCAGAGGGACGCGCGGCGCGGGGTGGCACAGCTTCGATCACAGCGATGTCCACTTCATCGGCCTCGTCAACGTCGTCGATCTCAAAGCCGGCGGGCTCGGAACGCTCGGGCGGGAACAGCTCGAATGGCTCGAAGACGACGTGAAGCACCTGAACAGCAGCACGCCCATCGTCGTGTTCGCGCATATCCCGCTGTGGTCGGTGTATCCGGAGTGGGGGTGGGGCACGGACGACAGCGTGCAGGCATTGTCGTATCTGAAGCGATTCGGATCCGTGTCGGTGCTCAACGGCCACATCCACCAGGTGATGCGCAAGGTGGAGGGGCACGTCACGTTTCACACGGCGATGTCGACCGCCTTCGTGCAGCCGGCACCGGGCACCGCGCCGTCCCCCGGCCCGATGAAGGTTCCCGACGATCGCCTTCGGCAGCTGCTCGGCCTCGCGCGCATGTCGTTCCACGACGTGAACTCCCCGATTGCGATCACCGACGTGCCGCTCGCGGACACCGGGACGGCCGGGATGGCCGGGGCGCATGACGTCTACGCCGACAACTTCAGCTTCGCGCCCGGCAGCCTGTCGGTGCCCGTCGGCACGACCGTGACGTGGACGAACCGCGACGACGTGCCGCACAACATCGTGAGCACCGAGCACCGGTTCAAGTCGCCGGCGCTCGACACGGACGAACAGTTCTCGCACCGCTTCGACGAGCGCGGCACGTTCAAGTACTACTGCTCGATTCATCCGAAGATGACGGGCGAGATCGTCGTGGAGTGACGCCATGGCGCGCATCGGCATCCTCCCGCTCGCTCTTCCACTCGTCATCCTTGGACTCGAGCTCGCCGCGTCCCCCTCCGTCGCGGCGCGACGGCAGGACGTCCACGAAGTGCAGGTGGTCGCGCGCCGCTTCACGTTCGAGCCGGCGACGATTCAGGTCATCGCCGGCGAGCGGGTCCGGCTCGTGGTTCGGTCGGCCGACACCACACACGGCTTCGCGATCCGCGGCCTGAAGCTGGATGTTGATATCCCGCGCGGCGGCGACGCCGTCATCGAGGAATTCATCGCCCCGCCGCCGGGCCGCTACGACATCAAGTGCTCGGAACTGTGCGGCAGCGGGCACGGCCAAATGAAGGCCGCGCTCGTCAGCGTGCCGGAGCCGCAATGACGCCCGATTCACCTGTGCAACAGGTGGGACCGGGATAGGTCGCCGCCTCGGCGCCGGCGTCGTTCGAGGAGGGCGTCGATCGAGAGCGGCCCCGGCCCGCCGAGCGCGAGCATCACCAGCGCGGCAATGTACAGCACGTCGACTTCGTATCCAGGCGGCCCGAACTGCGCGCCTGCAGCCGTCACGGCGATCAGCTTGATGGAGCTGAAGCCGTACGGGAGGTGCACCGTCAGCGCGGCCACGGCGAGGATGGCGATCATCGGCACGCTCGCCAGTTGGACGAAGCCGCCGAGCAGCACGGCGACGCCACCGCCGATTTCGATCGCGATCGTCGCCCAGGACATCAGGTGCGGCGCGGGTACGCCGATCGCGGCCAGAATGGCCGCAAAGGCATCGGGACCTCGCGACGCTTTGGCGAGACCGTGCGCCAGGAATCCGTAGCCGACCGCCAACCGCACACCTGTCGGCGCCCATCGTGCGAGTGCCATTCGTCCGCCTATCGTCTCTCCCGCGATCGTGTTCACGCCGCCTCCTCGTGCATGCCAGAACCCTGGCGCGCTGCGCGGCATTCCCGATCGCGTGCCGTCGCGGCTGGAATATTGGGATGCTCGGGTGAGTCCTCTAGATGGCGGCGGGCGATCGCCTGACGATCGTTCGAATGTGACGAGCGTCCTCCCAGGCTCGCGGTTCATTCGTCAGCTCGCTCGACGCCGTGAATGGTTCGTTCAGAAGAGAGGAATCACATGCAGAGGACGGTAATCGTGCTGGCGGCAGCCGCCTTGATCGGCGGAGCGAGCGCCGCCGCCCAGTCGAACGCGGCGATGGGCAAGGACATGAAACGGGAAACCTACACCGGGTGCCTGAAGGCGTCGCCGAATGGAACGTTTCAGCTCACCGGTGTGGCGATGGCTGACAGTTCGATGAAGAAGCACGCCGGTGCGATGAGCGCGATGAAGACAGACGCGATGAAGACAGACGCGATAACAGCGCCGACGCTGACGCTCTCGAGCACGTCGGTCGACCTGGCCGCACACGTCGGCCACAAGGTGTCGGTCACGGGATCCCCGGCGCAGGCCATGAGCGGCATGAAGATGGACGACGCGACGATGGAAAACGACGATATGAAGGTGGACGTGATGGGCAAGGACGACATGACGTCCCCGCCGTTCAACGTGACCTCGCTGAAGGTCGTGTCGGGCTCGTGCTCCTAGCGCCGAACACCTTCTCCAGCTCGTACGGAGGCGTGACCTCGAGCTGATCGTAGCGGCAGTCGCGCGGAGGCTTGTCCGGACGCCAGCGGAGAAACGTGGCTGCGTGGCGGAAGCGATCTCCCTGCATGTGGTCGTACTTGACCTCGCAGACGCGCTCGATTCGCAGCGGCTCCCAGGAGAGATCCTTGCCGGCGCTCCAGCGGCTCTGGCCGCCGGGCATGCGCGTGGTTTCGTGGCCCGCGGCGTCCGCCCAGTCGCGCCAGGGATGCTTGTCCAGCGCGCGATCGCGGAGCGGCGCCAGTTCCTCGGCAAGCGCCTTGCGCTTCGCCATCGTAAACGACGAGGTCACGCCGACGTGGTGCAGCGTGCCCTTGTCGTCGTACAACCCGAGCAGCAGCGACCCCACGAGCGAGTTCCTGCCTTCCTTGTGCCAGCGAAAGCCGGCGACCACGCAGTCGGCGGTGCGCGCGTGCTTCACCTTGATCATGGCGCGCTTGCCGGGCTCGTAGCGTCCGTCCTCCGGTTTGGCGACGACGCCGTCGAGCCCGGCCCCCTCGAACCGCGACAGCCACTCGGCGGCGAGGGCGCGGTCGCGCGTCACCGGCGTGAGATGGACCGGCGGCTTCACGCCCTTGAGGGCCCGCTCGAGCAGCCGGCGGCGCTCGCGCTGCCGCTCGCCGCGGACGTCGCGCCTGTCGATCGCGAGCAGGTCGAATGCGACAAAAGAGGACGGCGTTTCCGCCGCGAGTTTGGCCACCCGCGACGCGGCCGGATGCAGGCGCATCTGCAGCGCGTCGAAGTCGAGGCCGTGCGATGTTGCGATCACGATCTCGCCGTCGACGACGATGTCGTCCGGCAGGCGATCGGCGAGCGCGTCGTGCAGTTCGGGAAAGTAGCGATCGAGGGGACGCAGATCCCGGCTCTGGATGTACACCTCGGCGCCGCGGCGGTAGACGATCGCGCGGAAGCCGTCCCACTTCGGCTCGTACAGGAACGAACCCTCGGGCAGCGCATCCGCGAGCTTGGCCAGCATGGGCTCGACAGGAGGGGCGATCGTGAAGGCGGGGCTCACGACCGCAGTTGTACCACTTTCGAGGGACCATCACCGCGTCAGCCCGTAAAGGGCTGACCCACATGCCTGTGGGTCAGGGCTTTAGCCCTGACGGTAGCGCAGGCCTTTCCGCGCCCCCGTCGCGAAGGCGGGTGGGTCAGGGCTTTAGCCCTGACAACAGCGGAGGCTATTCCGCACGCAGCGCGTCCACGGGATCGACCGACGCCGCGCGGCGCGCGGGCACGGCGCTGGCCAGCAGCGCGGAGACGCCAAGCGTGACGCCGACCGCCGCCAGGGTCGGCGCGTCCCACGCGGTCACGCCGAAGAGCAGGCTATGCATCAGCGTGGCGCCGAACACCGCGAACAGTGCGCCGGCGGCGAGCCCGATCCCGATTACGAGTCCCGCCTCGCGGAGAATCAACCGGTACACCGACCCGGGCCGCGCCCCGAGCGCCACGCGCACGCCGATCTCGCGCGTGCGCTGACTCACCGAGTAGGCGATCACGCCATACAGGCCGATGAGCCCGAGCACCCAGGCGACCGCGGCGAAGCTGCCGACGAGCGACGCGACGGATCGCCGCAGGTACGCCGGCGGTGAGTCGTTGATTGCGTCCTCCATCGTGCGCCCCTGGAACGTCGTCACATCCGGATCGATGCGCTTGACCGCGTCGGTCATCGCCGGCACCAGTGAAGACGGGGCGACGGACGTTCGCGCGAACACGGTGAACCCGCTCGTGGGATCCTGCGCGAAGGCAACGTAGATCGTCGGCGGCGTCGCCTCGTCGAGCGGCGCCTCCTTGATGTCGCGGACGATGCCGACGATCTCCATCGGCGTCGATCCCTCGTCCGGGTACGCGAGATGCTGCCCGAGCGGATCCTCGTTCGGGAAGTACGTCCTGACGAGCGCTTCGTTCACGACGACCACCGCCGGACCCGTCACGTCGTCGGCTTCCGTGATGCCGCGGCCGCGTACGAGCTGCGCGCCGAGCGCCGGAAAGTAACCCGGGCTCACCTCGCGATAGTGCACCTCGTTGTGCTCGCCGTGATACGGACGGCCGAGGACGCGAATCCACATCGTATTGCCGCCGGCGAGCGGCTTCCGGCTGGACACGCCCACCTGCGTCACGCCTGGAAGCGCGGCGATGGATTGCTCCACCTCGCGCTGGAACGCGACGATCTGCGCGTTGTCCGAGTACTTCCGGTCAGGGGCGGTGAGCTGAAGCGTCGCGAGTCCGTCCGGCCGCAGACCGACGTCCACCCGCAGCAGCGCGTTCAAGCTGCGCCCGAGCAGGCCGGCGGCCGTGAGCAGCACCATCGCGGTCGCGAGTTCGACGACGACCATGCGCGCGCCGAGGCGGCGCCAGCCGAGTCCGGCCGATCCGCGGCCCCCTTCCGCGAGCGCGCGGCTCGACGCCGTCCGCACGTGCAGCAGCGGGATCGCCGCGAACAGGATCGCCGCAAGCAGAGCGATCCCGCACGCAAACGCGACGACCCGGATGTTCAGGCCGACGCCCTGCAGATACGTCATGCGCGCGAGCACGTCGGCCGGAATGAGATCCTGCAGCAGCCCGATGCCCCACTTGGCCGCCGCCAACCCCAGCACGCCGCCCGCGGCGACGAGCACGGCCCCCTCGGTGACGAACTGTGCGGCCACGCGCGCGCGCGACGCGCCGAGCGCGCTCCGCACGGCAATCTCGCGCCGCCGCCCTTCCGCCCGCACGAGCAGCAGGCCGGCGACGTTGACGCTCGCGATCAGCAGTAGGAGCGCCGCGCCGATCAACAGTACGATCAACATCGGCCGGATGCCGCCGACGATCGCCTCGGTCAGCGGCACGATGTTGGATCCCTGCCCGCGGTTC
>DASSOM010000178.1:0-2599 GCA_035700625.1 Vicinamibacterales bacterium
CCGATCGCCAGACCGACCACGCCGATCGCCATCACGCCGATGCCCAGCACGCGCCACCCGACGCCGGTCGTGTGGCTCGTTCCCGCCGACGCCGTGATGTGTGTCGTCTGCATGACCACGCTCCGCCGGCTGGTTGTACGCATCCGCATCCGGGTCCACGACTGACGTGAGTTGAGTCAGCGACGCGGGTGGCGCCGGACGGGGCCGCCCCATCCGCCCCGCAGGCCCGTCTCACGTGACGCGTGTTTTTCGGGCCGAGGACGGATGGGGCTGTCCGGCGACAGGACCCGCTTGGTGTGTCGACTCGACGAGTCTTCTTATCGAGCCCTCACCCGATCGGGCGCGACGCGCACGAGGGCGATGCAGAGCAGAATCGCGGGGATACCCAGGAGGCCGGCGCCGATGAAGAACAGCGCGTACCCTTCGAGCAGCGGACGTCCGGTCGCGAGCCACTCGACCATCACGCCCGAGAACCCTTTCGCGAACTTGCCGACGTAGGTGTAGGCGGAGCTGAGCAGCGCGTACTGCGTGGCCGTGTAGCCGACGCTCGTGAGGCTCGACATGTACGTCACCAGCGCGACGCCCGCGAAGCCCGCGCCGAAATTGTCGGCGACCATGATCGTGCCGAACACGCGAAGGTCCGGACCGGTGTAGGCGAGGATCGCGAATGCCGCGATCGTGACGCTCTGCAGCACGAGACCGATGATCAGCGTTCGAAAGTACCCGAAGCGGACGGCGCTGACGCCGCCCGCGGCGATGCCGAGCAGCGATCCCGCGAGGCCCACCGACGCGCGCACCGCGCCGACGGCGTCCTTCGACAAGCCGAGGTCGTGGTAGTACGGGTTGGCCATCGGTCCCATCACGAACTCGGGAAGCCGATACAGGCTGATCATCGCGAGCATCAGCAGCGCGAGCCAGCCATAGACGCGGAAGAATTCCGCGAATGGCCCGATGACCGCGTCGCCGAATCCGCGGAGATTCCAGAGCGACAGTCCGCTGCGCGCGGCGGCGTCCGCCTCCGGCGCGCGGCGCGGCTCGAGCGCCGCGAAGCTTGCCGCGATGCCGACGCCCATGAGCACCGCCATCATCGTGTACGACGCGGGCCATCCGAGATGGCTCGCCGAGATCAGGATCAGCGCGTCGGTGATGAGCAGCGCGGCGCGATAGCCGAGTTGATACGCCGCCGCGAGCAGCCCCAGTTCATCGGCATCGTCCGCGATCTCGATCCGCCAGGCGTCGACGACGATGTCCTGCGTGGACGAGGCGAAGGCGACGAGGACGGCGAAGAGTCCAACGGCGGCGAGCCCGGCGTCCGGTCCGCGCACCGAGAGGCCGAGCAGGCCCGCGGCGACGACCGCCTGACTGAAGAGCATCCAGCTGCGGCGCCGGCCGAGACGTCCGAACAGCGGCGCGTCAGCGCGATCGACGATCGGCGCCCAGAGAAACTTCAGCGAGTAGGCGAGGCCCACCCACGAGAGAAAGCCGATCGCCTGCAGCGACGTCCCCTCGTCGCGCAGCCAGTAGCCAAGCGTGTTGCCGGTGAGCAGGAAGGGGAGGCCCGACGAGAAGCCGAGCATCAGCATCACCGCGACCTTCGGCTGGCCGAGCGACGCGAGCACGTCGCGGCGCCGCTTGCGTGCCGGCTTCGTCTGCGCGGGCGTCGTCATGCGGCTCAGTGTCGCACACCTCGCTACCCCTCCCGCAGGACGCGGCCGGGATCGATGAGCGCCGCGCGCCGCGCGGGGAGCCACCCGGCGACGAGGCCGATCGTCAGCAGCGCGAACGCGGCGGCGGCGAGCGTGATCGGATCCTGCGGCCGCAGACCGAACAACAGCGACGCAACGAAGCGCGACGCCCACAGCGTCAGCGCCGCGCCGATCGCCACGCCGGCAATCACGAGCAGCGCGACGCGCCGCAGGACGAGCCGCAGCACGCCGGCCGGCTGCGCGCCCAGCGCGAGCCGGACGCCGATTTCCCGCCGGCGCCGTCCGACGCCGTAACTCGTGACGCCGTACAGTCCGAGCGCGGCGAGCAGCAGCGCGAGCGCGCCGAAGAAGCCCGCAAGGATCGCCACGAGCCGCTCCTGCGTGACCGACGCGCGCAGGCGCTCCTCCACCTGGTTGTACGTGACCGACACGTCGCCGTTCACGCGCATGACGGCGGACGTCAACGCGCGCGACAGCTCACCCGGCGCGCCGCCCGCCGCGCGCACGGTCAGCTCGATTTCCGGCGCCTGCTCTTTCAACTGCGCCAGCGGCGCATACATCGTCGGCTCGAACCCCGCGCGCGCGGACTGGTACACCGCGTCGTTGACGACGCCGACGACCTGATACGTGTTCACCGTCGGCCCTGCCTCGAGGCCCGCGCGAACCGTCTGGCCGATGGGATTTCCGGGTTCCAGGAATTTGTGGACGAACGACTCGTTCACCACGATCACGAACGGCGCACCTGCACGATCAGCCGTGGTGAAGGTGCGCCCGGCGACCAGGTGCATCCCGAACGTCGAGAACCAGTTGGGCGACACGATGTTCACCCACGGGGCACGTTCGCGCGGCGGCACCGCCGGACGCCCCGGCGGCAGCTCGAGGAGCGTGTTCCA
>DASSOM010000179.1:0-2786 GCA_035700625.1 Vicinamibacterales bacterium
GTAACGGCTGTATCCAAGGCCGGACGCCCATCGTCTGCGTATCGACGGAAATGTGCTTCAGCCACAGAGAAGTTCGCCACACGGGTGGCAATTCGATGCGCCTTAAACTGATTCATTCGATCCCACGATCTCCAGCCGTGCCAATGGCAGGCGGGGTCATTGGACACCCCCGCCCTACACGCGTCAAGTGATGTATACGGTTTACAGGGTTGCCCGCTGCCGCTACGGGCGCGACAGCAGCCGGCGCGCCGCGCTCCGCGCGCGGCGGATCAGCGACGGTCCGGTGTAGCGCTCCGGCTGGTATCCCAGACGGACCATCTCCCCCCACGCCGTCCGTTCGATCTCGAAGATCTGCTCCGGCGTGAGCGCGTTCCGCCATTGGTCGCGCGCGCGCGTCTGAATCGGCCCTGCCGCGTTCTTCTTCCACGGCTCGCGATCGAAATCCACCGTTCGCGACTCGCGCTCGTGAAACGACAGCATCGCCGGCTCGAACGGTATCGACAGGAAGTCGCACACGGCGCGCAGCTCCCGCTCCGGTTCGGTTGCGAGCGCTTCGTAGCGCATCACGTGAAGGCCTCCTGGCGCGGGTGGCTGCTTCCACGCGGTCTGCATGTAGCGCTGCCACACGGCCGTGTCGCCGGCGATCGAACCGGTCGACCAGGGAACCGTCCTCCACGAGTTCACCACCGCGCGCGGATCACGAATGATGTGGATGAACCGGGCGCCCGGAAAGAACTCCTCGAGCGTCGGCATATAGAGAAGATGGTTCGGGGTCTTCTCGCCGACGACCCCCGCGCCGCGCCGCCGCGCGAACGATCCCAGGAGCAGATCGAAGATCGCGGGGATCCTCCGCTCGATGCGAGCGGCATCCGTCCGGAATTCGGTCGCGTCCAGCTGCATGTCGGCGAACTCCGGCATCTGGATCACGTCTTCGACGAGACGCTCGAAGGCGCCCGGCGCCGCGAAGTCGCCGTACGCGTCCCGCTTGAGCCAGAAGCGGCGGATGAAGTGCGTCTCCGGCGCGATGGCCAGCATCGGGTGCGCGTCCAGCAGCCGCTGCAACAGCGTCGTCCCGGATCTCGGGCAGCCGACGAGGAACACCGGTGCCGTGATCATTGACCTCCCAATTTGTCAGGGCTGAAGCCCTGACCCACACAGCGCGATGTGGGTCAGCCCTTTATGGGCTGACACGACATCTCGCGGTACACCTTCATGTGCCGATCGAAGATCGACGGCAGCAGCAACTTCGCGCGGAGGCGCGAACGAGCCTCGCAGCCGTTCGACGGGTCCACGTCGAGCGCAGCGCGGATCGTCTGAGCGAGCGACGACGCCGTGATCGGCGTGAACGTCCGGATCACGCCGGGCTCGAGCGTGTTGTACTCGGCTATCTGCGGCAGATCGCTCGCCAGGATCGGACGCTCGACCGCGATCCAGGTCGAGAGCGATCCCGAGGCGGACATCGACCGGAACGGACACACCGCGAGATCCGTCGCCGCCAGGTACGGCGTGAGTTCCTCGTCCGGCACGAACCCGGTGACGCGAAGGCGATCGCTCACGCCACGCTCCGCCGCGCGGCTCCACAGCGAGCGTAGAAACGAATCGTCTGCCTGCGGCGTGCCTCCCGCGAACACGACGACGACGTCTGCCGGCAATTCGGCGAGCGCGTCGATCAGCAGCGCGTGTCCCTTGCGCTGGTGGATGTAGCCGAGCAGCGTCACGACGCGTTTCCCCTCGAGGCCGAGCGCCGCCTTCGCGGCGCCAGTGGACGTCGGCAGCTCCCGCCGTTCGACGAAATGCGGGATGACCGTCACGCGCGGGTGCCGTGCGCCGGCTCGCGCGCGCTCGTACTCGCTGCAGACCAGCAGCCGCGCCGTGCGCCGACGCAGCCATTGCAGCGTGACGTACTGCGGGGCGCGCAAACGGGTTGTCCGCACACCCTGCACCGGGTCGCGGAGAATCTCCCGCGCCGACAGCGGCGGCAGCGTGCACACGTCGTGCAGCGTCACGGCCAGCGGGGCGCGGACGCTCCGCGCGAGCAGTCTCAGACGCCGGAGCGGCTCCCACGCCGCGCCCCACACACCATTCGTCAACTGGCTGTTGTACTGCAGATGCACGACGTCGGCGCCGGCGAGCTGCGTTCCAAGTTCGACGATCCGCTGTCGTTCGATCTCCGGATCGCCGGTCAGCGGCAGCTCGCGCTCGAGCACGCGTAGCGCGCGGCGCGTGCGCGCCTCCGCGGCAAGCAGACGGCCATACCGGCTGACGCCGTGCTCGGGAGCGCCGACGTGGACGTAGCCGATCGTCATGCTCACGCGCGGAGGGAGACCTCTTCCTCCGCACGAATGGGCCGGCTGCGCGATTGGCGCTCGGGGGACGCGTGGGCAACAGTCGCGGGCATGCGCGAGGAACGGACCGTGCAAGCTGTACGCCCGCGAATGCACGAGGTAGGATGCGCGTTATAATAAGAGGTTCCTACTGACCAGTCAGCGGAGAGGTACCGAAGTGGTCGTAACGGGGGCGCCTCGAAAGCGTCTTGTCCGAAAGGGCACGTGGGTTCGAATCCCACCCTCTCCGCCAGCCTTCGCCAAACCGCGCGCTTCGCTCGCTGGCTACGGCTGGCAGGCCGCGTCAGGCGAGCGTTTCGCGAAGGTTGCCCTCCGTAGCGCGCCGAAGCGAAGCGGAGGCGGTTGCGCGAAGGAGGGCCGCTCCTTGCCAGCCACACGGTGAGCTTCGGCTGGGCCGCACAGTGTGCGATCGTTCCGGAACGTCCCGTGGAGTCTGTCAAG
>DASSOM010000180.1:0-5524 GCA_035700625.1 Vicinamibacterales bacterium
CTACAGCGCGTCGCTCGCGAACCCGAGCGAGCAGCGGTATCGCGACCTCCGGCGGACGCAGGATGGGTTCTTTCTGAAGGTCAGTTATCTGTTTCGAATGTGATGGTCAGGGCTGAAGCCCTGACCCACAAGCTCCCTCAGTGTGCGGGCCAGCCCTGACCCACCAGGGCATCTGTGGGTCAGCCCTTTATGGGCTGACATCACCGTCTGCGACCCTTCAGAAATACATCGATCGAATCCGGACGCGGGTTCCAGAACGTGAGCCGCGTGCGGCCGTCCGGATCCGTCGAGACGACGGCTGGAATCGACGACGTCGTCAGATACCAGCCCGCGGGCAGGACGATGTCGTTCCGCGGGCGGCCGAAGCTGCGGTGCCACATCAGCTGGCCGTCGATGAGCGCGTAGCGCGCGGGATCGGTGTAGGTCTCGGAGATTCTGAGCCGCACCGACTGTCCCTTTCTGACGGCCGGAAAGCGGATCACGACGACTTCCCCGTCCGCGCCCGCTTCGTCGATGCCGGCCTTCGCGATCGCGTCCCCTTTCAGGATCTCCGTCTTCAGCACGTCGCCTGTATCGAGCACCTTCGCGGAGGGGTCCGACACCGTGCTGCCGCCGCGGACGACATTGACGTACTTGTCGATGCCTTCGCGCGACTCGGTGTAGTCGTGGTACAGCGAGAAGGCGTGCGTCTCGGGCTCCTTCAGGAAGTAGACGATCTCGCGATCCTGGAACGCGCGTTCGCCGACGCGGATTTCATCCATCGGCCGCGCCCGCGGCGCCGGTTCGGCCGGCGCGGCCGGCGCACTCGCCGATGACGAGGCGGACGACGATGCCGTCGCCGAACCGCCACCGCGAACCGCCTTCGCCTTGATCACCAGCGGGGCTTCGCCGGGATAGGTGTTCATGAAGCTGACGTTCAGCCGGCCGTCCGCTTCCTCGATCACCTGCACCGGGATGTTGCACGACACCAGCTCGTAGCCTTTCGGCAGGACGACGGAATTCCGTTTGATGCCGAGCGGCCGGTCGAAGACGATCAGGTCCCCTTCGCGGAAATAGCTCTTCGCATCCTTGTACGTCTTCAGAATCCGGATGCGTCCCTCGCCGCCGTCGGGGACCGGCCGCGCGAGCGTCACCTTGATGTAGTGCATGTCCAGGCTCGCGCGCGTCAGCCCCGCCTCGCGCGCCTGCTCGCCGGTGATCTCCTCGAACTTCAGCGGCGCCCCGGTCATCAGATCGATCACCGATTCATCGCTCGCCTCGCTGCCCTGCCGGATCGGGTTGAAGAAATACTTCGCCCCCGGCGACACCGCCGTGACGTCGTACACGATGCGGAAACTTGCCGTTTCGGGCGCGAGCAGCTCGTAGCGCGTGTAGGCGTCGTCGGAGCGGTTCTGGGCGGTGGCGGGCAATGCGAGGAACAGGGCGGAGACGAACAGCAGGAGTTTCATGGCGGGTCATCTTAGATCGGAGAGGGGGTTCCGGGGGTTCCTCGGGGAGCTCAAGCCTCCAATTCCCTCCCCTTTGTCTCAGGAATCCAAATCCACGTCGCGGCCGCCAGGAGGAACGCGACGGAGCAGATGGAGAGTGCAGCGGCGAAGCCGCGCGTGTCGGCCAGGGATCCGACCGCGAACGGCGCCGCGGCGCTTGCCACGCGGCCGATGTTGTACGTGAATCCCTGCGCGGTCGCGCGGATCGACGTCGGGTAGATCTCCGCCGTGACCGCGCCGAAGCCGCTGAAATACCCGGTGGCGAAGAAGGCGACGAACGGCCCGAGGACGAGCAGGATCGCCGGCGTCCGCACGGACGTGTAGATCCAGATCAGCGCCGCGGCGGCGAGCAGATAGATCACGTAAGTCCGCTTGCGGCCGATCGTGTCGCTGATGAAGCCGAACGTCACGTAGCCGAACCACATCCCGACCTGCATCGCCACGACGAAGCCGGACATCACCGACGTGCTGAGCCCGATGCCTCCCTCCGCGACAGGGAGCGACAGATACCCGGGCAGCCAGAGGTTGAAGCCCCACCACGCGAAGAGCGTGAACGCGTTCATGATGGTGACCGCGATCGTGAGGCGGGCGAGACCGGGCGCGAACATCCCTTTGAAGCCCGCCGACGGAGCCCGCGACGCTTTCGACTGCGTCCAGATTGCCGGCTCCTGGACGCGGCGCTGGATCCACAGCGTGAACAGCGCCGGAATGATGCCGACGAAGAACACGGCGCGCCATCCAAACCGCGGCAGCACGAGCCACGTGACGATGGCCGCACCGGCGAAGCCGATCGCCCACGAGCTCTGCACGATCCCGAGCGCTTTGCCGCGGTGCTGTGCCGGCCACGTTTCCGAGACGAGTGCGGCGCCGCTCGCCCACTCGCCGCCCATCCCGAGGCCGAGCAGCACGCGATAGACCCCCAGGTCGTACACGGATCGCGCGAGGCCGCACGCGGCGGTGAACACCGAGTAGATGAGAATGCTGCCCATCAGCGCGAACCGGCGTCCGTACCGGTCAGCGACGATGCCGAAGATGATGCCGCCGGCGGCCGAGGCGATCAGCGTGGAGGATCCAAGCAGGCCGGCAGTGGCCTTGCTCATGCCGAGATCCTCCATGAGCACGGCCAGCACCAGCGCGTACAGCATGACGTCGAACGAATCGAGCATCCAGCCGAACGACGCCGCCACGAGGGCGCGTTTGCCTTCCGGCGTGGCCACCCGCCACCATCCGAGCAGTCCTCCCGCACGCGCCGGGTCGGTCATTCCTACAGCCACACGGATCCTCCAGCGATCAGCCTCCAGCTTCCAGCTTCCAGCTTCCAGCTGTCAGCTTTCAGCATTCAGCATTTAACATTCGGCATTGACTCGGGAGGCGCTCCGAAGCCTCCGCCTCCTGGTGTTTCGATGCGCAGCCGATCGCCCGCATGCAGCGTCAGCCACGCCTTGCCGGGCACCCCTTCTTCGCGCCCGTCGCGCACGGTCGTGTTGCGGCCCGGCTGACCGGGCTGTCCGCCGTGCGCGCCGTACGGCGCGCTCCGCCGCCGTTCCGACAACACGGTGACGGCCGTTTCGGTCAGCATCTCGTATTCGCGCACGATGCCGTCGCCGCCGGGATACTCGCCCGCGCCGCCGCTTCCGCGCCGCAGTCCGTAGCGCGTAATCCGCACCGGGAGGTAGTGCTCGATCGCCTCGACCGGCGTGTTGCGCGTGTTGCTCATGTGCGTGTGGACGCCGCTGATTCCGCGCAGACCGTTGCGCCCCCCCATGCCCCCGCCGATCGTCTCGTAGTACGCGAATCGCTGTCCCGTGCGCGGGTCGAGCCCCCCCAGCGTCACGTTATTCATCGTCCCCTGGCTGGCCGCGGGCAGCCGCGCGGGCAGCGCCTGCCCGAGTGCGCCCAGGATCACGTCGGTGATCCGCTGAGACGTCTCGACGTTGCCGCCGGCCACCGCCGCCGGGCGCACCGCGTTGACGATGGAGCCTTCCGGCGCGATGACGCGGACCGCGCGCGCGATGCCCGCATTGTAGAGAACGTCCTCCTCGACGAGGCACCGGAACGCGTACAGCGTGGCCGAGAGCGTGATGGCGAAGTTCGCGTTCACACCGCCGGTCGTCTGCGGATCGCTGCCGGTGAAATCCACCTCGGCCTGATCTCCGCGGATGCGCAGCGTCGCCCGGATGTGCAGCGGACGATCCGTGAATCCGTCATCGTCGAGATGATCCTCGAAGAAGAAGTCGCCGTCGGGGATCTGCGCGATGGTGGCGCGCAGGACGCGCTCGGTGTAATCCTGCAGCGCGGCGGCATATCCGGCCACGCGCTTCGGACCGTACTTGCGCGTGATGTGCCGCAATCGCGCGTCGCCGACGCGATTGGCCGCGATCTGCGCCGTGATGTCCCCTTCGCGCTCGTCTGGCGTGCGGACGTTCGCGAGCAGCAGGCTCATCACGTCCGACACGATCTCGCCCCGGCGCGCCAGCTTCACCGGGGGAATGATGAGCCCTTCCTGGTACACCTCGCGCGCGAGCGGCATCGACCCCGGCGTCATCCCGCCGACGTCGGAATGGTGCGCGCGGTTCGCGACGTAGAACGCCGGCCGTCGGTTCTGCGGGAGATACACCGGCGACACGAGCGTGATATCCGGCAGGTGCGTCCCGCCGCGAAACGGATCGTTGAGGACGACGATGTCGCCGGCTTCCATCGGCGCGTGATCGATCGCCGCGCGCACCGACAACGGCATCGCCCCGAGGTGGACCGGCATGTGGTCCCCCTGCGCGATCGTCTCGCCGGCCGCGTCATACAGCGCGCACGAGTAGTCGAGCCGCTCCTTGATGTTCGGCGAAAACCCCGTCCGGCACAGCGTGACGCCCATCTCCTCCGCGACGGAGACGAACAAATTTTTGAAAATCTCGAATTCGATGGGGTTGATTTGCATGTGTGCCACTCGACAGCTTCCAGCCTCAAGCCTCCAGCTTCCAGCTTTATAAGGAGGACGGTCCTCCTTTTAAGCTGGTAGCTGGAAGCTGGCAGCTGGAGGCTTTTCACCGCCTCGTTGCCGCGACCAGTGCGCCGGCCCGCGAGCGCTTTACCGTCCTCCGGCCCGGCGAACGGACCGCGATGACGTTGCCGAATTCGTCGATGCGGAACCGGAAGCGCGGCGGCACGACGGCGGTTGCCTGCGCGCCCGCCACGACCGCGGGACCGTCCGCCACGTGACCCGGCTCCAGATCCTCCCAGCGGTAGAAGGACGTCCGCACCGCGCGCCCGCCGAATGACGCGAGCCCCACGCGCGCGGGTTCTGGAAATCTCACGCCGCGGACGGGAGCGCTCGGCAGCTGCGGCTTTCGCGTGCGGCCGATCGCGGTCAGCCGCAGGTTCACGACCTCCGTCGGCCGATGTGGATTCGCGTACCCGTACAAGCGTGCGTGCTGCCGATCGAATTCCTCGCGATATTCGGCGTCGAAGGGTACGGTAATTTCGAACGACTGCCCGGCGTAGCGCACGTCGAGCGCCCGGACGAAGTGCGCGTGCGCGGCATCGAACCCTTCCCGGCGCAGGTCGGCCGCCGCGCGCTCGAGCAGTGGGACGAACAACGCCTCGAGCGTCGGACCGTCGTCCGGCGCCGAGCGGCGCAGGACGGTGGCGGAGTAGTCCTTCGTCACGTCGGCGAGCAGCATGCCGAGCGCCGACAGCACACCCGCATAACGCGGTACGATGACGGTGACGATCTCGAGCGTGTCCGCGATCTCGCACGCGTGCATCCCGCCGGCGCCGCCGAATGCCAGGAGCGCGAAGTCGCGCGGATCGAAACCGCGCTGCACGGAGACGACGCGGATCGCGCGCTCCATGTTGGCATTGGCCACGCGGATGATGCCGGCCGCGAGCGCGGATTCGGTGAGATCGAGCTGCGCGGCCAGGTCGGCCGCCGCGGCGCGCGTCCGCTCGAGGTCGAGCGCCATGCGGCCGCCGAGGAAGTACTCCGGATCCATGCGGCCGAGCAGCAGGTTCGCGTCGCTCACCGTCAGCTCCGTCCCGCGGCC
>DASSOM010000181.1:0-11020 GCA_035700625.1 Vicinamibacterales bacterium
GGCAGATGCGCCTGACGGGCGAATCGGGCAAGGCGACGTTCACGGCGCAGCTGACCATGGTGCGGTCCGACTACTGGATCCTCGCGACGCCAGGCGCGGATCCCGACAACCCGGCGGCCCGGACGCCGCATACGCACCATCTCTCGATCGTGCAGGGAACCGTCACTCCGCTCGCCAACGGCTTCCGGGTGAGCGGGCCCGCGGTCGTCACCGCCAGCGGCAACCCCGCTCCGTTCGGACCATCATCGGAATTGCAGGTGGACGTGACCGGCGGCAGCAGCGTCCCCTACTCGAACGTCAAGCTCACGTTCACTGGTGATGCCGTCGCCCACTTCGGCACGCAGGCGCTCGAGGGGGTCGTGCGCACCTGGCGCTAGTCACGCCCTCATCGGCGCGCCAGATCGATCAGCACGATGTCGGAACGCTCCTGGACGCGCTCGAGGACGAGCTCACGGCCGTCGCCGGAGATGTCGAAGTCGCGGATGTTGAAGTCGGGCGGCAGCCGCGTGAGCTGCTGCTCGGCTTTCGTCTGCAGGTCCACGAGCCACAAATCCTTGTGCTGGATATCGCCGCGCATCACGACGAGCGCGTGGCGTCCTGGAAAGAAGCGGACGTGACGGGCGCCGCGGGTCAACGTCAGGTCCGGCATGGGATATCGCTGCCCGGCCGCGTTCACCGCTTTCATGGGCACGGCGGTGCCGACGTCCGGCCCGGAGTACACGAGGAATTCGCCACCGGGCGCCCAGACGGGTTCGATCGAATATTCCCGCACCAGCGGCGCGGGCGCGCCCTCGAGCGGGATCGTGAACAGGCGCGGCGTGCGGTCGACGTTCGCGGCTGACGTGATCGCGCGTCCATCCGGACTCCACGCCGGATTGCCCTGCAGGTCGAGCGATGCCGTCACGACGCGCGCATCGGTGCCGTCCGCGTTCATGACGTACATCTCTCGACGACCGAGCCGCTCGACGGAAAACGCCACGCGCCGCTGATCGGGTGCGATCTGCGGACCTCCGATGACTCGCGCGCCAGGCGCGCTCCACAATTCCGTCGCGACGCCGTCGGCGAATTTCCAGATGCCGTCGCCGGCGTCTTTCGAGCCCACGAAGAGGAGACCTCCGGGGCCGAATCGCGGTGAGGAGCCGCGCGCCGTCGGCAGGGCAACCTGATGCAACGCGGACGCGCCCGTGCCGTCGATCGGCATCCGCCACAGCGTCGCGTACCGGTTCGCGAGCGTCGCAACGATACGGTGGCCGTCCGCGCTGCTGGAGAGGGACGTGAAACGATCGAAACCGGAGCGCACCCGATGCGGAACGGCGCGCCCGACGTCGAGCGCGTACAGCCACGGTCCGGAACCGTCCGCGTCGGCGGCGAGATACATGAGCGTGCGGTCGTCGATCAGCACGGGAAAGCTGACGAGTGAGCGGTGCTCGGTGATGCGTTCGGGCGCTCCGCCCGACGAACGGATTCGCCAGACGTCCATGTCGTCGGGGACACGCCCCTGCACCAAGTAGATGAATTCGAGGTTCGG
Organism: Vicinamibacterales bacterium; assembly: GCA_035700625.1. Taxonomy (GTDB): domain Bacteria; phylum Acidobacteriota; class Vicinamibacteria; order Vicinamibacterales; family 2-12-FULL-66-21; genus DASSOM01. The sequence continues at coordinate 1,529 of DASSOM010000181.1, forward strand.
CGACCAGAACGGAAAGTGGCCGTGCACTCCTTCTGCCGCCGCGAAGATCCGGCGATCACGGTTCGGCTCGCGCGGATCGCGAACGAACAACGGGTCGCCTGGACCCGGCGTGTGATAGAGCAGGCGTGAACCGTCCTGTGACCAGTCGAATTCAGCCGCACCCTCGAGATATACGCGCGGTTCGCCGCCAAGCGTCGGGACCGCCCAGACGCTGATGTCCGTGCCGCCCGACTGCGCCGCGCCGCGCGCCCAGAACGTCACCAGGCTGCCGTCGGGTGAGAAGCCGAGCGTGCGAATCGACGGGTTGACGAGTTCCCTGACGCGTCCGCGCGTCAGGTTGTAGAACTGCCCCGTGCCGACCTGCGTCACCCAGACGTCCATCCGGCCTTCGTGATCGGAGAGGAACGCGACGAACCGGCCGTCGCGTGAGATGGCCGCCGCCTGCTCGACGCCGTCGAAGTCCGTCACGTTCGCCAGCCGCGCGTCCTCCAGCGGATTGCGCCAGGCTTCTTCGGTGTTTCGCACGATCTGCCAGACGGCGGCTGCCGCGAGCAGAGCGAGTGCGGCCGCCGGCCAGATCAGCCGCGGACGTTGCCAGGTTTGCGCGTGCAGCACCGGCGCGGACCCGGGTGGCGCGCTCTCCGCTTCCGGTTCCGGATGCCGGCTGCGCGCCCACGCATCGAGTTCGGAGCGATACGCGTAGACCGATCCCAGTTTGTCGTGCAGATGGCGGCGGATCGGCATCCGCTCGCGCTTCTCCCAGCGCTGGACGGTGGAGACGTCGCGCTTCAGGTACGCGGCGATCTCCTTCCAGGAATCCAGCCGCTCTTCGGCTGGAGGTTCGTCGGCGGCGTCGGTCACGATTCAATCCTGATCAATTCGACGTCGAAGACGAGCATCCCCTGAGGCGCACCCGGACGCCCGCCGTACGCCAGCTCCTCGGGGATCCAGAAGCGGCGCTTCTCCCCTTCCACCATCATCTGCACGCCTTCGGTCCAGCCCGGAATGACCTGATTCAGGCCGAACGTCGCGGGCTCGCCGCGGACGATGGAGCTGTCGAACATCTTGCCGTCGGTCGTCCAGCCCGTGTAGTTGACGGTCACGCGCGAATTCGCGCGGGGATGACGCGTGCCTGTTCCCGCGGTCAGAACCTTGCTCGCCAGCCCGGACGAGGTCTTCACGGCGTCCGCGGGGGGCGCGGCGACATCGGCGGGCGCGGGAATCGGCGACGAAGAACCGCGCGGGCCGGCGCAGGCGGCGAGGAGCAGCGGGGCACAGGCGAGAGCACTGGTCAGCAGGGATCGCATCATTGGTCCATTATGTCTCCAGCACCGCCATGTCTATCTACCTCGGATTCGATTCGAGCACGCAGAGCCTCACCGTCGTCGCGATCGCGGTGGACGGAAACTCGCGCGACGTGGTCTTCACGCGATCGCTCGTCTTCGACGAGGAATTTCCGGAATTCGGCACGCGTCACGGCGTGCTGCCCTCGACGGAGGCGGGCGTCGCCATGGCGCCGCCTGTCATGTGGGCCGCCGCGCTCGATCGGCTGATGGGCGTCGTCGCGTCGAGCGCTCCGTTCCCGCTGGATGACATTCGCGCGATCGCCGGCTCGGCGCAGCAGCACGGCAGCGTGTATCTGAACAACGACGCGGTGCGCGTGCTGGAAAAACTCGATCCCGGGACACCGCTCGCGTCGGAGGTGTCGTTCATGCTCGCGCGCGACACGGCGCCCATCTGGCTCGACGCGAGCACTACCGCCGAGTGCACCGCGATTGAAGCCGCCGTCGGCGGCCGAACCGCGCTCGCCCGGCTGACCGGATCGCGCGCGTGCGAGCGATTTACCGGTCCGCAGATTCGAAAGTGGTGGACGGCCGATGCGGAAGGCTACTCGCGGACCGGACGCATTCACCTCGTCAGCTCGTTTCTCGCCTCGCTGCTCGCCGGCCCTCACGCGCCGCTGGACCGGGCCGACGCGTCGGGCATGAACCTGATGGATCTCGCGAACGATCGATGGTCGCCGGCGGCGCTCGACGCGGTCGCGCCGGGACTGGGGGCGAAGCTTCCGCCGATCGTGCCGTCCTGGACGATTGCCGGCCAGCTCGCGCCGTACTGGCGGGTGCGCTACGGCTTTCCTGCGGCGAACGTCGTCGTGTGGTCCGGCGACAACCCGTGCAGCCTGATCGGCACGGGGCTCGTGTCCGGCGATCGGCTCGGCATCTCGCTGGGCACGAGCGACACCGTGTTCGCGCCGATGGACGACGTCCGCATCGATCCGTCAGGCTGCGGCCATGTGTTCGCGTCGGCGCTGTCGTCAACCGGCTCGATCGACTGGCAGCCGGCGTTCATGGGGCTGACGTGCTTCAGCAACGGATCGCTCGCGCGCGAAGCGGTTCGCGACGCGTTCGGCCTGAACTGGTCGTCGTTCTCCGACCTGCTGCGTCAGTCGGCGCCGGGCAATCGTGGCGGTCTCATGCTGCCGTGGTTCGCGCCCGAGATCACGCCCGCCGTCGCAAAGCCTGACGTGCGTCGGACCGGCATCGATCCGTCAGATGCGGCGGCGAATGTCCGCGGGGTTGTCGAGGCACAGATGATGGCGATGGCTAATCACTCGCAGTGGATCCAGCCATCGCCGCGCACGATTCACGCGACCGGCGGTGCGGCCGCCAATGAAGAGATCCTGCGCGTGGTGGCTGACGTTTTCGACGCGCCGGTGTTCCGATTCGAGGTCGGCAACGCCGCGTGCCTCGGGGCGGCACTGCGCGCGTGGCACGCCGACGGGCTCGCCTCAGGCTCGCCGGTAGGCTGGCAGGAAGTTGTGGACAGCTTCGTCCGTCCGCTCGGCTCGGCGATCGAGCCAGCCAGGGAGCACGCGGCGGTGTATGCGGGTCTTCGTCAGCGGTACGCGGCGATCGAACGGTCCGTCATCAAACCGTGAGGGCAGACCTGAAGGTCTGCGCTACTGACTATTCGTAGTGCAGCGCCTTCACGGGATCCAGACGCGAGGCGCGGACGGCGGGGTAGAGGCCGAACACGATCCCGATCGCGACTGAGACACCGAACGCGAGGACGATCGAGATGGTCGTGACGATCGTGGACCATCCGGCGAGGACGCCGATCAGCTCGGAGAGCCCGACGCCCAGCAGGATGCCGACGACGCCGCCGGTCAGCGAAATGATGGTCGTCTCGATGAGGAACTGGCGGACGACGTCGCGCTGGCGCGCGCCGATGGCGCGCCGGACGCCGATCTCGCGCGTGCGCTCGAGCACGCTGGCGAGCATGATGTTCATGATGCCGATGCCGCCCACGAGCAGCGAGATGGACGCGATGGCGACCATCACCAGCTCGAAGATGCGCTGCGTCCGGCGCTGCTGCGCGAGCAGCTCCGCCGGGGAGACGATCGTGAAGTCCCCCGCGCCGCGATGCGCGACGTCGAGGATGCCGCGGATCTGCGCGGCGGCCCCGACGATGTCGGCGCTGGACGCCATCTGCAGGTAGATGCCGTCGATCTCGTCGCGCTGGCGGCTCCGCGAGTCCTCGAGTCGGCGGATGGCCGAGTAGAGCGGCACGTAGATGATGTTGTTGCGATCCTGCGCCGGCAGGCCGGCGACGTCGGATTGCACCGTGAGCTGCGGCCCGGCGACGCCAATCACCTGGAACCACTGCTCGTTCACCTTGACGTAGCGTCCGATCGGATCCTGCGCGCCGAAGAGCGTCGCGGCCGCCGCTTCTCCCAGCACGGCGACCGGCGCCGCCGCCGCCGTTTCCGCTTCGTCGAAGAAGCGCCCGGAGGCGAGCGACAGGTTGGCGATCGTCACGTACGACGGCGCGATGCCGTAGACGACCGGCGGGTCGCCGCCGATCGGCCGCGGAATCAGCTTCGACGGCGTGAACCGCTTGCGCGCCGTCACCGCCGAAATGCCGTCGAGATTCGCCTGGATGACGCGCTGATCCTGGAACGACAGGCCGGCCGACAGCTTCCGGACTTTCTGAAGCGCCTGATCGTCCGGGGCTTCCCGTGCCTCGACGATCAGGTTCCGGACGCCCAGCTGCTCGATGAACGCCATGACCTCCTGCTGCGCGCCGGCACCGATCGACAGCATCGCGACGACCGCGGCGACGCCGAAGATCATGCCCAGCATCGTGAGCAGCGACCGCAGCTTGTGCGCGCGGAGGTTCTCGAGCCCGAGCCGCAGCTCCGGCAGGAAGTCGGTGGACCAGAGGTGGGTGCGCGCGGTGCTCATTGCGGCGTTCCGCCAGCGACGCCCGCAACGGGAGCCGTCGGGGATGAAGACGCGCGGCGCACCGCGGTCTCCGGATCGACCAGCGCGATCTCGTCCCCTTCGCCCAGGCCCGAGACGATCGCGCGGCTCTCGGTGAGGTTCGTCACCTTCACGTCGTGCGCCTCGAAATGCTCCCCCTTCCGCAGGTAGACGAAGTTCCGCCCGTTCTTGTCGAACACCGCCTGGCGCGGCACGTGGAGCGCATCGGGAATTTCGCGGCCGTCGATCACAAGATGGACGGACGATCCGGCGCGCATCTGCGGATCGGGGTGGTCGAGCTCGAACACCACGTCGAACTGGCGCACGGACGTGGTTTCGAAGAACGAGCCGCGCGACGCCAGCGTGCTCAGCGCGCCGACCTTCGCCGTGAACGTCCGGCCGGGCATCGCGTCGATCTGCACGGTCGCGGGCTGGCCCGTCTGCAGGTTGCCGCGATCGGTCTCGAGGATCTTCGCCCGAATCTGCATGCGGCCCGATTCGATGACGTCGGCGATCGGCCGGCCGGACGAGGCGGTGTCTCCCTGCCGGTACTCGGGGATGATCATCCCGAAGAAGATCATCCCGCCGGTGGCATCGCGGTTCTCCTTCACGGAGACGATGCCGTCGATGGGTGAGCGAATGACGAGGCTGTCGATGATGCTCTGCGCGCGCTCCATCGCCAGGCGCGCCTTATTGGCCTTTTCTTCCTGCACGGCCATCGCCGCCGCGCTCGTCACGGCCCTCGCCTTGATGTCCTGCTGAAGCTGCTCGAGGTGCCGCCGCGCCTCTTCGAGCGACAGCTCGTTCTTCTTGGCATCGATCGCGCCGATGAACTCGTTGCCGAGGACGTTCAGCTCCCCCCGGCGGACGTCGTACTGCGCGGTGAGCAGGTCCACCTGATCCTGCGCGTTCTGGACGGCCGTGTCCGCCTTCAGCTTGACGATCTCCTGCTGCGCCGCGGCGTAGTCTGACTGCTCCTGCTCCAGTTGATACTGCTGGTCCGCCGGGTCGAACTCGAGGACGACGTCCCCCTTCTGAACGCGCGTGCCCGTCGGCAGCAGCTTGACAATGCGCAGCTGGCCCCCGGCGCGCGGCGCGGACAGCGTCATGGTCTGGCCGGCCCGCAGCTCGCCGTTCGCGTAGACGGTCAGCTTCAGCGGTCCTCGGATGACCTTCGCGGTGGGCACCTGCACCGTGGACGTCGGCAGCACGGATCCCGCGCGCGCGATCGCGACGCCGGCCGCAATCACGATCACGACCGCGGCGATCCAGAGGAGGCGACGCCGCGTCATCCCTGCCTCCGGATCAGATCCGGCTCCGGCCGCTGCGTTGCGATCTTGTCGCCGGCGTCGACGCCGGCGCGGACGGCCGCCTGTTCGCGCCCGCGGCGCACGATGTCGATCTTCTGCTCGTCGAAGCGCGACCCGTTCAGCACGTACACGACCGGCAGCCCGTTGCGCTGGAAGATGGCTTCGACCGGGACGATCAGCACGTCCGTCACGCGGTCCGCCGCGATGCGTGCCACCGCGCTCATGCCCGGGCGAATGCGCGCATCGTGATCCTTCAGGACCAGGCCCAGATCGAAGTTCCGCGTTGGCGGCCATCCGGACGAGAAGTCCACGCGCGCGAGGACCGAAATCAGGTCCACCTTCGCGGCGAAATCCTTCCCCGGCACCGCCTCGATCCGCACCGTGGCCGACTGGCCCACGTTCAGGCGTCCGCGATCCGATTCATCCAGCCGCGCTTCGAGGTGAATCGACGACAGGTCGGGCAATTCGAGGATGTTCGCCCCCGACCACACGCGGTCACCCTCGCGGAACTCGATGCCGTCGTCGCCGAACATGCTGCCCGAGCGCGGATTCTGGAGGATGTTCACGACGCCGTCGGCCGGCGCCTTCAGCTGCAGCGCGTCGAGGCTGGCCTGCGTCCGTTCGACGTCGAATCGTGCCTTGTCGCGCTTGCGCTCCTTCCCGGCGAGATCCGCCTCCGCCGCGGCGCGGTTCGAGTCGGCCTTTGCCTTCGACTCCTTCAGGCGCTGTTCGGCGTCCGCGAGAGCCAGCTTCGCCTGCTCGAACTCGATGCGCGAAATCAGATCCCGCTTGTTCAGATCCAGCTTCGCGCGCTCGACGTCGTACGTCGCCTTCATCACCGCCGTCTGGTCCTGTTCGGCCGTGATCTTCATCTGCGCGCGCGCCTGCTCGATCTCGCCGACCGCCTGCTTCAACTCAGACGAACGCTCGGCCAGGCGCTGTTTCAGCGACGTGCCGTCGAATTCGACGAGGACGTCTCCCTTGTGCACCGCCGTGCCGTTCCTCACGAGCTTCACGATCTGGAGATCGCCGCCCGAGTCCATCGGCGCGGACAGGACGACGGAGCGCGCCGGGCGGATGTCTCCCCGGATCTCGATGTAGTCGACGAACGTGCCGCGCGCAATCGTGCTCGTCGGCACATCCGGCGCCGCCCCGGCGCGCGTCGTCATCGCGATGCCGGCCGCGGCGACCACGAAGAGCACCGAGCCGCCGATCAGCCAGCGCCGCCGGCCCTGAAGTCGCGCCATCATGAGCGTCCGGCGGCGCCCGCATTGCGCGCGACCGTCACTCCTTCCTGCAGCCCGCTGGCGACGACGACCTCGAACGCATTCGCCTCGCCGAGCGTGACCTCCTGGCGTTCGAGACCGCCGCCGCGCTGCACGCGGACGTAACTCTGTTCACCGTCGGTGACCACCGCGTCGCGCGGCACGACGAGCGCCTTCGGCACGCGCGCCAGCTCGACGTCGAGCGACGCCGTGAGATCCGGCATCAGCTTGGGATTCGATCCGATGACGTCGATGAGCACCACGAACGTGCGGACCTTCGGCGACAGCGCCGACGGGACGCCGATCGGCGAAATCTGCGCGACGCGCCCGTCGAACGACAGATCCGGGTAGGCGTCGAGGCCGACCGTCACGCGCTGCCCCGTCTTCAGCGCGCTGATGTCCGCCTGGTTCACGCGCGCGCGGACGCGCATCGCCGAGGGATCCACCACCTCGACGACGGGCGTGCCGGCGCGGACCTCGTCCCCTTCCTGCAGCTCCAGCATCCCGCTGTTCTTCCACGTGGTCTTGATGACGGCGATGCCCGCGATGGGAGACGTGATGAGCATCCGCTCGGCGTTCGCCTGCGCTTGCTGCATCGATCGTGCGGCGCGGTCCCGGTTGATCTCGAGGACGTGGATGGCCGCCGTAGCGGCCTGCCGTTTGAGGTCGTATGTCGCCTTGAGCTGCTTCAGCTTTGCCTCCGCCTCTTCGAGGGCGAGCGTGTTCTTCTCGGCCTCGATCTTCGGGAGCATGTCGTTCTTTACCAGCTCCAGGCGCGCGCGCTCGAGCGCGCTCTCGGCCTGCTTCAGCGTGCTGTCGTCCGTCGCTTTCGCGGACGCTTCCTCCGCCTGGCTCTTGCGGATCTGCTGCTCCAGATCGTTGAGGTCCGCCTGCCGATCGAGCGCGTTGCGGATCTGATCCTGTCGATCGAATTCCACGAGCAGGTCGCCGGGCTTCACCGAGCTGCCCGACGGCACCAGGCGCATGATGACGAGCGAGTTGTTTCCCTGGCCGCGCAGACGCGGCGTCGAAACGGTCGTGGATTCGACGGCTTCGACCGTGCCGCTCAGACGGACGCCGCGCACGAAATCGCGCCGCGCCACCTTGAGGAACATGTTGGCCCGGGGTGCATCGGAGCCATCGTCGCCGTGAATCGAGACGTAGAGGCCGGCGGCCGCGAGGGCCGCAATCGCGACGACGGGGATCAGGTATCTTCGGACCACGATGACGGGCCGGGCCTCATCCGGCGCTTAATCAGACGGCGGCGGCGCCGGATTGGTTGGGGTGTCTAGGATACTCCCGTCAGCACTTCAGCGCGAATTCCGCGGGCTCGTACGCGAGATTCGACGAGAGCCACCGCTCCACCTCTTCTATGGCGACACCCTTCCGCCGCGCGTACGACTCCGCCTGATCCCGGCCGATGCGCCCCACGTTGAAGTATCGGGCGTGCGGATGCGAGAAATAGAGCCCGCTGACGCTCGCCGGCGGCGTCATCGCCGCGTGGTCCGTGAGGGCGATCCCCTGCCGCTCGGCGTCGAGGAGCCGGAACAGCTCGAATTTCCCGCTGTGATCCGGACACGCGGGGTAGCCGTACGCCGGACGGATGCTGCGGTGCTTCTCCGCGAACATCTCCTCGAGCGTCGCCTTTTTCCCGAAGCCCCAGTCCTCGCGCACCACCGCGTGCAGCCGCGTCGCGAACGCCTCCGCGAGCCGGTCGGCCAGCGCCTTGACGATGATGGCGCGGTAGTCGTCGTGATCGGCCTCGTACCGGCGGACCAGATCGTCCGCGCCGATACCCGCGGTGACGGCGAACATCCCGACGTAATCCGGCACGCCGCTGCCGCGCGGCGCAACGTAGTCGGCCAGTGACAGGTTCGCGCGCTCGTCCGGCTGAATCTCCTGCTGCCGCAGCATCGGCAGCCGCGCGAACACCTCCTGGCGCGACTCGTCGCGGAAGACGACGATGTCGTCGCCGTCGGCGAGGGCGGGCCAGAACGCATAGACGCCACGCGCGCGCAGCAGCCGGCTGTCGATGATTTCCTTCAGGATCGCCTGCGCGTGCTCGAACAGCTCGCGCGCGGCCGCGCCGTACTGCGGGTGATCGAGAATCTGCGGGTAGCGCCCCTTCAGCTCCCACGCCGAGAAGAAGTACGTCCAGTCGATGTACTTCGCGATCGTCGCCAGCGGGACGTCGTCCAGGTAGCGGCGGCCGATGAACGACGGCGTGGCGATGACGTGCTCGTCCCAGTCGTACTTCAGGCGGTTCGCGAACGCCGCCTCGTACGAGAGCAGCGGCTTTTCCGTCCGAGCCTTGTAGCGCTGGCGGATCTCCTCCTGGTCGGCCCGGTTCTGCCGGTCGAACTCGCGGCGCCGATCGCCGATCAGGCTGGAAACGACGTCCACCACGCGCGACGCGTCGAGGACGTGGACAACGGGCGGCTCGTATTCCGGCGCGATCTTCACGGCCGTGTGCTGGCGGCTCGTCGTCGCGCCGCCGATGAGCAGCGGCATCGTCATGCCGCGGCGCGTCATCTCGCGCGCCACCATCACCATCTCGTCGAGCGACGGCGTGATCAGGCCGCTCAGGCCCACCATGTCCGCCTTGCGCTCGATCGCCGTGTCGAGAATGGTGCCCGCCGGGACCATCACGCCGAG
>DASSOM010000182.1:0-3961 GCA_035700625.1 Vicinamibacterales bacterium
CGCCATCGGGATCGTCTGCGGATTGGCCGCTGCGCTTGCGGCGTCACGCTTTGTCGCCGCGCAACTCCACGACGTGAGCGCACACGATCCCCTGGTCTACGCAATGGTTGCGCTGATCTTTGTCGTCGTCGGCGTGACCGCGTCCGCCCTGCCGGCCCGTCGCGCGGCGCGGGTCGATCCGCTCGTGTCGCTGAGCGCGCCGTGAGCAAACACTCACCGCGCACGACCGACTGATTTCCCGTCAGTCGATTGTCACCTTCACGTGCGCACGGCCGAGGACGAGCTCGTCGCCGGACGCGAGCTTCGCGCCTCGCGCTCCCGGCGTCACTCGGATGCTTCGTCCCTTGCGAACGATGCTGGTGCCCTGTGCGCTGCGATCGTCCCAGATCCGGTAGGCGCCGTCCTGCTCGCTGAACGTGATATGCGCGTGCCGCCGCGACACGCTCAGGTTCTCGTCGCCGTTTTCCAAAAAGGCGACGTGGTTCGTGCGAACAATCCGCTGACGGCGATCGACGACGTCCCCGCAGCGACCCACGTCCACGCGCCCTCCCGTGAAGACGTAGATGCGCTGCGCCGCCTGCCCTTTCGTAACGGTAAGCTTCAGACGCGGAACCGCCATCGGCATAGACGCCACCGGCGCAGACGGCGCCGGCTCGACGACGCGATCGAACGATACGTTGAACCGCGGGTTGGACCAGCCCTTCGCTCGATCGGCGACGTGAACGACCCTGACGGCGACGTTGACATCGGCACAACCAGATGCCCGCAGCCGCTCGTCCAATCGCTCGGCGAGCGACGGCGGGCCTGCGAGGACGGCTTCGACTCTCGCTCTCGCCTCCCGGTCGCGCGCGCCGGCAATCTGCACGGTTACGCGGTTGAACGGAAACACGCGCCGGCCCCGGCCGATCTCGAGCACTTCCCGCTCGGCGCGATCGACGACGGCGTGCACGATCTCGAGCGGAGCGGCGTCGTCGCGCCCGACGAGTTCCCCGATTGCCGCATCGACGCTGCGTGCGAGCGTCCGCTCGAGTTTCCTTGCTTTCCCCGCGATGTCCATGGCCGTCCCCTCAGCGCGCCAGCCCCAGTGAGGCCGCGGCGGCGATAATCTCCCCGGCGGCCGGGGCCGCGGCGGATCCGCCATAACCGGCGTTTTCGACGATCACTGCGACGGCGACGCGATGCGTCGCGGGACCGTACGGCGCAAACCCCACGAACCACGCATGCGACGGCTGACCGTTGACTTCCGCGGTCCCGGTCTTTCCGGCAACCGCAACGGGCTCACCGCGAAGCGCACGGCCCGTCCCCTCGAGGACGACGTCGCGCATATCGCGCCCAAGCGTGGCCGCCGTATCGCGCGGGACAAACACGTGCGAGGCCGCCGCCGGATCTGCGGCCGCGACCCGCGTGTCGCGCAGCGTGCCCTGGGACGCAATCGCCGCTGCGATACGCGCCATGCGGATCGGCGATGCGAGCACGTCGCCCTGCCCGTATCCGATCTGCGGCAGCGTGTCGCGAACGCGGCGCAGCGAGTCGTTTCGCGCGATCGAGATGCCTGCCGATCTGGCCGTATCGAGCAGCGCCTGCGGTCCGATGCGGACGGCCAACTGGGCAAAGTACGCATTGCACGAGACAACCAGCGCCTTGTGCATGTCAATCGTGCCGTGCGCCGCGCTGTCGCGCTCGTCGTCTCGAACCACCCTGGCATAGCCGGGAATCTTCGCGCCGACGCGTCCGTCGCTCAGACGCGTGCACGTAAACGTCTGCGCCCCCGCTCCCGGATCGCGGCATAGCGCGGCCGCCGCGGTCACGAGTTTGAACGTGGACCCTGGCGGATACACGCCGTAGCGCGCGCGATCGAGGAGCGCATCCCTGTCGACTGTCGCACCCCGGTCCGACCCGGCCGTGGCATCCGATGGCCATGGATAGCTGACGCTCGCGAGAAGATCACCGGTCGCCGGATCGACGACCACCGCTGCTGCGTGTCCCGTCGGCGACTTGCGGGCGTACGACGCCACGATCGCGGCGACGCGCATCTGGAGGCGCGCGTCGATCGTCAGCGCGAGCTGCCGCCGCGTGTTGAAGACCGCTTTCACCGCCGCGTGCTCAGGCTGGTAGCGGTGCCGGAGCACCGGCACGAGCGCCTCGTAATCGTGCCGGAGAGCGGTACCCGTCGAGCCGTCCGGTTCGGTAACAGAGACCGCCGTCGCGTGATCGTCGAATCCGCGCAGCGCCGCTTCGTAGTCGCGCTCGACGAAGGACGTATTCGACGCGCTCCAGTTCGTCCGCGTGTGCGCATCGCCGAGGATGTGGAACGCGCGTCCGCCGAGCGGATAGCACCGTTCGCTGGCATCGGGACACGCGGCCGCGACGTCCACGCCGACGCGCGCGTAGGCCGCTGATGCCTGCTGCACGGCCTGACGATCATCCGTCGCGAGCGGCAGGCCATTGCGATCGACGATCGTGCCGCGTGGAACCTGCCGGACGAGGTCGAGCACGCGCGGATTGTCCTGGAACCGCCGCATGCCGTCCGCCTGCACGCCAAGGTGAGGGCGAACGACGAACCGGTCGGCGTGCAGCACTTGCACGTCGGCCGCAAACGCCAGCAGCCCCATCGCCGCAATCGACAGTCCCCGGCCAAGCCAGCGCACGGGCCTGTCGAACGCACTCAGGTCCGCCGCCGGTGCACGATCTGACTGCAGCGACGCCAGGAGCCCAAGCGCCGCGAAGTTCGCGACCATCGCGGAACCGCCGTAACTCAAAAACGGCGTCACGACGCCGGTCAGCGGCACGACGCCCATCGTCCCGCTCGCCATGAGCAGGACGGGAACGACGAGAAACAGCCCGAGCAGCAGCGCGAGAAAAAAGCCGTAGTCCGTTGACGCCCGCCGCGCGATCGCGAACGCGCGCGAGATGAACGCGGCATAGAGACCCGCAACCAGCAGCAACCCGGCGAAGCCGAACTCTTCACCAATCGATGCCAGGATGAGATCGGTATAGCCCGCGGGGATGTAGCGCGTGTCGCCGAGGCCAGCGCCCGTGCCGAAGACCCCGCCGGTCGCCATCGCCCACAACGCGTGCGCCACCTGGTTGCCGCCGGACACGAAGTTGTTCCACGGCGACTGCCACATCGCAACACGCCCGGCGAGCGTTGACGAAATTCCCAGCCGGTAGCCCAGTTCGAAGCCGACCGCCAGCAGCGCCGCCCCGAGGACGACGAGACCGAGGCGTCCTCGCGCGACGCCGTAGGCGGCAAGAAACACGACCGACAGCATCAGCGCGGGACCGAGATCGCGCTGGAGATAGAACAGCAGCAGCGCGACGGCGATCCCGATGAGCAGCGGCACCGTGTAGCGCGGCCGCGGGAGGTGAAGCCACGACGGCACATCGACCGGTCCGATCGCGTCGGCACGAACGGCCCGCAACAGCTCCCAGTGCCGGGCGAAGTAGCCGGCAAGGAAGAGCGCCAGGAGAATGCGGATGGCCTCAATGGGCTGGATCGGTCCCAGATTGACGCGCGCGTGGCTCGAGCCAGGGCCGCTGCCAAGCGTCAACAGTGCGAGCGACAGGACGAAGGCGGCCACGAGCGGGACGTAGGTGAGATGCCGGACGACCGCGGTCCTCAGATTGACGAATGACATCACGCCGGCGACCGCAACACCGGCCAGCACGCCTTCGACGTAGCGAGGAAACAGGAGCGCGTCGCGAAGCGGGTCGGGCCGGCTTACCATCGCCGCCAACCCCACGGCCGTCAGCGCATGCGCGATCGTCAGCAGCACACGATCGCCGGAGGTGCGCCTCAGGCGCCAGGCGAGCGAAAGGGCGTGAAAGCCGGCGACATACCACGCCAGGAAGAACAGCAGCGTGCGCCGCGCGTCTGCGCGCGACCGGACCGTCACGAACGGGTCCAGTTGCGAGAGTTCGGACGGCGTCAGCACGGCAATCGACGTCGGCGCCTCACGGC
>DASSOM010000183.1:0-2054 GCA_035700625.1 Vicinamibacterales bacterium
TGAGAAAGGCGGACCCACATGTGGGTCAGGGCTTTATGCCCTGAGAAGGGCGGATCCACATGTGGGTCAGGGCTTTATGCCCTGACAAGAGGAAGATCGAGACGGTCCGGAACCAACGATGATCGCACCCACGCTCCGCGAACTCGTGCACCGCGCTAACAAGGAACTGGCGCAGAGCGGCCTCGTGATGGGGACCTTCGGCAACGTCTCGGGCGTCGACCGCGGCGCCGGACTGATGGTGATCAAGCCGAGCGGGGTGCCGTACGAGCAGCTCATGCCGCGGCACATGGTGGCCGTCTCGCTCGAGACGGGGGCCGTCGTCGAGGGCGACCTGCGTCCTTCGTCCGACACGCCGACGCACCTCGAGCTGTACCGTGCGTTCGAGGGCTGCGGCGGAATCGTCCACACGCATTCCGAATACGCGACCGTGTTCGCGCAGGCGCGCACGCCGGTGCGCTGCATGGGGACGACGCACGCGGACTATTTTCATGGCGACGTGCCCGTCACGAGGCCGATGACGGCGCAGGAAATCGAGGAGGCGTACGAGGCGAACACCGGGCGCGTGATCGTCGAGACGTTTCGCCGCGGCCCCATCAATCCCGTGGAGATGCCGGCCGTGCTCGTCGCGAACCACGGGCCGTTCGTCTGGGGACGGGATCCGTTCGAAGCAATCGAGCACGCGCGCGTGCTCGAGTACGTCGCCCGGCTCGAATGGCGCGGCCGGACGCTCGCGGCGGAAGCGCCGAGGCCGGACGCGTGCCTCGTCGACAAACACTATCTTCGGAAGCACGGCCCGAAGGCGTACTACGGCCAGAAGTGACGCGCGCCGTCCTGTGGGATCTCGACGGCACGCTGGTGGATTCCGAGGAGTACCACTGGCAATCCTGGCGTGACACGCTCGCGGGGGACGGCGTTGCGCTCACGCGCGAGCAGTTCCTGGCGAGTTTCGGCCAGCGCAACGATCGCATCCTGCGCACGTGGCTCGGCGCCGATGCGCCTGACGAGCGCATCGTCCGGATCGGCGAGGCGAAGGAGGCCGAGTACCGGCGGCTGGCGCAGGTGAACGGCCTCGTGCCGCTGCCGGGGGCCGCCGAGTGGCTGGCGCGTCTGCACCAGGCGGGATGGCGTCAGGCGGTTGCCTCGTCCGCGCCGCGGGCGAACGTGGAAGTTGTCCTCCGCGTGCTGCGCCTCACGCCGTACTTCGATGCGATCGTGTCGGCCGAGGACGTCACCACCGGCAAGCCCGATCCGCAGGTGTTTCTGACAGCCGCCGCTCGTCTCCAAGTACTGCCGTCGCGATCCATCGTCGTGGAGGACGCCGCGGCGGGCATCGAGGCGGCGCGCCGCGCCGGGATGCGAAGCGTCGGCGTCAGCCGCCGGGAGGTCTTGGCAGCGGACCTGTTCGTCGCATCGCTGGACCAGCTGCCTCTACACGCGTTCGACGCGCTTCTGGGTACCGATCCATGAAGACCTTCCTGCTCCTGTCAGCCGCTCTGCTCGCCGTCCCCGCCGGTGCGTCCGCCGACGATCTCTCGAACCGCGCGTTTCAGATTCAGTACGACGAGTCGGGAATCCACAGCCTGCGGCGCACGAACGACGTCCACGACACCGACTACATTGCTCCGCGTGGCGCGCTCGGCCGTCTGCTGATCCGCTATCGGACGACCGTCAACGGCGACTGGCGCGAGCTCGCCGACTTGCTGCCGCAGCCCTCGAACAGCGCCGACACGATCAGGTATGCGCTCGGCGTCCGGATGCCGGCGCTGGCCGAGCGCAGCAGCGCCAGCGCCGTCAGAGGCGCCGGCGGCTTGAGAGCGCTCAACGATGGGGAGGTGCCGATCGTCGCCGCCAGGGGCGGTCGCGGCCGCGGCGGACGTCCGAGCGCGCGGCCGACGCCGGCGCTCTTCACGTGGTCCGGATCGCGCGGCACGACCCAGTGGGTGCAGTACACGTTTCCCGACGAGCAGGAGGTGTCGCGCGTCGAGGTGTTCTGGGCGGCGGGGCCCGATGCCGGTGGCGCCAGTCTCCCAAGGTCGTGGCGCCTCCTGTACGAG
>DASSOM010000184.1:0-13448 GCA_035700625.1 Vicinamibacterales bacterium
AGTCGGCAGACTCGAGAATCACACCGTCGGCTGGCACGAGACTTCCGGCGGCGAGGAGGACAACGTCGCCAGGGACGATGTTGTGTATCGGCATCGAGACGGCTTGCCCGTCGCGAAGCGCCGTCGTGCGGACGCTCAGCCGCGTCCGGAGGGCCGCCGCCGCGGTCTGGGCCCTGTATTCCCTCGTGTAGCCGATCAGGACCGAGGCAAGAACGATCGTCAGAACAATCGCGGCGTCCATCCATTCGCCGGTGAGCGCGGAGGCGACGGCGGCGAACACCAGCAGCAGCAGGAGCGGACTCCGCCACTGCCGCGCAAAGACGTCGATCCGTGAGAGTCCTCGCTCATCTCGAAGGAGGTTCGGTCCGCAGGTCTCGAGACGACGTGCGGCATCTGCGTCGGACAGTCCATCGGGATGCGATTGGACGCTGGTCAGCAGAGTCGCCGGGGCGAGCGACCAGAATCCGGCCGTCGGACCGGCGATGGCCGCCACGCGTGGCATGGCTCCGAATCCCATTCGGTGCGCCCCGTTCAGCACACTTCATCCCGCTCGTCGATCCTCGGGTCCTGGAACGCGGTTCCTCGTGTCGCAGACATCCGTCGTACGGCACCTGAATCGTCATACGCCGGTGCGGCAATCGATGTACCGTCGCGGTGTGTGCAGGCGCCGGTCACCGCTGTTCGGATTGTGTGTGGCCGCGTGTCAATCGCACGGGGAAATTCCCCGCCTTCGCGGAATGTTTCCGAGACCTGTCCGCCGCCCTCGCCCGGAGATCCGCCCCTCCCAGGGCCTGCGCTCGAGTCTCAGGTATCATGCCGAGAGCACAATCCCGCGTTGTCTGAGTTGTTTGGGGATCGGTCAGCGGTGCAATGGACGCGAGGTCGTGGATCTGACGTGAAACAGGCGAGCGCTGCGATGCGCCGGGCGATTCCGGCGGGCGTCGTTTTTTCGCTGCTCGCGGCCTCGACAGCGCCTCGAGTTCAGCAGACCAGCTTCCCCGCCCTCGTCGTATCGTTGATCGACGCGCGCGACGCGTGGCTGGGACATCTTTCGCGCGACGAACAGTCGGATCTGCAGGCGCTGTACGCATCGGTTGAGGCACCGGTCTGGCTCGATTCCGCCGGAGTGCCGACGTCGAACATGCGGGACGCGCTCGCCGTCCTGAACCACGCCTCCGACGAGGGGCTCGATCCAGCCGACTACCACCCGGACCTTCTGGCGGGCTTGACGCCGCGCACCGGGGCGCCGGTGCCGGATGCGCGGGCGCGGGCGCGGCTCGACGTCGCGCTCAGCGCGAGCGTGCTGCGCTACCTTCGGGATGTGCACCTCGGGCGTGTGGATCCGCGGACGGTTGGTTTCCGCCTCGACGCGCCGAGCGAGCCGCACGATGTCCCGTCGCTGCTCCGCGCGGCGCTCGCCGGGCGGCGCGTCGCGCATCTGGTGGACGATCTGCGGCCCCGGCTTGCGCAGTATCGACTGCTGCGAGCGATGCTGCCGCGGTACCGATTTCTCGCGGCCGACCCCGTGCTCGCCGGATCCGCCTCGCTCGCGGAGGCGATCCATCCTGGCGATGAGTCCGATGTGGTCGGCGTGTTGCGGCAGATCCTGATCGCGCTCGGAGATCTGCCCGCGACGGCGCCGGCGGCCGCCCGCTATGAGGGCCCGCTCGTCGACGCGGTCGAGCGCTTTCAGAGGCGGCACGGTCTCGACGTCGACGGCATCGTCGGCAAGCGCACAATGGCGGCCCTGCGCGTGCCCGCGGCGTCGCGCGCGCGGCAGATCGAGCTGGCGCTCGAGCGGCTGCGGTGGCTGCCGGACCTGCGCGACGACCGCCTGATCGCGCTGAACATCCCGCTGTTCCGGCTCTGGGCGTGGGAGCGGGTGGCCTCGGCCGGCCAGCCGCCGATCGCCATGAACGTCATCGTCGGCCGCGCGCTCAGGAACCAGACGCCAATCTTCGACGAGGAGATGCGCGAGGTCGTCTTCCGTCCGTACTGGAACGTGCCGCGATCGATTCTGGTGAACGAAGTGCTGCCCGCGATCCAGCGCAATCCGGCGTACCTGCGGCGGGAGAACATGGAAATCGTGCGCGGCCCGGGAGACGATGCCCGGCCCGTGCCGCTGTCGGCAGAGGCGATCGAGGGGCTCCGGCGAGGCACGCTGCGCGTGCGGCAGCGGCCCAGCCCGAACAACGCGCTCGGGCTGGTCAAGTTCGTGTTCCCGAATCGCGAGACCGTGTACATGCACGGCACGCCCACGCAGACGCTCTTCGCGAGGAGCCGCCGCGACTTCAGCCATGGGTGCGTGCGTCTTGAAGATCCGGTCGCGCTCGCCGAATGGGTGCTTCGGGATCAGTCCGAGTGGACGCGCGAGGCGATCCTGACCGCGATGCACGGCACGCGGACCCTCTACGTGCCGCTGTCCCGTCCGATCCAGGTGATCCTGTTCTACACGACGGCGGTGGTCATGCCGGAGGACGGCACGATTCATTTTCTCGAGGACATCTACCGCCACGATGTCCGGCTGGGCCGCGCCCTCGACGGGCTTCGCCAGGCGCGCCAGCGGGGAATTTTCCGACCCGCGGGGAAAAATTCCCGCCCGCCGTTCTCTCATCGACGAAATCAGGCGTAATCTGACGCCATGCAGCCGGCATGCCGGCTGCAGTCAGGAGACGCACGGCCTGAAGCCGTGCCACGACACACATGCCCAAAGCCACCATTCTCGTCGTCGATGATGAAGCGCTGATTCGCTGGTCCCTGACGGAACGGCTCCGCGCCGAAGGCTACCAGGTCCTCGAAGCGGACACGGGCAAGGCCGCACTCGAGAAGCTCCCCGAGGGTGTCGACCTGGTGCTTCTGGACTACCGGCTGCCGGACACGGACGGCGTGAGCGTGCTGCGCAAGATCAAGGAATTCGATCCGGACGTCCTCGTCATTCTGTTGACGGCGTACGCAACGGTCGACACGGCGGTCGAGGCGATGAAGCTTGGCGCGTACCACTTCGCCAACAAGCCGTTCAACCTGGACGAGGTCTCGGCCAACGTCGAACGCGCGCTGGAGACGACGCGTCTGCGCCGCGAGGTGCGGCAATACCGGTCGAGCGCGGCGCGGCCGTACAGTCTGCAGCGGCTGGTCGGGGACTCGGAGTCGATGACCGCTTTGCGGGCGCTCATCTCGCGCGTCGCGGCCAGTCCGGCTTCCACTGTGCTGTTGACGGGCGAGAGCGGCACGGGGAAGGACCTCGCCGCGAAGATCATCCACTACGCGAGCGATCGCGCCTCCAGACCGTTCATGAACATCACGTGTTCCGCGCTCCCCGAGCAACTGCTGGAAAGCGAGCTCTTCGGGCACGAGCGCGGCGCCTTCACCGACGCCCGCCAGCAGAAGAAGGGGCTGCTCGAGATGGCGGACGGCGGCACGGTGTTCCTGGACGAAATCGGCGAGATGACGGCCGGGCTCCAGGCCAAGCTGCTGCGGTTTTTGGAGGAGAAGAGCTTCCGGCGCGTCGGTGGGTCGCACGACATCCGCGTGGACGTGCGCGTGATCGCGGCGACGAACCGGAATCTCGAGGAGGAAGTCGGCAGGCACCGGTTCCGGTCCGATCTCTTCTTCCGGCTGAACGTGCTGCCGATCGAGATGCCGCCGCTGCGCGCGCGTCCGGAGGACATCCCGATTCTGGTCGAGTACTTCATCGACGGGTTCAACACCGAGTTCAGGAAGCGTGTGCAGGGCGCGACGCCTGCCGCGCATGCGATCCTCAAAGGCTATGGCTGGCCCGGCAACGTGCGGGAACTGCGGAACGTGATCGAGCGCGCCATGCTGCTGTCGGACGGCGATCGCCTCGACGCGCGCGATTTCCAGGTGGCCGCCGGCGCCGTCAGCACGGGCAACGACTTCGAGCTGCCGGCCACGGGCGTCGATCTCGAGCGGCTCGAACGGAGCCTGGTCATCCAGGCACTCAAGCGGAGCGGCGGGAATCAGACGAAGGCGGGCACGTTCCTCGGCCTGAACCGCGATCAGATCCGCTACCGGATCGAGAAATTCGGCCTGACGGCGGCTGGCACCGAGGTGAGCCGGACGTCGTAGCGAGACCATCATGACGCCCCACATCGAAAGTCTTCCGGCTGCCCGCGCGATGTCGGACTCCCTGCGGAGCCTTGACGAGATCCGGTACGCGCTGGACCAGGCGGCGATCGTGGCGGCGACCGACCATCAAGGGCGCATCACGTACGTCAACGACAAGTTCTGCCAGATTTCGCAATACTCCCGCGCCGAGTTGATCGGCCAGGATCACCGCATCGTGAACTCCGGCTACCACCCGAAGGCGTTCATGCAGGATCTCTGGCGGACGATTGCGCGGGGGCAGGTGTGGCGCGGCGAGATCCGGAACCGCGCAAAAGACGGATCCATCTACTGGGTCGACACCACGATCGTGCCGTTCCTGGACGGCAGCGGAAGGCCGCGTCAGTACCTCGCCGTGCGCTACGACATCACGGCGCGCAAGGACGCCGAAACGCGCCTCCGGGAGCAGGCGGCTCTCGCGCAGCTGGGGCAGCTCGCGGCCGTGTTCGCGCACGAGGTGCGCAACCCGCTCGCCGGCCTCCGCGCGTCGCTGCAGGTGATCGACGGCCGGTGTGACGCGCGCGACCGTAGCGCCATTGCCGCGATGATTCAACGCATCGACGGTCTCAACGACAAGCTCACCGATATCCTGTTGTACGCGCGTCCGCGGCCGGCGGTTCGCGTTACCGTGGACGTCAACAAGATGTTGCGCGACGTGGCCGCCAGCGCCGAGACCAGCATGGGCCGCGTTCCGGGCTCGATCCCGGTGTCTGGTGAGGACGTGAAGGCGATCGCCGATCCGGACATGCTGCGCGCCGCGCTGCTGAATCTCACCTTGAATGCGTGCCAGACGGCGCCAGACACCCACGTTGAACTCAGGGTCAGTGCCGATTACGGCGCCTGCCGGATCGCCGTGTGCGACCGCGGCCCCGGCATTATCCCGGACATTCGCGATCGAATCTTCGAGCCGTTCTTCACGACACGCGTGAGCGGTACAGGTCTTGGGCTGGCGATCGTCAAGCGGCTCATGGATCTGCAGGACGGAACCGTCCGCGTCGACGATCGCGAGGGGGGCGGTACGATCGCCGAAGTCACCGTTCCGCGAGCTGCCGCATAGGCGCATTCCCGTTGTTCACCACGTCGGGCATGTTCGGCGGCAGCGCCAGGACGAGCGCCCGCGTCAGGCACAGGAATCGATACGTCACCGAGCCCAGCCGCGGGCTCATGAGCGGCGACGCGTGCAGGCCCATCACGACGAGGCCCGCGCCGCGATCGCGCACGACCTTGGCGGCTTCCTCGGCGGGATCGCCGTGGGCGATGAGCGCTTCCCATCGCACGGCGGGCGGCAGCGCGGCGGCGAGGTCGTCGAGGGCGTCTTCGGCGCTCGCACGGCGATCCGCACTCAGGCCGGTCAGACGCATCCGTGACAGGAGGCGGCTCCGCACCGGCTCGATCACGTGCACCAGCACGACCGGCAGGTTCAGCGCGTCCGCCAGACTGCCCGCGACGCGGGTTTGCGGCAGCGACGCCGGCGAGAGATCGACGGGGACGACAACCCGTCCGAGGAGCCGCGGGGCGTCGCCGATGTGGACCGGGCCCGGATTGACGGGCGGCGTGACGAGAACCGGCACACCCGTCTCGCGCAGTACACGTTCCGTGGTCGATCCGAAGAACAGCTTGCGCGCGCCGGTGGACCCGTGCGAGCTCATGACGATCAGATCGCAGGAGCGTTCACGCGCGACGCGCAGGATCTCGACCGCCGGCTTGCCCACGCCGACGTCGTACTCGCACATCGCGAGCTTCGCCGGATGCTGTTCGAAGACGTCCGAGACGAACGCGGCCAGCTCACGCTCCGATCGCTCGCGCGTCCAGTGCACGCCCGTGCCGAGGTCGAGCACCGTGCTCAGGAGCGGATCCTCGACGGTGAGGACGATGAGGCGCGTGACGAAATATTCCGCGATCGCCGCCGCGTAGCGCAGCGCGCCAGCCGAGGCGTCCGAATAGTCGATTGGACAGAGGAGCGAAGGGCGGATGTTCATGACGTCACGCCGCGGGCGTAATGACCGCCCGTCCCTGAATCTCGCCGCGCTTGAGCCGCGCGTAGACATCGTTGATGCGATCGAGCGGCGCCGGTTCGATCGGGATCGACGTGAGCTGGCCGCGCTCGGCCAGTCCGATCACCTCGCGCAGCTCCTTGATCGTGCCCCACAGCGTCGCTTCGAACTGCACTTCGAACCGGGTGTTCTGGAGCACCTGCATCCGCGCCGCGCCGCCGGCCAGCCCGATCTGGCTGACTTTGCCGAGCGCCCGCGTGGCGCCGACGGCCAGTGCCAGCGTGGCGTCGCTTCCGACGAAATCGAAGCTCGCGCTGACCCCGTGGCCTCGGGTGAGGTCACGGATCTTCGCGGCCACATCAGGATCCTTTCCGTTGAGCGCGTGCACGGCGCCCAGCTCGCGTGCGAGTGCGAGCTTTCGTTCGTCGACGTCGACGACGATGACGGGACATCCGGCGAGCACCTTCAGGAGTTTGAATCCGTACTGGCCCAACCCGCCCAGACCGATCACGAGGGCTTCGTGATCTGGTTCGAGGAACGGCAGGGCCTTTTTGATCGCGCGATACGGCGTCAGTGCGGCGTCGGTCAGCGGCGCGGCGTCTTTGGTCGAGAGCGTCGTCAATGTGACGAGATAGCGCTCGTGCGGGACCAGCATGTATTCGGCGTATCCGCCGTCGTACACGGAGAGGCCCGCCCATTGCGGCGATTCGCAGAGCTGCTCGTGCCCGGTCACGCAGTAGTCGCACAGCCCGCATCCCCATCCGCCGAAAATCGCGACGGGATCGCCCACGCGCACGCTCGTCACGCCGCTTCCCAGCGCGGCGACGACGCCGGCATTCTCGTGGCCGAGCGTGAGCGGCATTCGCGGCAGAATCCTGATCTCGCCGTCGATGACGTGGATGTCGCTGTGGCAGAATCCCGCCCCTTCGATCTTGACGAGCACCTGCCCGGCGCCCGGTGACGGCGTCGGCACGTCGTCGATGACCAGCGCGTGTCCGTACTCATGCAGTCGTGCGGCTTTCATGGCGGTCCTCTCGATTGGTCACGTGTGGCGCAGCGTCAGCACCGGGCAGGACGCCTGCCGGACGACGTGCTGGGTTGTCGATCCGAAGAACATGAGGTCGGCCGCGCCGCGTCCGCGCACGCCCATGACGATGAGATCGGTCTGCCGTTCCGCGGCGACGCGCAGCACTTCCCGCCACGGTTTCCCATGGGCGGTCACCGATTCGACACGGCACCATTCGGTTCCCGCCGTCAGCTCCTGAAGGCGCCGCTGGAGCGTCTCGTCGCGCTCCTTCAGGAACTCACCGATCGTCATCCCCGCCGCATGGACGAGGCTCGCCATGTCGGCCGTGTTCTCGAACTCGCGGGAGATGACGTGAAGCACGGTCAGCTGCCCGTCGGCTTCCTGCGTCAGCGAAACCGCGTACCTCAGCGCTTCCAGCGACGACTCCGAAAAATCGACGGGGCACAGAATGCGTTTGTAGAGAATCGGGCCCGCGGGCACTGCGTCCGGCAGGCGCGCCGGGACCGTCATGACCGGACAGCTCGCTTTCCTGAGGACCTTTTCCGTGACGGACCCGAGCATCAGACGTTCGAACCCCGAATGGCCATGCGTGCCCATCACGAGCAGGTCGGCTTGCATGCTGTCCGCCTCGTCGACAATCGTCCTGGCGGGCGCACCCTCGCGGACGACCGCCTCGATGGCCACGCCGGGCGCCGCCTCCGCCTCGGCGAAGCGCTTCACATCGGAGAGGAGCTGATCGCGGTCGATTGACGTCAGGATCATCGGCGGGATCTCTGCGTGGTTCGGTCCGAACGCCGCGACGGGCGCGGCAGCGTACACGTGCAGCACCGTGATCGTTGACTCGTACCATCGAGCGATCGCGACGGCATGGTCGAGCGCGCGCCGCGAGTGCTCGGAAAAATCGACCGGGCAGAGTATCCGGTTCATCTCAACCATTTGCAACCTCACGATCGTTGCCGCGATCTCGCCGGAGCAAGCGATGTACCGCCGTGGGCGCGGGGCGCGCCGGCGAGTTGACGAGCGTCCGCGCGAGATAATCCCCGGAATCGGGAAATCTCCCTCGCGCGGGTCACGCGGCTACCGTGCCCGCGGCAGCCGCTCGAGGATTCGTGTGACGGCCTCGTCGATTCGTGCGTCCATCCAGGCTTGATCGTCGATCGCGCCTTCCATGCTGCCCGTCGCCCAGCCGCGCCAGACCAACGTTTCCGTCCGCGGGTCGACGAGGTCGATGACCAGCGTGCCGGCGTCGTACACGTACGGGTCACGATCGAATCCGCCTCGCTCCCGATCGCCACGATCCCGATGGCTGACGTGGACGTCCTGTGAGATGTTCACGTGGTAGTGAATCAACAGGTCTGGCGCGCCCGACGTCACCCTCTGGAAGCCCCTGGCGTCCAGCATCCGTTCGGCCTGGCTCCGCACGCGCTCATCGAAGAAGCGGTTGTTGTCGAGCCGCGGATCGCCCGTGGAGAGGGCGTCCGGAGGGCCCCAGTCGAACGTGTGGTACGCGTGGAGGTCGAGTCCGCGCGCCAGGTACGAACCCACGCTCATCGTCGCGCACCCGGTGAGCATCAGCGCCGATACGGCGAGCGCGGCGAGCCGACTCAGGCGAATCGTTGCCGCGTTCATGGGGTCCTCCTGCCGTGACCTGCGCGCCGCTCTGACGAGAGCGTCCGCGGAAACCGCTCCAGCATTCGCGCCACCGCCTGGACGATGATCCGTCGCATCGCCTTCGGGTCGTCCAGCATGTCCCCGACCGCGTTCTGAGCCCAGCCGCGCCAGACCAATGTGTTGGAGCGCGCGTCGACGATATCGACGACGAGTGTGCCAGCTTCATATCTGATCGTGTCGACGGGGCAGTCGTCCACCGCGCAATACCCATAGCGGCGATCCAGGTGGTTGACGTCGATGCGCTCGCTGATATTCGCGTGATAGTGAATCAGGAGATCCGGCGTGCCCGTCGTCGACAGCGCGAGACCTCTGGCGGCCAGCTGCGTCTCCATCGCACCCTGCACGTGGTCGTTGAAGAACGGGTTCCGCGTCAGACGGGGGTCGCCGGCCGGCAGGGCGTCGGCGGGGCCCCAATCAAACGTCCGATACGTCGAGAAGTCGAGCCCCCGCTCCACGTGCGACCCGACGGTCATCGTCGTCGCGCAGCTCGCGGCAGCCAGCGCGGCCGTCAGCACGATCTCCATCTGTTTCCGTCGCGTCATCGCAGTACCTCGGTTAGCGTGCGCCGGTGCGAATCCGATGCCGAACGGCTGTTGCCGCGGGTTGAGACCGGCCCGCACCTTGATCGCCAAAGCACACGAGAGTTGCTTCATTGCCAACTCGGTATCTACGCCGGTCGAGATCGCACCGACATTTGCGGTTGCCGACGTGTCGGCGTCCGTTGGGACCGGAGCGCCATATCCAGCGCATTCCGCAGGGCCACATCGCGCGGATCGCCCGTGAAGACGGTCCCCATGCGACTTGTCACATACGCGTAGCCGACGCCAGCGTCGGGATCGGCATAGCCGAGCGCGCCGCCCGTGCCCGGCGAGCCGAACGAGTGCGGGCCGCCGAAGCGCCAGGTGTCAGACGGCTTCATGAAGCCGAGCGCGAACTGCACGTCCCCCTTCAGGCATTCGTCGTAGAAGCCGTGCGTTGCAGGAACCGCGGGTGCGGCGAGCAGGTCCAGCGTCTCGCGGCGCAGCCCGAGTTCGTGACCGCCGGTGGCGAAGGCGCCGTAGGCACGCGCGATGGCACGCGCCGTACCGACGCCTCCGCCTGCCGGCACTTCCAGATTGCGCGCGTACACCCGAGACTCGTCGAGATAAACGGACGTGCCTGGGTTCCTGCTGAGCGCGCGCGAAATGTTCGAACGCGGATTCAGTCCCTCGACGAGCAGCCGCAGCGGACGGAAGCCGAGCAGCATCCTGACCATGCCTGGTGGTGAAAGCGTGGCGAGGCGCGCGTTCGGAATGTCTTCGGGCAGGCGAATGTAGAACTCCTCGTGAAGAGGGGTCGCGATTTCGTCCTGAAAGAACTGTCCCAGCGTCCGATGCCGTGGGTCGACGCGCCGCAGCAGCTCCCCCTCGTAGAACCCGAGCGTCAGGCCGTGATACGCCTGCCGGGTGCCGGGCGGCCAGGCCGGCGTGTGCCGCGCCATGACCGCCGCCAGCCGGTCCGGATCCGCGACGATCGCCCGGTCGACCGGCTCGTCGAAGGCGAACAGCCCGGCCTGATGGGCGAGCAGTTGGCGCACGGTGATCGCCGCCTTACCGCACTGAGCGAACTCGGGCCAGTACGTCGCCACCCGCTCGTCGTAGTCGAGCCACCCGCGCGAGTGTGCGAGCGCGAGCGTCATCGCCGCCAGGCCCTTCGTGGCCGAATGCACGACGACCATCGTGTCCGCTTCCCACGGCTCGCCCGTCTCTCTGCGCCGAATGCCTCCCCAGAGATCGACGACCTTTTCGCCGTCGACGTAGGCGCAGCACGCGCCGCCGAGCTCATGCCGGCGGGTGAAGTTCTCTTCGAACGTCTCGTGTACCGATTCGAAGCCGGGCCTCACGTGTCCTTGAATGAGAGGCTTCTTCGCGCGGACGGCTGAGATGGCGACCTCCTTCGTGCTGATCGTCATGTCGATCAAGACGCACGAAGTCTGCCGCGTGCCAGCGCGCGGATCGCGCGCACTCCGCCGCACCGGGTGTCATGTCAGCGCGGAATTCTGCGCAACGGACGCGCGAAATTCCGCAGGCATCTCGCTTGCTTCGAGTACGGTTGCGACGGCAGGAGAACACACATGCCGCTGCCGTTCACGAGAGAGCAGTTCTTCGATCTGTTTGCCGCGTACAACACCGCGCTGTGGCCGGCTGTCGTCGTGCTGTGGATCGCATCGGCGGCCGTGAGCCTGAGGCTGCTGGCGTTGCGCCGGCCGTCCGATCGATGGGTCAGCGCGCTCCTGGCGGCGCACTGGATCTGGTCCGCCGTGGCGTACCACGCCGTGTTCTTCACGCGCATCAACGCGGCCGCGTGGCTGTTCGCCGCGCTGTTCCTCGTCGAGGGGACGCTCTTCCTGTGGTTCGGCGTCGCGCGGCGCCGCGTGTCGTTCGCCTCGCGCGGTGGAACCTGGGCGGTCCTGGCGTGGCTCCTGATCGCGTACTCGTTGCTGTATCCCGTGATCAACGCGGCTCAGTACGCCACGTGGGTGAGGATCCCCGCGTTCGGCGTACCGTGCCCGACGACGATCTTCACGGCGGGCCTGCTGATCCTCGCCCGGGACGCCCCCGCGCGCCTGTCGATTGTTCCGATCGTCTGGTCGGTGATCGGCGGATCGGCCGCGAGCCTGCTCGGCGTCCGCGCCGACGTCGTTCTTCCAATTGCCGGTCTGGCGCTGGCCATGGACGCCGTGTTCAGACGGAGAATGCGCGTGATCTCGCGTAGTATGGCCTGACCGCGGGAGGAGGGAAGTGGGATGGCCAGGCTCGTCTTCGGAATGAACCAGTCACTGGACGGTTACGTCGACCATACGGCGTTCGCGCCGGACCCTGTGCTCTTCCGCCACTTCGTCGAGGAGGCTCAGAGGCAGGCGGGCAGTGTGTACGGCCGCCAGATGTACGAGGTGATGCGCGTCTGGGACGACGATGATCCTGGATGGGGTCCAGACGAACACGCGTTCGCGGAGGCGTGGCGGAAGCAGCCGAAATGGGTCGTCTCGCGCTCGTTGACGTCGGTCGGCCCCAACGCGAACCTTATTCAGAATGATCTGGAAGGCGCGATCAGGGCGCTGAAGGCGGAGCGAGATGGAGAGATCGAAGTGGCCGGCCCGAACCTGGCGCACAGCCTCACCGAACGTGGCCTGATCGACGAATATCGCATCTACCTGCACCCCGTCGTCCTCGGTCACGGCCAACCGTATTTCGCCGGCCCTCGGCCGCCGCTCCGCCTGATCGCTCACGATCGGATTGGCGAGAACGTGATCAGGCTGACCTACGTTCCTGCGTAATCTTGCGATTGGCCCGCCGCGCTCACAGCGGCAGCCGGATGACGACCGTCGTCCCACCCGTTTGCGGCGAATCGATCGCCAGCTGACCGTCGTGCGCCTCGATCAGCCGTTTCGCCGTCGGCAGTCCGAGGCCGGAGCCGCGGGCCTTCGTCGTGAAGAACGGCGTGAAGATCTTTTCGCGGACCTCGTTGGGAATCCCCGGGCCCGAATCGCTGAAGGCAATCCGGCATTCGGATTCGCTGCTGCCGACCGCGACGCGAATCCGTCCCTTGCCGTTCATGGCGTGGGCACTGTTGATCAGCAGATTCTGAAACACGATTCTGAGCATGTCCGCATCCGCCGATACCGCGGGCGCGGATCCGTCAACGTCGATGTCGACCTCTTTCCAGGCTGGATCCTGCCTCAGAAGGCTGACGGTGCTCGCCACGAGCGGAACGACGTCGGTCGGCGACCGCCGCGGCGTCGGCGGGCGCGCGAACAGCAGCAGGTCCTTCATCATCTGATCGAGCGCATCGATGCGGGAGACGATCTCCTTCAGCACGCTCTTCCTCGAATCGGTGTCGGGCATCTGGCTGCCGAACACCTGCACCGCCCCGCGGATCCCGGCCAGCGGGTTCTTCACCTCGTGCGCGATTACCGCGGCCATCTCTCCCAGTCTGGCCAGCGCCGTCTGCTCCCGGAGCCGGGTCTCGATCTCGACACGGGTCGTCAGGTCGTGCAGGATCCCCGTGAACGCCCGCTCGCCATGGAGCGTCATTTCGCCCACCGACAGATGCACCGGGAACGTCGTCCCGTCCTTCCGCACGGCTTCCACCTGACGTCCGATGCCGATGATCGTCGCCCGGCCGGTTTCGAGATATCGGGCGATGTAGCTGTCGTGCTCCTCGCGATGCGGGCTCGGCATGAGCATGCTCACGTTGCGTCCGAGCATCTCGTGCGCCGCGTACCCGAACAGGCGCTCCGCCGCCGGATTGACTGCCTGGATGCGCCCCTGCGCGTCGATGACGATAATGCCGTCGGCCGTCGTGTTGATGATGGCATCCAGCCGTTCCGCACGGGACGCCGACGCGTCCGCGGCGCGCCGCAGCTGGTGGTTGAGCCACGAGATGCCGAGACCGACGACGACGAACATGCCGAGCGAGAGGAGATCGGGGACCGTGTTCACGGCCAGCCGCTCGGCCGCCGGCAGGAAGAAGTAGAACGCGGCGGAGGCCGAGAGGACGGTCGCGAGGATGCCCGGCCCCAGCCCGCCGTACCAGCCTGCGACCATGATCGCGGCAAAGAATTGCAGGTACGGGGCGGTGCCGCCGAACGAGGC
>DASSOM010000185.1:0-2917 GCA_035700625.1 Vicinamibacterales bacterium
TTCCAATGAGATGGCCTGGTTCCGCAAGTCCGCGCCCGCCGAGCCGCTGGCGGTGACGATGACCGGCGTCAAGCTCGGCGATCGCCTGCTGGTCGTCGGCACGCACGATCCGCGTCTCACCGCGGCGCTCGCGTCGAAGGCCGGGCTGACCGGCCAGGCGCACGTCGCCGGTCCGGATCAGGCACCGCTCGATCGCGCTCGCGCGATCGTCGAACGCGAGGGCGCCCTCGCCGAGTTCACGCGCGCGCCGCTCGCATCACTCCCGTACGACGCGGACGCGTTCGACGTGGCGGTGCTGCCGTCTGTCCTTCCGGCGCTCACGCCCGAAGAGCGCGTCGCATGCCTGCGCGAGGTCCGTCGCGTCCTCCGCCCCGGCGGCCGCATCGTCGTCATCGACACCGCGCCGCGCGCGGGCCTCGGCGCGCTCATCAGCCGCCGACAATCGGATCCGCACTATGCAGAGCACGGCCCCATCCGCACGCTCCAGGCGGAAGGGTTCGCCGCCGTGCGCACGCTCGCCGAACGAGATGGCTACCGCTTCGTGGAAGGCGCGAAGCGTTAGCGAGCGCAAGTAAGGTGGCGGCCGCCGTCGATCGAGATCGTTTCGCCGGTGATCCAGCCGGCGCGGTCTGACGCCAGGAAGACGATCAACTCTGCGATCTCCTCCGCCTGGCCGGGACGGCCGAGCGGATGCGTCCCTTTCGAGCGCTCCAGGAACGCCGCGTAGCTTTCCTCGGTCATGCCGCTGCGGCGATGCAGATTCGTGACGACGACGCCCGGGTTGACCGCGTTGACGCGGACACCGCTCGGTGCGAGTTCGAGTGCCGCGCAGCGCGTGAGATGATCGATGCCCGCCTTGCTCACGCAGTACGCCAGCACGCCCGGGAACGATCGCTGGCCAGTGACGCTCGATACGTGGACGACCGATCCACGGGTCTTCGTCAGATGCGGGACCGCCGCGCGCATCAGCCGGAACGGCGCGCGCAGGTTCACGTCGAGCATCCGATCCCAGTCCTCGTCGCTCGTCGTTTCTATCGTGCCTGATGCAATGATTCCGGCGGCCGTGACGATGGTGTGAAGTTCGCCGAACGCCTGGAGCGCGGCGTCGACCATCGCGGCAGGCGCGTCCGCCGCGGTGACGTTCGCCTCCAGAATCGCGGAGCGGCCTCCGGCCGACTTGATGGATGAGGCCACCTCTTCCAGCGCGGCACGCTGGCGGCCGACGGCGAGCACGGCCGTTCCCTCCCGCGCGAATCGCTGCGCGACGGCACGGCCGATCCCGCTCGATGCGCCCGTCACTATCGCTGTGTGCATCCGGGCACTGTACATCACCGGTCAGGGCTGAAGCCCTGACCCACATGCGGCTTGCTTGCCCACCGTCTTGCCCACCGTAGCGGCGAAGCCGCGAAGGTGGGTCCTTGCCCACCGTAGCGGCGAAGCCGCGAAGGTGGGTGTCTTACCGACAGCACAACCTGTCTCTGATCGTGCACAGCGCACCGCCGCCGTTCACAACAGATCCTCCGGCCAGACGCCGAAACACCGAAGGAACGGCTTTTGCCGGAACGACCGCAGCCCGCCATGACGTCCGATGCGCTTCCCGAGGTGTTTTCCGCCCGCGAGATCGCGCGCGCGGCGGGCGTGCGGGTCCGCGACGTCCGCGCGCTCCTCGCGTCAGGCGGCGCAACGACGCGCGAGCCGTACTTCTTCAGGGAGGACGAGGCCGTCCGCCTGGTCCGCCTGCTGCGAACACCTGTTGAGATGCCGCGCGAAATGTTCGCGCCGCCGGTCCGCGCGCGCCGGCGGGCGGGCCTGCCGCTGGCGGCATCGGGCACGGTACACGCCGCGCTCGCGGGCATCATCGTCCTGCTGACGATGGGCTTCGTCCGGCCCGCGGGGGACACCGCGCCAGCCCCCGCGACGACCATGCGGCTCGTCTTCCTCACGACGCCCGGCCCGGGTGGGGGCGGGGGCGGTGGTGGACGCAAGGCGGTCCGTCCGCCGCCGAAGGCGGAGCGTCAGGGACGCGCCGCGCTTCGGAGCCCGATTCCGATTCGGCGTCCGCCGCCCGTCAGACCGCCTGTGCAGCGCGTGAGCAACCCGCCGCCGCTTCGCGCCGAACCGCTCCCGCCCGTCGTCGCCCCGGTCGTTGCGGTTGCCGCGGACGCACAGGATCGGATCGGCGTGCTGAAGGAAGCTCCGCGTGAAGAACCGTCACCGGGACCCGGTGCCGAGGGCGGCACGGGCAACGGCAAAGGTACGGGCGTCGGCGAGGGCACCGGAGCCGGGATCGGCGACGGATCGGGCGGCGGGACGGGCGGAGGACCGTACCGTCCGGGCAGCGGCATCACGCCCCCGTCTCTGCTGCGCGAGGTGAAGCCGGACTACACGGAAGAAGGGCGACAGCGCAACATCGAAGGTGACGTCGTCCTCGAGATCGTCGTGCGGAGCGACGGCGGCGTCGGCGACGTCAAGCTCCTGCATGGACTCGGCGCTGGCCTGGATCAGCGAGCGGTCGATGCGGTGCGGCAATGGCGGTTCTCCCCCGCCACGCGCCACGGGACACCCGTCGACGTGATCGTCGAAGTCGCCGTCGAATTCAAACTGCGCTAGGAAGGGAGTGAATGACGCCCGCCCTCACCGCCGGCCTCCCGAACTAGCAAATGCGCAACTGGCAACTGGCAACTGGTAACTGGTAACTGGTAACTGGCAACTGGCAACTGGCAAGGATCACCACTCATGGATGGCACGCTCGTCGGCGTCACGCTCCTCTCGATGGCCATGGCGATCAGTCTCAGCGTCATCGTCTGGCGGCTGCTGCGCGACGAGCGGCGGCGATCCAGCGCGCGGGTGGCGGCACTCGTGGAGCTCGCGGCGCGAAACGGACGTCCGACGGTCGCGCGCGCGCCGGTCCGGCCGC
>DASSOM010000186.1:0-6977 GCA_035700625.1 Vicinamibacterales bacterium
GCGCACGGGCCGCGGCGGTCCGCTCGCGCCTTTGGCGAGATTGACGACGAAGACGATTGGAAACTCGAGTCCCTTCGCGGCGTGCACGGTCATCAGGTTGACGGCGTCGAGCGCCTCGATCACGGCGTTGGACTCGTCGCCCGCGGAGAGAAAGTCGAGCTGTTCGGCAAGCCGCGCGAGCGTCGCGTACCCGCGATTCTGGATGCGGCGGATCAGGCCGCGCATCTTCTTGAGGTTCTCCCACGCCTGTGCGGCGCGTGGGCCGCGCAGTTCCCACGCATACGCCACCTCCGGCAGAATCCGCTCGATCAGGTCAGCCGGGGGCACGCGATCCGCTTCGGCAAGCCACGCGGCGACGTGCCGGCGCGCCATCGCGAGCACCGCACCGTCGTCTTCGTCGAGCGCCGCCGCGGCATCGGGCGGATCGGCGGCCGTCAGCGCGGACGCCAGGCCGGGTGCCAGCCGCGCAATCCCGGCGTCCGACAGGCGCAGGATGCGCGACCGCAGCAGCGCCGCCGCGCGCAGGTCTGACGCCGGGTTGGCGAGGAAGCGGACGAGCGCCAGCGCATCCTTGATCTCGTCGGCGTCGAAGAATCCAAGCCCCTTGTAGACGTAGACGGGGATTCCACGCCGCTCCAGCTCGCGCTCGAACTCGCGATGGCTCGCACGCGATCGAAACAGGATCCCGATGTCGCCTGCCCGGGCGCGCCGCATGACGCCGGTTTCGCGATCGCGCACCTGCCCGTCGCGGAGCACGCGGACGATTTCGTCGGCGACGGCCGCGGCGCAGGCGACGGGATCCTCCGCGGCGGCAAGGCCGAGGATCGAGGAGCGAGGGGCGAGGTTCGAGGGGCGAGGATCGAGGTTCGGGAAGCGGTCGTCGTCGTCGTACTTGAAATCGTCCGGACGGCGGGCGCCGGACCCGACGTCGGCGAAGACGGCGTTGACGAAGGCCAGCAGCTCCGGGACGGCGCGGAAGCTGCGCGTGATCGAGCGGCGCGGGCGCGCGTCCGCACGCAGGCCCTCGATGAAGCGCGCCGCCTGGTGCATGACGGCAACCTCGGCGTCGCGGAACCGGTAGATCGACTGCTTGCGATCGCCGACGACGAAGATCGACGTCTGTCCGGCGACGCCGAGCCCCTCGCCCCAGGACTGCACGAGCAGCGCGACGAGCTCCCACTGCTTGCGGCTCGTGTCCTGCAGCTCGTCGACGAGGACGTGATGGTAGCGTCCCTCGAGCCGAAACCGGCTCTGCGAGAACTCGTCCATGCGCCGCAGCAGGTCCACCGCGCGCGTGAGGACGTCCGGAAAGTCGAGGACGGAGCGCTCCTGCAGCGTGCGCGCATACTCGGCGAGCGCGATCGTGAACATTCGCCGGATGCCGCGCGCGATGACCACGTTGAGATCGCGCGCGAACACGCGCAGGATCTCGGCGACGCGCCCGCTCAACGCCACGACCGCCGCGCGATGCCGGCGTCCCGCGTCGCGATTCGGGTAGTCATCGGCGGTGTAGGGCGCGATGCGCTCGGCGGTGCGCGGCTTGCGCGACGCCGTCAGGAAATGCGCGGCGACGCGATCGAGGACGCCGCGGATCGTCGCGACGTCGGCGGTCTGCAGCGCGTCGAGCGACAGGAGATCACGCGCGAGGAGGCGGTAGCGGAGGTGGAGCCGCGGACCGCCGTCGACGAACGCCGTCAGCCCGCCTGGAACGGTCGCGAGCGCGTCCGCCAGATCGACGACGGCCGCGCGGCACACGCGCTCCGCGGTCAGGTCGGCCGGACCGCGCGCGAGAAACCGATCGAGCACCTCCCAGGCGACGATCCGGCGCTCGAGCAGATGCGCGAGCCCCTCGCGCGTGCGCGCGATGCCGAGCTGCGCGAGGACGAGCGCCAGTTCGGGCTCGCGCTTCGCAAGGGAGACGAAAATCCGCATCGCGCGATCCAGCGCGCGGCCGATGAGCCGCGGCACTTCCGTTTCGTCCGCCATCTCGAAGCCGGGATCGAGATCCGCCTCGAGCGGGAAGTCGCGCAGCAGCGACAGGCAGAACGCGTCGATCGTGCTGATCTGGATGTCCGCGAGCCGATCGCGCAGCGTCGACCACAGATGCCGATCGCCCGCCGACTGGGCGGCGGCGCGCCGCAGTTCGGCGAGGATCCGCTCGCGCATTTCGGCCGCCGCCTTGCGCGTGAACGTGATCGCCAGAATGTTCGAGGGATCGACGCCGCGCAGCAGCAGGTTGACGTAGCGCGCCACGAGCACCGTCGTCTTGCCCGTGCCGGCGGAGGCTTCGAGGACCACGTTGTGCGACGGATCCGCCGCAAACGCGCGCGCGTCGAGGTCCGCCTGCAGCGCCGGGGAGACGGGCTCCGGAGAGACGGGCGCCGATGCGGGCGCGTCGAAGAGCGGCAGCTGATCACTCATCGCCGACGTAGTCCTTCCGGCAGACGGCCGGATACGCGCACCAGGTGCATCGATACGGTTCGAACGGATCGACCGGAAAGTCGCCGCGCTCGATCGCGTCCAGCGCGTCGAGCAGACGCCGCACGCCGTCGTCGAGCTTGTCCGGCAGTTCGGCGCCGCCGCACAGCGGCACGAACGGAAGCCGCTCGCGAAATGCCACATACCCCGCCGATGACAGCCGCCACGATCGCCCGTGCCGTCCGTCGAGCGCCTGCGCGGCGCACACGCCGTAAATCGGCAACTGCAGGGCGCGCTGTCGGTCCGGCGCGCGACCCAGCTTGTAGTCGATGAGACGCAGCGATCCATCGGCGAGGAGATCGATGCGATCCGCCTTGCCGCGGAGCCGCACCTCACGAACCCCCTCCTCTCCCTGGAAGGTGAACGTACCCGACAGCTCGTGCTCGAGCAGGCGTTCGACGACCGGCGTGCCCTGCTCGATCTCGAACGCGAACGCGCGCTCGGCGAGCCCGGGCGCGGCGGCGGATCCCATGAGGAACGTGCGCTCGAGCGCCCGATCGCCTTCGGGCAGATCCTCCAGGCGCCGTTCGGCGAGCGTCGTGAACAACGCGAGGGCTTCGTCGACGCTCTCGAGCGTGATCGCGCCACGTCCGCTCGCCTGCCAGGCCGCGAAGAAATCGCGGAACACCTCGTGGACGAGCTGCCCGCGCTCCTGCGGGGTGAGCCAGCCCTGTTCTTCCCGCTCCTCCGGCAATCGCAGCACGTGCGCCGCGAAGTACTTGAACGGACAGCTCAGATACGTTTCGACGTGGCTGACCGCATAGGCGCGAGGCTCGCGTGCGCCGGTCTGCCCCTGGCATCGCGCCTCGACTCCGGTTCGGCGCAGCCGAAGCGCCAGCCACTCGGCGGCGGCGCCGCAGATCGCCTCGCTCGCCACGGGCGCCTCGATGAGCGCCTCGTGCGCAAGCACGCGAACGGGCGGCCCGGCCACTCGCCGTTCCATCGCGAGGCCCGCGGCGTCGATGTCGTCCACGAGCGGCGACGGCGAGACGAGCGAGTCGTCTTCGAGCGTCACCGTCGAGACGGACACGCGGCGGCGCGGCAGGCGAAGCAAATCGAGGAACTGCGCGCGGGCGGCGGCGACCCGCTCCGGATCCGCCGGCCAGCCGAGCGGCGTCAACAGTGAGGACGGATAGAAGATGCTGCGGGGCGACGGCTCCGGCCAGTCACCCTCGACGAGCCCGACGAGGCGGATCTCGTCGAGGTCGGCAAAGGCTGCCGCGCGGGCGTCCAGCAGGACGACGCCGTCGCGGCCGGACCGCGGCGAGAACGTCTGCCCTTCGATCCAGCGCCGGACGGTTCCGGCCAGCTCCGCCACCGACAGCGGTTCGTCGTCGAACGCGGCGTGCGCCTCGCGAAGACGCTCGAGCGCCGCGAGCACCGCGCCGCGCGCACGCAGGTGGCGCGAGGCCCAGGGATCCTCCGGACGCAGGTGCCGTTCGTGAGCGGCAATCCACGCCAGCAGCGCGGCGATCTGAGCGGACGCGCGTTCGGCGCCCGCGACGGCCTGCAGCTCGCGCGCCGCGCCCAGCGCGGCGTCGAGCGCGGGACGCGCGCCGGCGTGGCGGCCGTTCGCGCGTTCCGCGAGCGCCGCGAGCCGATCGGCGTCGCCGAGATATTTCCACTCGACGAGGGCGCGATCGAGCGCGGCGATGTCGGACGCCGCGAGCGGCCGGCCGCCATCCTCGATCCGGAAGTGCGGGCTTCGCAGCAGCGCGATGAGCGTCGCGCGCGTGAATGCCTCGGCCATCGCCTCGAAGAGCAGATCGACGGCGGCGGCGAACGGCTCGGCCGCAAGCGGGAGCGCATCCGCTGCCTGGTACGGAACTCCCGCGTCGGCAAACACGTGGCGGGCGAGATACAGGTACGGCAGCGGCCGCTGGAAGACGACGGCCACGCGCGCGGGATCCTGCGACGGCCGCTCCGTTCTCAGCAGCCGCGCGACATCGACCAGTTCCTCCTCGCGATCGCGGCAGAGAAACGTCCGCGGCGCCGCCGCGCCCGGCGGCACATCAGGGACGACGAGGACGGGCGCGTCTTGCGGCAGCGACTCACGCTCTTCTTCGATCCCGGGGAACAGCTGATCGTGGACACGCTGATGAAACCCGGACGCGAGCAGCCCCTCCGTGGCGATCAGATCGATGCGCGTCAGGCCGGGGAGCCGGGCCAGCAGATCCGCGTCCGCAATCCACAGCCCGCGCCGATCGGCCGTCTGATCGGGGATGGCGATGATCACGTGCGTATAGAAGATGCCATCGTGCGCCAGCGCGCGGGCGCGAAGGCCGTGCTCATCGAGACGCCCAGACGCGGACACGTGCGCGTCGAAGGCCCGGAAGGCCGCGACGAGGAATCGCGTCTGCCGAAGCATCCGTTCGGCGCCGCGGTCGGTGTCGGCCACGTCCTGGAGGGAATCGAGGAGCAGCCGCTCGAAGGCGTCCACGGTCTTGTGGCGCCGGCGCAGCTCGTCGTAGAGCGCGAGCATTTCGACGATGAGGCCAGCCCGAACCTGGAAGGGCGGCTCGTGGCCGGCCGCGGCGGCCTCGCGCGCGGCGCGTCGGAACAGCACTTCGCGATCGAAATTGGACAGCAGCGGCGGCGCGCCGAGCCGCTCGTGGAGCCGCGCGTACAGGCCATCGCGCGTCAGGAGATCGGGCATCGCCGCGACGCTCGGTCCGCGGAGCATCGACCGCTCGATCGTGCGACGCAGTTCCTCGGCGGCCGCGTGCGACGGCACGAGCAGCGCACAGCGTCGCGCCTCGATCGGCGCGGCGGGCAGACGACGGACGATCGCGTGCTGAAACGAGCGGAGGTCGGGGACCCGCACCAGGCGGGTCGATCGCGGAGTAATCACTCGAATTCCGGGGGCCGGGCGAGCGCCTCGAGTTCGGCCGTCGCGCGGTCGAACAGCATCAACGCGGCGGCGGCCGCCGAGGAGGCATCCCACGCGACGCGGAGGTCGGCCGAGGCGACAGCCTTCTGCCGGACCGTTGCCGCGCGCTCCGCCATGCGAAAGGCATCCCGCAACAGGCTGTAAGCGGTCCGGGCGTCCTCGGGGGGCTGCACCAGCGCGAGCAGCCGCGAGGCGACGGACACGCGCGCATGAAGCCGCGCGAGCGTCCGGGGCGAGGGGCCCGACAACCGCCGGATGTCCTCGAGCGGCTCGCGTGCCTCGCGCAGCACGTTCGACGGCTCCTCGATCAGCTTCTCGTACCTGGCGAGCGCCGCGCGGCGCGCTTCCCAGCGATCGCGTTCGAGCCGGAAGCGGCGGGCGGCGGCGAGCCTGGCGTCGAGCGCCGCCATCAGCGCGGCGCTCTCGTGGGGCCGCCGGCGGCCGAGGCGATCGTCCGCCTTGAGCGCGCGGCCGATCGCGCGCTGCACGCCGCGGACGTCCGCCTCGCGCGCGCGCGCGTCCGCTTCGCGCAGCGCGTCGCGGGTCAGCGCCGCGTAGTCCGCGTCGATCCGCTCCTCTTCCCGCAGCGCGGCTTCCGCCCGCGATCGAATCCGCGCCGCCCATCCGCCGTCGGCGGCAGGGGCGAGCGCCGTCGCAATCGCGCGCAGCAGCGTCGTCCGCTCGGCGGCGTCGCCGGTGAGCGCCGCCGCGTGCAGCGCCTGCGCGGCCGCTTCCTCCGCGGTCGGCGGCGGCATGAGCGGCACCGGCGGCGGACCGCCCGTGTTGGCGACGAGGCTCAACTCGAAGCGCCCCTGCCCCGTCTGCGCCCGCAGTCCCGAGATGACTTCGTCGAACATGCCGGCGAGCTGGGCGACGTCCGCGGCGCGATAGCCGAAATGCTGCGCCGGCCACTGTGCGAGATTCCGCCGCGCCTCGACCGCCATCGAGAGGCGACGTGACGGATCGTCGGTCAACGCGATCTGATTGAGCGCGGCGGCGACCTGCTGCGTCAGCATCGCGTAGTCGTCGGCGCCGCGCGTGTCCGCGTAGCGCGCCGCGCGGGCAGCCTCCGCGTACGCGTTCGTCCGGGTCCAGTCCACGGAGTCCGCGGGAATGCTCACCAGCTGCAGCGTCGGCGAGGCGAGCTGGCCGTCGAGCGGCAGCGACAGGACGAGCCGGTTCGCGACGCGCGCGTACTCGCCGAAGCTGACGAGCGTGGAGCCGTCGCGCAGAAAGATGCGATACCACGTCGCGGGCGGCGGTGCCTGCTGCGCGACCGGCCGGGCAGCGTCCGCCGTCACCAGGGCGAGGGCGACGGCGATCGTCACAACGGTCCGTCGTACATGCGGCGGCCTGCGGGTGATCATCGAAGGATCCAGCGTACGGCGCGTCCGCGCGGGCGTCAAGAATGGCCTGTGGAAAATCTGTGGACGAACGGTGGAAAGCCTGTGCACAACCGGACACACGAAAAAAAAGTTGCGCTCCCGAGCGCCATCTCCGGCGCGTGTGCCCCATGTGGATGCGCCTTCGATGGTCCTTTCGCTTGTGTCCGCCGCCCCCGGCGCTACAATGCGGGCTCCTTCATTACCTCCATCGTCTCCGGAACGCG
>DASSOM010000187.1:0-4365 GCA_035700625.1 Vicinamibacterales bacterium
GGGTACGACGCGTTCGCTTTGAAAGAGCTGATGACCGTCGTCCCGGGCGGCACCGGCGCCGGCAGCTTCACTTCACTGGAGAACGCGCTCGAGAGGCCGGCGGAGTTGTAGGCCTGAACGGCGAAGTAATAGTCCAGCGACTGATCCAGTCCGGAGACCGTATACGTCGTGACCTTGCCGACATTCACAGACTTCGTGTAGGTCCGGGACTTGGTGCCGTAATAAATCTTGTAGCCGGTGACGTTCGGCTCCGTGTTCGCATCCCACGCCAGCGTCGCGCTCTGCGCGTGCGCGCTCACGGCGCCGCACAGAATGAGCGCCACCACACCTACGAGTCTTGCGAACCTAGATCTCAGAGCCATGTCACCCCTCATGCGGTTGTGCGGGCCGTGGGGCAAGAGCCATTCCGCCGGACGCCGACGTCCTGACGTCGTGCTAACTGCCTACGTAAGAGTCAGATAGGGGACTCGGTGCGCGAGCCGTGCGCCGCGTCGCGCGCCGCTCGGCATCACAGAACTGTGGGTCGCCTCACGAGGATCGATCCCGCGCCGAACGCAAAATGACAACGGCACAGCTCAGCTCAGCCATTGTGCGCAGGACCAAATGACGTGCCAAATCTGTAATTTCGAGGATTTCTGCGCATTTGCGCGCAGACCGGAAGGCGTGAGGAAGGCGTGAAGGCGCCTGCCAGGCAGAAATCGCGTAAGACTTACGCAATCAGCCCAATTGTGCCCGGGCGATCTTACACGGTGACCCGCGCGCGACTAGCGCCGCGCGACGATCGCGTAGTCGCGGAACGAGAACAACCGCTCGTTCAACTTGGCGACGTTGCCGTTGAAAGGGCCGCGCACGGCGGCCTCTGCTGATTCCGGCAGGGGCTCGAGCCGCTCTTCCGGCGGCACCGGCCCGCGGAAGTCGATCCGCGCGTCGCTGAAGCCGGCGGCGAGCACTAAGTAATGAAGTGTGTCCGGGTGCAGCGGCCACGCGTGCGTGATGTCGCGGATGTAGGCGTCGAAGAAGGCGGACCAGCACGCGGGGTTCAGCGTCTCGAGCACGAGCGGCGCGCCGGGCCGCAGCTTCTGCTGTGCGAGTTCGAGGAACCGCAGCAGGTACGCCGGCGGCATGTGTTCGACCACCTGTGCGGCGAACAGGCCGCCAAGCTGCCCGTCCGCCAATCCCGTCAAGTATGCGACGGCATCGGCCTCGTCCACTGACAGGCCGCGCGAGCGGCACGCCTCGACCATCTCGTGATTGAGATCGATGCCGCGCGCGGTGATGCCGTGCTGCGACAGCAGATCGAGGAACTCCCCGCGTCCGCAGCCGACGTCCAGCACATCGGAAGCGCCCGTGAACATCGGCAGGTAGTCGGCCTGGCGCTCGCGGATCTGCTCACGGGAGCCGCGGAACCGGTCCTCGAACCCCACGTACTTGTACGCGTCCAGCGGCGCGTCCACGGCCGCCGGTGCGGGAGCGGCGCTGGCGGAGGCGACGGCCGGCATCCCCGCGGCGAGCCGTTCCAGTTCGCGCCGCGTGGCGATCGCGGCCTGGTGCGCGAGGCTCGCCTGCGTCCGCATCTCCTCGAGCGCACCGACCTTGTCGGCCACGCCGTTGATGGCGGCATTGACGATCAGCGTCTGGCCGCGCGTGTCGCGCTCGCGCGTGTCGACGTACGGCGTGACGCGCTGCAGGTAGGCAATCAGATGCGAGTGGAACGTGAACAGGGCGTGCACGTGATCGCGCAGCGCCTCGACGCGTGCCTGCACGTCCCAATAGGACGCGTGCTGGGCGGCGTGCGCGCGATTCAGGTGATCGACGAGCGCGGAATTGAACGCGCACTGCCGCTCGAAAAATGGCCCAACGACGCGCCAGATCAGGCCGACGAGCTTTCCCTTCAGCCCCGACGCAACGGGCGGCGCCGGCGCGATCTTCCAGGAGCCGTTCAGCGACGCCAGCTGATGGTCGTCGTACGAGGGCGTGACCGACGGCAGGTCCGGCGGTTGCGGCAGCGCGCGATCGAGCGCGGTGAGCGCCTCGTTGTAGAGACGGTCCGCCTCGTCGCGTTCCGCTTTCAGGCGGCGAAGCGTGTCTTCGAGCCGCTCGCGCATTCAGGCCTTGGCCATCGCGGGGGCGATGACGCCGTCGGCCGGGCTGCTCGCCGAGGCGTACGCCTTGCGCGGAATGCGGCCGGCGCGGAAGGCCAGGCGTCCGGCCTCCACCGCGAGCTTCATCGCGCGCGCCATCGCGGCGGGATCCTGCGCCAGCGCGATGGCCGTGTTCATGAGGACGCCGTCGGCGCCGAGCTCCATCGCCACCGCGGCATCGGAGGCCGTGCCCACGCCCGCGTCCACGATGACCGGCACGCGCGCCTGATCCTTGATGATCCGGATGTTGTTCGGGTTCTGGATGCCGAGGCCGGACCCGATCGGCGCGCCCAGGGGCATCACGGCGGCCGCCCCCGCCTCTTCGAGCTTGCGGCAGATCACCGGATCGTCGTTGGTGTAGGGAAGGACGACGAACCCTTCGCGGACGAGGACGCGCGTCGCCTCGAGCAGCGCCTCGTTGTCAGGGAAGAGCGTCTTCTCGTCGCCGATCACCTCCAGCTTGATCCAGTTCGACAGGCCCACCTCGCGCGCGAGCCGCGCCGTCCTGATCGCATCGTCCGCCGTGTAGCACCCGGCGGTGTTCGGCAGGAGGAAATACCGGCGTGGGTCGATGTGATCGAGCAGCGACGCCTTCGATCGATCGGTGACGTTCACGCGCCGTACCGCGACCGTCACCATCTCTGCGCCGGACGCCTCGTGCGCGGCGCGCATGCTCTCGTGAGACGGGTACTTGCCGGTGCCGATGATCAGGCGCGAGCCGAACGTGCGATCGCCGATGACGAACAGATCTTCAGACATGATGCCTTACCCGCCGCCCACGAAGTTCACGATCTCGATCTGATCGCCGTCGGCGACCGGCGTGTTCGCGTACGCGTCGCGCTTGACGACGACGAAGTTGCGTTCGACGGCGACGCGGGCGGGATCGACATCGAGATGCGAGAGCAGGGCGGCGACGGTGAACGAAGCCGGATCCCGGTCGACCGCGAACGATTCACCGTTCAGTATAATCGTCACCTCGAACCGGAGCGTAGCAATCGACGTTTTGCCCTGTCAATCGACGCAGTGGACGGCCGGACACGACGACGATTCCCGCGAATGGACTTCGAACTCCTCGGTGACATCACCGGCGTCGAGACGATTGCAACCGGCACCGGCATTCGTGACCTGCCCCGGTTACGTCGGTTGTATGGCAAGGGCAGGTGGAGGAAGATGAAGGGCCTGGCCAGAATTCGTTTGAAGGACGGCCGGATTCGCCTCGCCGAATTACACTGGTATGAAGCACATGGCATCGGCAAAAAAGAATTCAAACGCAAGAGGTACCTCGACCAGATCTCGTAGGCGGACCGTACGGCCGCGCCAGTTCTCGGTGTGCATCGACAACAAGGGGTACGAGGTATCGCTCGAGCGCAACAAAATCTATGTCGTACTGCCGGATAAGGACGCGGAAGCAGAAGGGGACCTGCGCGTCATCGACGAAAGCGGCGAGGACTACTTGTTCTCCGCAGACCGGTTCGTCCTGATCGACGTTCCCGCCCAGGTCAAGGCTTCTCTTCTGAAGGCGTCATAGCCGTTTTCGCCGTCAAATCCCTCGGATACATTCAGTAACGCGCTGACCGAACGGGGTCACAAGCTCCCGCAGCCATCCTTGATGGTCCGCGCGCAGGTGCGCCGGCAGCGCCACCTCCGGAGCCGGCCGTTCGAGCGCGTCGGCGATCACGCGGCGGTAATCCGCCGCCATCCGCTCGAACGTGTGCTCACGCGACCACCACGCGTGCGCGGCGCGGCCGAGCCGCTCGCGCAGCGCCGCATCGCTCGCCAGTAAGCGCATCGCCGCCGGCAGTTCACGCGCCTCATCGGCGACATCAATCGCGATCGTCACCGGATCCGGGCCTCGCTCCTCGCTCCTCGCCCCTCGCTCCTCGCTCCACGCATCCCGCGTCCCGCGCCCCGCATCCCGCACGCCCATCGCCGGCACGTCCGCCGTGTGTCGCAACCTGGTCGTGATGGTGGGCAGGCCGAGCGCGATCGTCCGGACCCAGGGTGCCGAGGTCTCGCGCACCGTGGGCCAGCGCAGGCTCAGACCGACGTCGCACGCGGCGATGTGATCCGTGAGGGACTCTTCCGACTCGATGTAACCGGCCAGCGTCACCGCCGCGGCCGCGCCCGACGCGGCGACGTCGGCGGCGACATCATAATAAGGAGCAGGCGCCCCGGCGAGCAGCAGCCGTGCGCCGGGGATCCCGGCCACGACAGCGGGCAGCGC
>DASSOM010000188.1:0-17205 GCA_035700625.1 Vicinamibacterales bacterium
CTGCGCACGGTGAGCTACGGCGAAGAGCGGCCGAAGTACGACAACAGCCGCGAAGAGACCCGTCGTCTCAATCGCCGCGCGGCGCTGGTGGTACGGATCACCCAGTAACGCCGGACCTTCGGTCCGGCGTGAAGCTGCCAGCTTCCAGCTGCCAGCTGCCAGCTCAAAGGAGGAAGGGCTTCCTTTTTAAGCTGGAAGCTGGCGGCTGGCGGCTGGAAGCTTCTCTCCCGTTACAATCCCGCTGTGGTCATCAAAGCGTCGGCCGCCGGAGAAATCCGGCGGCTGATCGGCGCGCTGGACGGGGCGGACCCCGTGGCCCGCGAGGCCGCGATCGCGCGGCTGGGTGTCATTGGCGCGCGCGCGGTCGAACCGCTGCTGGACGTCGTTCGCGCGGCGCGCACACCGGCGGCGGCCGCCGCCGCGATCCAGGCGCTGGACGCCATCGGGGATCCCCGCGCGATTCCCGCCGCGAAGGAGGCCCTCGCGTCCACCGACGCGTCCCTCTTCCCGGCCGCGGCCGCGCTCCTGCGATCGTTCGTGTCGAGCGTGGACGCCGCGAGCGCGTCCGCTGCGCTCGACGCGCTCGTCGCCGCGGCCCTCGACCGGAACCGTCCGACCGCCCTGCGTTCGGCCGCGCTCGATGCGCTCCAGGATCTTCCTCCCGAGGTCATCGAGCCGGTTCGAAGCGCCCTCGCACGCGATCCCGATCTCGCCTCCTCCGCGCGGCAGCCGTCCGAGGCGGCATCCGCGATCGATCAAGCCTGGCAGGACGCGATCGCAGGCCGGCTGCCGGACACGCCGATCGCGATGAAAACCGCTCTCGCGCGGCACGCCGCCTCCGCGCCGCTCACGCAGCTGCAGCGGCTGGTGGACGCCCTCCGTGCACGGGAGCAGCGCGAGGCAGACGCGGCCGTGCGCGCCGAATGGCAGGCCGTCCGCGGACAGGTTCATCAGGGGCTCGCGTCGCGGGGCAGCCGCGTCGCGCTCTACGACCTGCGCGAGAGTCTGCTGGGGGCGGGTCCTCTGCCGGTCGCGTTCCTCGCGGCGATCGAGGAGGTCGGGGACGCGAGCTGCCTCGAACCGCTGGCGGCCGCTTACGATGCGTCCTCGCGGACGGGGGATGCGTGGTGGCGCGAGCACGTGGCGTCGGCGTTTCGCGCCATCGTGCA
This sequence comes from Vicinamibacterales bacterium, assembly GCA_035700625.1. Lineage (GTDB taxonomy): Bacteria > Acidobacteriota > Vicinamibacteria > Vicinamibacterales > 2-12-FULL-66-21 > DASSOM01. The sequence goes on from DASSOM010000188.1 coordinate 1,170, forward strand.
CCGCGAAGGCCTCACGCGCCGGCACACCGCCGTCAAACGCGTCGTGTCGCGGTGGCCCGACGCCGCCGCGGCGCTCGTGGCACGAAGCTGACGCCGCGTCAGTACGCTTTCGCGAACCACGCTTCCCCGCGCGACGGACCTCCGCAGATGACGCAGGTCCCTTCGACGTCCGCGCCCGTGAAGGGAATGTTGCGCAGCGTCGCCTGGGTGTCGGCCTTGATCCGCGCTTCGCATTCCGCGCTGCCGCACCAGCCGGCGATCACGAAACCGGGACGTCCCTCCATGATCGCCTTGAACTCGTCGTACGAGCTGACGCGGGTCGTGTGCTCCTCGCGGAACTTGAGCGCGCGGTCGAACAGCGCCTGCTGAATCTCGTCGAGGCGCGCAGCCAACGCGTCGGGCAGACCGTCCATCGGCACCGACTGCTTCTCGCGCGTGTCGCGCCGCGCGACCATGACCGCCGACTTCTCGATGTCCTTCGGCCCGATCTCGACGCGCAGCGGCACGCCGCGCAGCTCCCATTCGGCGAACTTCCAGCCGGGCGTGTAGGCGTCGCGATCGTCCAGCATCACCCGGATGCCGCGGGCCTGCAGCGCGTCGCGCAGCTCGCGCGCTTTCGGCAGGACCGTCTCCTGCCAGTTGCCGCGCGGGATCGGGACGATGACCACCTGGTACGGTGCAATGCGAGGTGGCAGGATCAGGCCGTTGTCGTCGCCATGGACCATGATGGCGGCGCCGATGAGCCGCGTCGTCATGCCCCACGACGTCGTCCAGACGTACTGAAGCGCCTTGTCGCGTCCCTGGAACTGGATGCCGAACGCCTTCGCGAAGTTCTGTCCGAGGTTGTGCGACGTGCCCGCCTGCAGCGCCCGGCCGTCGCGCATCAGCGCTTCGACGGAATACGTCCGCGCGGCGCCGGCGAACTTCTCGCTTTCGCTCTTCTGACCGTCGATGACGGGGATCGCCAGCTCGGTCTCGAGGCAGTCCTTGTAGAGCGCGAGGATCTTGAGCGTCTCGTCCTGTGCCTCCTCGGCGGTCTCGTGCGCCGTGTGCCCTTCCTGCCACAGGAACTCGGTGGTACGCAGGAACGGACGCGTGACCTTTTCCCAGCGGACGACGTTCGCCCACTGGTTGATGAGGACGGGCAGATCGCGCCAGGACTTGATCCACTTGGCGTACAGCGTCCCGATGATCACTTCGGACGTGGGGCGCACGACGAGCGGCTCGGCGAGCTCCTCGTCGCCGCCTCGGGTGACCCAGGCCACCTGCGGCGCGAATCCCTCGACGTGCTCTTTCTCCTTCATCAGCAGGCTGGAGGGGATGAAGAGCGGGAAATACGCGTTCACGTGGCCGGCCGCCTTGATCCGGCGGTCGAGCGCCTGCTGGATCAGCTCCCAGATCGCGTACCCGTACGGCCGGATGGCCATGCAGCCTTTGACTTCCGTGTAGTCGGCCAGCTCCGCGCGGAGCACGACATCGACGTACCACTCGGAAAAGTTCTCCGACTGGCGGGTAATCGCGGTGTTCTGAGGGACGTCCGGCTTGCTGGCTTGTTGGGTCATCGGTGCATTGCGGCGCTGTTCGCCCGAGGCCTTGAAAATGCGCTTCTGTTACAGTCGTTAGAATAACAGGATCGGGACGCTGACTCTGCGCGCGGACTTCCTCATCGTCGGCAGCGGGATTGCCGCGCTGCGCGCGGCCGCGTCGCTCGCCGGCCACGGCGACGTTCTCATCCTCACCAAGGCGGAACCCGAAGAGGGCAACACCGGCCACGCGCAGGGGGGCATTGCCGCCGCGATCGGGCCCGACGACAGCCCCGCGCTGCACCTCGCGGACACGATCGCCGCGGGCGACGGCCTCTGCAACGAGCGCGCGGCGGCGGTGCTCGTCGGGGAAGGACCGCGCTACGTGCGCGAGCTGATCGACTGGGGCGTGCCGTTCGACCGCGGAGCGGACGGCCGTCCCGCGCTCGCCATCGAAGCCGCCCACAGCGTCCGGCGCGTGCTGCACGTGCGCGACGCGACGGGGCGGGAAATCGGACGGACGCTGTGGCGCCGCGTGTCGCCGCTCCCCGGCATTCACGTGCACGCGCACGCGCGCGTCATCGGGCTGACCATCGCGGACGGACGCTGTGCGGGCGCGGTGTTCGTCGACGAGTCCGGAACGATCGGGCACGCGGTCGCGCGATGCACGCTGCTCGCCACGGGGGGCGCCGGACAGGTCTTCCGCGAGACGACGAATCCGCGCGTCGCCACCGGCGACGGCATCGCGATGGCGTGGCGCGCCGGCGCGGCGGTCGCCGACATGGAGTTCGTCCAGTTCCACCCGACGGCGCTGAAGGTGTCAGGACAGCCGCGCTTCCTGCTGTCGGAAGCGCTGCGCGGCGAGGGCGCGCGGCTCGTGAACGCCGCAGGCGAGCCGTTCATGACGAAGTACGATCCGGCCGGCGACCTGGCGCCGCGCGACCGCGTGGCGCGCGGCATTGCACGGGAAGCCGAGGCGACCGGAGCGCCCGTCTATCTCCAGCTCGGACATCTCGATCCCGCGTTCGTGCACGACCGCTTTCCGCTGATCGCGGAGGCGTGCCGGCGCGCCGGACTCGATCTCGCGCGCGATCCGATTCCGGTCGGCCCCGCCGCCCACTACATCATGGGCGGCGTCGTCTCGGATCTCGACGGGCGCACGACGATCCCGGGCCTGTACGCGGCAGGCGAAGTCGCCTGCACGGGAGTCCACGGCGCCAATCGTCTCGCGAGCAATTCACTGCTGGAGGGGCTCGTCTTCGGCGCCCGCGCGGCGGCCGCAATGCAGGCCGAGCAGAGGACGTCGGCTCCCGGCGAACCAGCGTCGCCGCAGCCGGCACCATTCGCGCGCGCCGGCATCGGCGAAGAGGAGGTGCGGGATCTCATGTGGCGGCGCGTCGGCCTGTTCCGCGACGCCGCGGGCCTCACCGACGCGCTTGCCACGCTCGATCCGGCCAGCGCCTCACTCGAATCGGTGATTCGCGATGGCGCGCAGCTCGACGCGCAGGGCTGGAGGGTCGCAAGCCTCGTGACCGTCGGCCGCCTGATCGCGCGTGCCGCACTGGACCGCCGGGAGAGCCGCGGCGCTCACTACCGTGGAGATAACGAGAGGTGAGAGATAATCTCCTATCCTCTTGTGAGTACCGTTCAGCGAACACCCTCCGATCCGACCCGCATTGACGTTACGGCCGGCGCCGGACGCTACGCGATCCAGATCGCCCCCGGCCTCGCCGCCAGCACGGCAGCCCTGCTCGATGAGGCGCGGGTGCCGGCGCGCCGCTTCATCGTGTCGAACCCGACGGTCTGGCGCCTGCACGGCCGCACGTTCGCGGGCGTGTCGGCGGACGAGCCGATCCTGGTCCCCGACGGCGAGCGCTTCAAGCACCTTCAGACCGTCGGCCGGATTTACGAAGCGCTGATTCGCGCACGTGCGGACCGCGCGAGCGCGATCGTGGCGGTCGGCGGGGGCGTTACCGGGGACATTGCGGGCTTTGCCGCGGCCACTTACCTGCGCGGCATTCCGATCGTCCACCTCCCGTCGACGCTGCTCGCGCAGGTGGACAGCGCGATCGGCGGCAAGGTCGGCGTGAACCACACGCTCGGCAAGAACCTGATCGGCGCGTTTCATCCGCCGGCAGCGGTCCTCGTCGATCCGGACCTGCTGTCGACGCTCCCGCGGCGCGAATTCCGCGCCGGCCTGTACGAAGTGATCAAGTACGGCATGATCGCCAGCCGTCCGCTGTTCGATCGCGTGCAGGCGGGGCTCGACGCGCTCTTCGCGCGCGAGACGGCGACGCTGAGCGCCGTCATCGCCGAGTGCTGTGCCATCAAGGCGAAGATTGTCGAGCAGGACGAGCGCGAAGCCGGGCCGCGCCGGACGCTGAACTTCGGCCACACGGCCGGACACGCGCTCGAAGCGGTGACGCGCTATCGCCGCTTCCGCCACGGCGAAGCCGTCGCGTACGGCATGCTGGCGGCGTCGGCGATCGCCGTCGCGCGCGGTGTGATGCCCGCCGCCGATCGTGATGCGCTCGCCGCGCTCGTCACGCGTATGGGCCCGCTGCCGGCGGTTGCCGACCTGTCAGCGGCGGAGGCGATCGAGGCGATCGGCCGCGACAAGAAGGTCGTGGAACGACGCCTGCACTTCGTGCTGACCCGCGGCATCGGCCAGACCGAGATCGTGACCGATGTCACGACGGAGGAAATTACCCAGGCCCTAAAGGAGGCAGGACTCGGAAGATAAACCGTCACCTCCGACATCCGCTTCTTACTCGATCGCGTGCTCACGCAGCTTCGCGAGCAGCGTCTTGTAGCTCACCTGCAGCAGCTCCGACGCGCGTCCCTTGTTTCCCCCCGCTTCGCGCAGCGCGTCCTGGATCTTCACCTTTTCGATCTCCGCGACGGCGCGCCGCGTGGCCTCGGCGAGGCTGCCCGACAGGTCGATCTGCGACCACGGCGACGGGGCGGGCTCGTCGGACGGCGGCTCGGCAAACGACAGATTGAGGTGCCGCGGCAGGATCGTGTCGCCGTCGGCGAGAATCACCGCACGCTCGATGCAGTTCTGCAGCTCGCGGACGTTCCCCGGCCAGCGGTAGCTCTGGAGGTGCTCCAGCGCCTGCGGGGACATCGCCAGCGGCTTCTTCTTCAGATCGCGGCAGAAGCGTTCGACGAAGAATCGCGCGAGCACGGGAATGTCGCCGGGGCGGTCCCGCAGCGGCGGGACGGTAATCGGGAACACCGACAGGCGGAAGAACAGATCCTCGCGGAAGCGGCGCGCCGCGACGGCGGCGCGCAGGCTCTTGTTCGTCGCCGCCACCAGGCGCACGTCGACCTGCACCGACGCCGTCCCGCCCACGCGCTCGAACCGCTTCTCCTCCAGCGCGCGCAGAATCTTCGCCTGGAGCGGCAGCGGCAGATCGCCGATCTCGTCGAGGAACAGCGTGCCGCGGTGCGCCATCTCGAACTTGCCCGGCTTGCGCGCGACGGCGCCGGTGAACGCTCCCTTCTCGTGGCCGAACAGCTCGGTTTCCAGCAGCGTCTCGGGAATCGCGGCGCAGTTGATCGCGACGAACGGCGCATCCGCGCGCTGGCTGAGCGCGTGGAGCGAGCGCGCGAACAGCTCCTTTCCCGTCCCGCTCTCCCCTTCCAGCAGCACGGTCGTGTCGGTCGACGCCGCGCGCTGCATCGACGTGAACACCTTGCGCAGCGACGGATCGTCGCCGACGAGCTGAGGGGCGCCGCGGCGAACCGCCAGCTCCTCCTTCAACAGCAGGTTCTCGGTGACGATGCGCCGCTGCTCCAGCGCGCGCTGCACGAGCAGGAGCAGATGGTCGGGATCGATCGGCTTGGCGAGAAAGTCGAGCGCCCCCTCCTTCATCGCGGCGACCGCGTCCTCGATGCTGCCGAACGCTGTCATGACAATGACGGGGATGTCGCTGTCGATTTCCTTCGCGGCGCGGAGCACCCCGAAGCCATCTCCGGAGGGCAGGCGCAGGTCGGACAGGATGAGCGCGGGCTCGGCCTGCTGCAGCAGCCGGACCGCCTCGGGCTGGTCACGCGCCTCGAGCACGGCATGCCCCTGCCGCTCCAGCGCGTGGCGCAGCATGGTCCGGAGCGAATCCTTGTCTTCGACGATGAGAATCTGGGCGGGAGCGGGCACGCGCGCGAGGACGGTCAGCGCAGCCACCCGGGCGGGACGCCGGCCTGGCGCGCCTCTTCCTCGATGTCGGCGATCTGTTTCTTCACGGTTTCGATTTCCTGCTTCACGCGGTCCATTTCCGCGAGCGCCTTCTGGCGATCGTCGGAAATCTGGGCGCGCTGGTACGGGTCGTCGCGATTGACGAAGTCGGTGGACAGCGCATTGACGCGGCTCTGGAGCGCGTCGAGGAACATCTGGTTGCGCCGGAGCTCCTCGCGCGCCTGCGAGATCCGCCCGCGCCAGTACTCCTCCCCTTTTTCGTCCTGCGGCGGCTTCGCCTGATCCGCGGCCCCCTGCTGATCCGCGCTCCCCTCAGCCGGTGTGCCGGCGGGGGACGCCGCGGCCGGCGTCTCGGCGGCCGGCCGGGCCGGCGTCGTCGGGGGCTTCAGGTCATCGTTGGTGTAAACCTTCTTCGGCGCGGCCTTCGCGCCTTCGATGGCCTTGCGGCGCGCCTGCTCCTTCTTCGCGATCTCGGCGAGGGACTGCGCGGAGGCTGGAACGGCGACGGTGGCCACCATGACGACGGCCAATGCCGCCGTGATGCACCATCCGATGCCGCGGAGCAGCGTCGACGAACGGCGTCCTCCATTCCGCATTGCGCGTCCCTTTCCAGTCTCAGTCTAACATCCCGCCACGCGACACGGGGGCGGGGGCGGCTTCCGCCGGCGCGCCGGTCAGCTGCGCGATGCGTGCGCGTACCTTATCGGCGTCTGCCGCCGACGGCGACAGGCGAAGATACTCCTCATACGCTGCCGCGGCTTCGGTGCCGCGGTTGAGCCGATCGAGGCTCGTCGCCAGCGCCAGACGGAACGAGGCGTCCTCCGGCGCGAGTGCGATGGCCTTCTGGTACTGTTCGACGGCGCCCGCCTCGTCGCCGGTCTTGTGCAGCGCGAGCGCAAGGTTGAACGTCGTCGCGTAATCGTCCGGAAAGAGCTGCTGCGCCCGGCGGTAGCCGGCGATGCACTCGTCCCAGCGCCCGAGCAGCCCCGCAGCGCGCGCGCGATTGAACACGTACGACCACCGCTCCGGGTTCAACTGAATGGCGCGGTCGAAATACGGCAGCGCCTCCGCGGTCCGGCCGAGACGGACGAGCACCTGCCCCAGGTTGCTCAGCGCTTCGGCGTCCTGCGGGTTCTTCGCGACCGCATCCTGATAGTGCGCGAGAGCCCCGGCAAAGTCTCCGTCGTGATACGACTCGTCCCCGCGCGCATCGTCGTCCATGAAGGGACGCTCCGTCTCGACTTTCGGCGCGGCGGGCGCGTCCGCGGCGGCGGGCGCGGGACGGCGGGCGGCGAGCGGATCTGTCTTGGACGGCGCGGGGCGCGGCGCCACGGCGCGCGGCGTCAGCAGCCACGCCGCGGCAGCGAGCAGCACCGCCACGCCGAGCGCCGACAGGCCGATCCACTGCAGACGCCGGCTGCGCGCGACGGCCACCGCCGGATCGGCGATGACGATGCGCGTGCGGCAGCGGGGGCACTTCGCGCGCCCCGCCCGCACCTTCGCGCCGCACGACGGACAGTTGATTGCCTGCGTCACGGACGCCGCACGCTACCGGATCTCACGCCAGGACAGGATCCGGACTCCGACCTGGCCGACGCCGTTGTTGAAATCTTCGGGATCGCCGAACGCCTGCACGTCGACGCCGCCCGTATTGCTCGCCGTCCCGAAGTACAGATGCTGGTCGACGATGAACGGCGCGGTCGCGCGGCCCGAAAGCGTGGCGGCCACCTTGCTCTCGTTGTTGTCGAGTCGGCCGTTGTTGTTCGCGTCGTATGCGGCGCCGCCGGCGTACGTCAGACCGTACAACTTGGCCGTGAAATCGGCACAGGGGGTCGACGCGACCTCGGTCGTGGTGGTGTAGAAGACAATGTCGCCGGCAACGGTGGGGGCCGTGGAGGCGCGCTCGCCGTTGGCAATCCCGCCGCTGTTCGACACCGTCGCGAGGCTGACGGAGAACCTGGTCGTCGCGCCGCTCGCCGGCGAGTTGTCCTTCAGGCCGAACAGCTTGAAGGTGCCCGTGCCTCCCGAGGCCGTCACGGGCAGCAGGTCGCTGCCGGTCGCGAAGAACATGTAGACGTCGGACGATCCGACGAACAGCAGCGCGGATGACGCGTAGATCGGCGTGCCCGTATCGAGCATGACGCTCGACGTGATCGCGCCCGCGCTCGTGACATTGAAGCGCCAGTACTTTCCGTCGACGTCGCCGATGTAGGCCTTCGAGACGGTCGTCGCGCCGGAGTCGCCGGACGCCGTCGGGTCGGCCTGGATCGCGTTCTTTCGACCGTTGGAGGCCACGTCGCCGACGGACAGGCAGCCCGTGCCGGAGCACGAGGCGCCGGACGCGTTGCCGATGAGCGTTCCCGTGGACGCGTCGATCAGGTAGACGGCGTTCCCCGCCTTCGGGGCGGACGCGCCGCGGTTCGGGATCGACGTCTCGATGTTCGGGAAATACCCCGATCCGACGATGACGCCGTTGATCGAGCGATCGGAGGTCAGCGGCCCGACCGCGGGATCCGACCAGGTGAACCCGACGGTCTTCTCCGCATACGTGGCCGACGCCTTGAGGTCCCCCCACAGCGTGATCTTGTTGCCCGGGCTGCTATCCGTCAGCGTAAAGGTGTACTTCAGCGTCGGATCGAAGCTCGAATAATTCGGAAACGCCCACTTGAACGTGATCGACTCGCCGGGCGAATCGAATTGGGCGAGCAGGCTCGACACCGCCGAGGCGCCATCCAGCGTCGGATCGATGCCCATGCCCGCCTCGGTCACGTCGAAGCACTGGTAAAACGTGCCGCCCGGTCCTTCGCCGAACAACAGCAGGCTGTGCCACCGCTTCGCCGGATCGGCGTTGGTCGGATCGATCTTCACCTCGGCAAGCTTGGGCGAACTGTCCACGAAGTACTCGTACGTGTCGATGGGCTGCCCGTCCTGCAGCGTCGCGAGTTTCGGCAGCAGGTTATACGGAATGAACGCCCAGACCTCGTAGCCTGTGCGCGCATCGATGGCGTGCATCATGCCGTCGTTGGCGCCCACGAAGATCAACGACCGGCGGTCGGCGTGGTCCCCGGCAAACGTCCCCGTCGCGTCGGTACGCCCGTAGTCGTCGTCCGGCGGCGGATCGAGCGACGGCGGGTCCATCATCGCGGGCGTCGAGCCGATGATGGCGCCGAGCGGCTGCGCCCTGACGTACGTGATCAGCGTCGAGGCCGCGGCCGCGGTGACGTTCAGGTGGGGCGCGAGCGTCGCCGCGTTGGCGGTCGTGAAGGCGACAAGGCTGCCGCCGCCGCTCCCGTCCGGCACGTACGTGTAGATGTTGCGCGTGTTCGGATCGAGCGGCGTGCGCGCCTGGCCTGCCAGCTCGGGCCGGCCGTCCAGGTCGGGCCAGAGTTTCGTCCCGTCATTGGCGAAGCGCCAGCCGCTTGCGGTCGTCGCGTCGCGCTCGGGCACGTAGACGCGGAACGCGCGAAGGCGGCCGTAGAAGCCCGGCAGCTCGAACCCGGCGCTGATCAGCACGTTGCTGCGCTGCGGCACGATCGCGGCCGACGAATCGTCGCCGATGTGCACGGTCGTATTCGGCAGCGCGGCCCCCGTCGCGTCGGCGCCTCCATCCAGGTTCACGGTGCCGACGATGGGACTGACCGCGACGAATTCGCTCGGGTTGCCCAGATCCGTGTCGCTCGCGCGGGCGTAGCCCGCCTGCACGGCATAGTTGATCCACTCGGCCACTTCCGACGAGGAGGTGACGTTGTGATAGGCGCCGCCGCTGTTCGTCGCGATGCTCTGCAGCTCGGACTCGTCGCCCGACGGCACCTTGACCCCGATCACGTGGATCGGCACCCGCTTGGTCACGCCGTTCTTCGAAACGCTCAGGAACGAGCTGGCCGTGGTCGCCGGATCGTGAGCGGACATATAGGCCGCGTTGCCGGAATCGGCCCCGCCCGTAATCAAGACGACGACGGTGTTGCGGCAGGACAGCATCGCCGCGCTGTCGCTGCCCATCGCCGTGATAGCGGCCTGCTTGGCGTCCTGGAGCGCGAGATCGATCGGCCGATCGACGTAGCCCACATCGCCGACGCCTGCCGGAATGAAGCCGGCGTTGTCGCCGGGCACACGGTTGGCGATGGTGACAATCGTGCTCGCGGTATTCGCCGCGGGTGTGACCATCACCGTGCCGCTCGGCGCGCTGCTCTGCGCGTAGCTCGCCTGATCGACGATCGGCGCCCAGATGCCGTACCGGCCCAGACCCGTCGCGTTGCAGGGGGTCGTATCACCGTAGAACATCTGGCTCGGATCCTGGTTGATGACCGGCCGATCGCAGCCAGACGAGGGAGACGTCCCCGAGTACCACGCGCGCCAGCGCGGGTTCTTCTGCCGCAGCCGGATCAGCCCCCAGCGGCTGGTGGTGTTCGCGTTCTCCCCCACCGCCTGCGCGATGCCGGTCTTCGCGATCGCGTACCGGGTCGGATCGAGGAAGGCCTTGTCGGCGGCGGCGTTGGCCGTCAGCGGGTTGGCGGGATTCCAGACGGCCGCGACCGCCTCAATCGTGGCCGCGGAGTATCGGTCCGGCGAGGTGGTATAGCTGAAGCCGTGCAGAATCCGGCGGTACGTCTTCGTGGTACCCGTGTCGATGTTCGGGAACGCTCCCATGACGAACGAATCCGTCGTGGGCCAGAACCCCGGATCGTAGAAGTTGCCGCTGCCGTCCTCGAGCATCTCGAGCGAGGTGTCGACGACGAGAATGACCGTCGGCGGCACGCGCTTCAGGAACAGCAGCGGATCGAGCTGGGCGGATGCGGTGGTCGACCACCACAGGACGGCTGCGCACGCCATCAGCGCCGTCATGGCCCTGTGCTGCCCCGCGGCGCGTGCTCTCCCCACGAACGTGTCCTTCTGTCGGCCTCGCATCGCTCTACCTCAAACCCCCGCTGGTGACGTCCATCGACATGTTGGTCAGCGACTTGCCGGGCGTCTGCACGGCCGCCTTCCTGGCGCGCTGGTTCAACTCGTCCTGGCCGCGCTGCGCGATCTGGCCGCGCTCGATTTCCGTGCTGTCCGTGCGGGCCACCGTGACCTCGATCACCTTGTGGGTGCCCATCGGCCCGTACGCCTCGGCGTGCAGCGTCAACGTGCCGTTGCTGTCCGAGGAGGGATCGCCGTCTGTTTCCGCCGGATCGTCCGCCACCCAGACCGCGACGTACATGTTCGTGTCGATCGCGGTGTTCGGCAGCACGTTCGACAGCGGAGCGTGCGCGAACAGCCGCCACGACGGATTGTTCGCGCCCCACAGATTCAGGTTGTCCGTCCCGCTCTGGAGCGTGTCGGTCGCCTGCAGCAGATTCAGGGTCTGGGTACTGGCCGGGATCGGCCGGGTGAAGCTGTTATTGGTATCGATGAAGGCCGAGCGCGTGCCCGCGAGCTCGCTGTAGGAGGCGTCGGCCGCCAGGATGTCGTTCCAGCGCGGGATCAGCAGCAGGTCCTGGACCACCCGCTCGACGGCCGCATCCGCCGCATACAGGGCCTCCTGGCTGTTCCGGTAGTTGGCCGAGATCATCGTCTCGGTGTTGCTCATCAGGACGAGCGACATCCCGAGCGCGGTCAGCAGCATCGTCGCCATGAGCGCGACGATGAGCGCAACGCCGTCTTCGCCTGCGAGCCGCCGGTGTGAAGGAGTTCGCATGATGCTCACCGCGTGAGGTTCAGATTGCGCGGCGTGACGTCGAACGTCGTCACCATGTCCGGAATGAATCTGGTGCCGCCGATCGCCGTCCCCGGGTTCGCGAACAGCAGCGGGTCGGTGCCCCGGAACGCCGCCGTGGCCGCCTGCACGCGCAAGGTGACGCGAATCTTGCGGACGCGCAGCAGATCCGCATCGAACTGGTTCGTCCCTTCGCCGCACCATGGACCATCCGTGAAGGTCGAGAGCGGCATCGGCGCGAGCGAGCCGCCCGCGTTGGACAACGTGGCCAGTCCGCTCACCAGCGTCGAGCCGTCGGGATAGAGGCAGCTGGTCGTGATGGGCGCCTGTGGCTTGGAGAGCTTCGACGTGTCGGGTTCCCCGAAATACGCGAACTCCAGGCCCACGACGTTGTCGGCAACGGGCACGTCCTCGTTACCGCCGTCGTACTGGCGAAGCTGATGGTCCGTGCTGTTCAAGTAGTACGTGTGGGTCTCGGCCATCATGACGGCCGCGCCAACGTCGTAGTCGTAGCTGAGCGTCTGCCCGCGATGCTGCAGGTGCCCCGCGTCGTCCTGCACGTTCGTGATCGTGAACGTGTCGAAGTGCCCCTGCTCGTCGAAAATGAGGATGACGTCCCCTTCGCTGAAGCCGCACAGCTGATCGTTGCCGGGACAGTTCGCCTGATCGTTGACCTTCAGCTCGGCGGACGTGATCGGCATGCCTGATCGAATCGTCGTCTGCGAATAGCTGTTGGGAATGTAGACGAGCGTGATGGCGTCCGCGCGCGCGACGGTGGCGGCCTCCGCACCAACCAGACCGGTGCGTCGAGGGAGCACCGGGGCGAAGAAGTTGACGAGCGATCCCGTCACCGCCCCTTGGTACGGGCCGGCGCCCGCCATGACCAGGTCCTTGTACAAGGTATCCGTGGACACCCGCATCCGCTGCTGCATGTCCTGCACTTCCGGCTGCGTCTGGGAGGTCGACTGGCTGGGATCCACCAGCGCGAAGATCGCTCCCGTGACGACCATCATGATCGCCATCGACACCAGGAGCTCGATGAGCGAATAGCCGGACTCGCGGCGCACGGACGTCATGACGCCTTCCTCGTGAGCACGCTGACCAGCATCGCGTCCTCGACCAGTCGCGTCCTGCCGGACGACTGCGCCGCGGCGCGCTGCACCTCCTTGTAGGTCGGCGTAACGAGCACCTGCAGCACCAGCGTGTTGTTCGGATTGATCGGCAGCGGCGTGATGCACCACCGGCGCGTGTAGACGGCGCCGGCCGGCGGGTTCGTCCCGGTGCCGACGTACGCGCCCTGGCCGTCGAGATAGTCGACGAACCCGCTGCAGTTCACCTCGAGGCAGTTCGACGCGGACGGATTCAGCCCTGTGCCGGTCGTATCCGGCGTCGCTTTCGTCAGATTCGTGGTCGTATCGGTCACGGGGAGCCCGAGGCCCTCCGAGTCGTACGCGAACGTCAACCCGCGCAGCTGCTCCATCTTCTGCGTGGCCATCGTCGTCGTGGAAATCTGGCTGCGCGCGGCGAGGTTCTTCGACGTCGACAGCGCAAACATCTGCGCGACGCCGAGCGATACGGCGGCCAGGATGCCGGTCGCCACCGCGACCTCGACGAGACTGAAGCCGCGTTCACTGCAGGAGGACTTTGCCAAGGCCATTCACCGTGATCGTTTTCGTGTTGCCCTCGCGCGTCACCGTCAACGTCAGCGACGATGTCGCGAGCGACACCGCCGTGCCGCTCGTGGCGTTCCAGGCCGTGCCGTCCGGCCGGAACTCCACCGACGCCGTCGTCACCGTGGCGTCGTTCTGCAGCTGCCGGACCGGCCCGTCGAAGTTCGGCGTGGTCGCCAGGTCCGTGTCGGACGCTGGAAATCGGTATGTCGAGGGATCGCAGCGCGTCGTCGTCGTATCAGCCGCCGTGCCGAGCACCTCCACCATGCGGTAGTACCCGGCGGAGGGACAGTTCGTGCGGACCCGGATCGTCGTGTTCGTGGAAACCGCGCGCAGCCGTGCGGTTTGCAACTCGCGCTCCACCCCGTGCGCCGCGTCGGAAAGCTTCGCGGCATCGGACATTTCCGTGAAAATCGGGATCGAGATCCCCGCGAGCGTGGCAGCAATTGCCAGTACGAGGACCAGCTCGATGAGTGAAAAACCGCGTACCGATCGCGCAGCGTTCCGGCGCATGCCTCCCGACTGAGCAATGGGTGGGCCACGCTCTGCGCGGCGGTTGCCAGCCGTCTTCTAAGCTGCGATGTACAGGGCAGTTACGGGTATTTCTGGTATGCGTCTTGAGGGGTGGTTACAGGACTGAGTGGGCCATTCTGTTACGGTCGGTAACAGTTATGGAAGCGCCGCCTCCCGGACCGGCAGCGTGACCGTGAGACGCGCACCGCCGCCGGCCTCCGGAGCCGCGCTGACGCGCCCGTTGTGCGTGACGATGATCTTCTGCACGAGCGCCAGCCCCAGGCCGGTGCCCCGCGCGCGCGTCGTGACGAACGGCCGGAACATCCGGGGGGCGACGTCCGCGTCGATGCCGGGCCCGTTGTCGATCACGCTCACGCGTAGAACGCTCTGGGCGGGATCCGCCGCCCCCTCAATCGTAATCCGCGGTGCAATTTTCGCCTCGGCGCACGCCTCCAGCGCGTTGCGGCACAAGTTGCTGAACGCCTGGCGGAGGAGGACCTCGTCGCCGTCGACCTGCGCGAACAGGCCCGCCACGGTGACCTCCCCGCCGCGCGCCCGCGCCTCCCCGCGAATCTCCTCGGCCGCACGCTCGGCGATCCCCTGCATGTCCACGGGCGACAACGTCAGCTCCGTCGGGCGCGCGAAGTTCAGGAAGTTGGTGACGATCTGTCCCATCGCTTCCGTTTCTTCACGGATGCCGACCACGTACGGCCGGAGGTCGTCGGGCAGCCGATCGAGATCGAGCAGGCGCCCGTATCCGTGGATCGTGGCCAGCCCGTTGCGGAACTCGTGCGCGATGCCGGCGGTCAGCTCTCCGAGCCGCGCGAGGCTGTCCTTCAACCGGAGCTGCTCCTCGAGCTCGACGATGTCGCTCAGGTCGGTGAAGAGGCAGATCGCGCCGTGCACGCTCCCGTGTTCGTCCCGGATCGGCGACACGGTCACGCCGAGATGACCGGCACCGCCTGTTGCCGACGGCAGCGTGACCGTCCGGCGCATGACCGGCTTCGCCGTCGCGAGGCACTCCTCGACGACGTCGGCCAGCGTGGGCGCGGCTCCGAGCACGTCACGCAGGCTGCCATGGGCGTGCTCGTCGGTCTGTGGAAGGCCGAGCAGATGGCGACCCGCCGGATTGACCGTGCGGACGTGCCGATCGTCGCCGACGACGAGCAGGCCTGACGTCATGCTCGCAACGATTTCGCTGCTCAGGCGCTCGGAGGCCTCGGCGCGCGCTTTCATCGCGCGCTCCTGGCTGCGGAGGTTCCGGAGCGCGTCCTCCATGGCCGCCGCCATCATGGCGGTCTCGGCCCCTTCGGATTTGATGCCGCGGGCCGACTGGCGCGCCGCCTCGAACAGCCGGAGCACCGCGAACATCAGCGCCGCCGCCAACGCCGCGACGATCGCGGTCAGCCCGAGGAATAAATAGGCGTTACGCGTCATGACATTGCCGATTGGCGACTGCCGATTGACGATTGCATTGACGATTGTCGAGTGGCGATTGTAGCGGCGATTGCCGATTGTCGGCACCGCACCAAGCATCGAGCACCGCACCGAGCACCCAGCACGTTACATGTACAGCCCCACGTACCACGCGATGACGCGGTCGCCGACGAGGCTCGCGATTGCGGCGCCGATCGCCAGAAAGGTGCCGAACGGCAGCGCGGCGCGCATCGTCCCGCGCCGGGTCGCGAGGATGAGCATGCCGACGAACGAGCCGGCGAACGATCCGAGGATGAGCGTCAGCAGCATCAGTTTCCAGCCGAGGAACGCGCCGATCATCGCCAGCATCTTCACGTCGCCCATCCCCATCCCGTCCTCGCCGCGGATGCGATAGTAGCCTTCGGCGATCGCAAAGAGAATCCCGCCGCCGAGCACGGCGCCCAGGAGCGCGTCGATGAGGCCGGGCGGCAGGACGAGTGCGAACGCCAGGCCGCAGACGATGCCGGGCAGCGTGATGGCGTTTGGCAGGAGCTGATGTTCGAGATCGATCGCGAAGAGGACGATCAGCGCCGACATGAAGACGAGTCGAGCCGCCAGCAGCGGGGTCGGGCCGACGGCGAGATATTGCAGCACGAACACGCTGGCCGTGATCGCTTCGACCATGGGATAGCGGATCGAGATCGGCGCGCGACACGTGCGGCAGCGGCCGCCAAGCGCCGCATAGCTGAGGAGCGGCACGTTCTCGAACCACGCGAGCGGCCGTTCGCACGACGGACATCGCGACGCCGGCCAGACGATCGAGAGCTTCTTCGGCAGACGATGGATGCAAACGTTCAGAAAACTGCCAACGGCGAGTCCGAGCACCGCGACGGCCGCGATCGCGGCAGCAGGCGGCATCAGCGGGGCCCCGGCTGATCCGTGGGCAGCGGCCACAGCGAGGACGTGCGCGCGATCGTGACGCGGCCGTCCGGGTCGATGACGAGCGGCGTGCCGGTGGTGT
>DASSOM010000189.1:0-2826 GCA_035700625.1 Vicinamibacterales bacterium
TGATGCGCGCGGATGCGCGACATGGCGTGGCGGACCGCGCGCGTGACGCTCGCGCGCGCGCGTTCGGCCGCTGAGCCGACGCGCCGATCGCGTCCGCCGAGGCCGACGGCGCGCGCCAGCTCGCGCGCGATGAAATGTCGATCCGCGAGGGCCGCTTCCGCGCGGACGGCGTCGCCGCGCTGCCGCGCGTCCTCGAGATCCTGATCGATCTCCGCGAGCCGCCGGCGGTAAGCCTCCTTCGCGCGCGCGTCGAGCACCTCGCCTGCGTCACCGGCATTCTGCAGCGCATCGATTCTTGCCACGACGCCTGACGCATCAAGGTCCGCACCGCGCTCGTCCACGACGAGATCGATGACGTGGAACTCGCGTCCGGGATCGGCGAGGAGCCGCGCGAGGTAGCGCAGCCCTTTCGCGTCGCGCAGCCGGAGCACGTCGCCGTCGAACGCCACCGACCAGTACTCTCCTTCGAGCGACAGCGTGTTGCCGTCGTACGTGTGAGCCGGAGCAGGCGCGTGCTGACGCTCCGATGTTGCGCGAGCCGCACACGGCCGCGCGCCGATGCGTTCGAACGTGGAAAGCGCGGCGCTGCGCTCCGCGGCGGCGCGGGCGTCCATGCCGGCGGCCTGCAGCGCCTCGGCGAGCAGCAGACGCGCCGACGCTGCTTCGTACGGCGCGTTGACCTGATCCCACTGGCGCGCCGCCCTTTCGAGCACGCTGACGGCGCGGTCGTGCGCCCCCGTGTGGAGCAGCACGCGTCCTTCGGACAGCGCGGCGGATGCGCGTAAGGCGGCGCTGTCGAACGCGCCCGCAATCCGCGCGAGTTCGGCGGCCGCGGACGCCGCACGCTCGATCTCTCCCGCGGCCAGTTCGATTTCGACCTGCGCTTCGAGCAGCGGCGCGCGCCGCAGATCCGTGTTCGGCGGCAGCTCCTTCGACGGCACGTTCAGCGGATGTTCGAGCGCCTCGCGGATCGAGGCGAGCGCAAGCGCGGCGTCTCCCTGCGCGAGGCGGAGCCGCGCGAGTCCGGGCTGCGGATCCCAGCCGGCCGCCTGCGCGGCGACGAACGCCTCTTCGGCGCCGGGAAGATCTCCCCGGCGCAGCCGGATGCGCCCCAGTTCGGTGATCGGCCAGCCCTGCTCGCGGCGCAGATACGGCTGCAGCTCCTCGCACGCGCGCAGCGCTTCCTCTTCCGCCTCCACGCAGTGTCCGCGCAGGCGCAGGATTTCCGCGCGGTGCAGCCGGCAGCGTCCGTGGATGCTCCCGACCGGATGCCCGTGGCGCCATCGTTCCATCGCCTCCGTCCACTGATCGGCGAGGTCGTACTGCGCGATCGCCTGCAGCGCGCACACGACCTCGCAGTAGACGATGCCGGTGGTCAGGGGATCGAGTTCGCCGGAGACGGCGGCAACCGCAGCTTCGTTCAGTTGATTCAGGCCGTCGGCGACGTCACCGCCGAGAATCCGCGCGCGCGCGTGGGCGACGCGTCCCATCGCCGCCGCGGCCGGATTGGCCGGCGCGCTCATCGCGCGCTGTGCCCAGTCAGCCGCCGCCTCGAAGTCGCCGGAAAGCAGACGCTCGTAGCTGCGCGCGACGGCAATCCACGCGCGGATGTCAGGGGCATCGACTCCGTCGAGCAGCCGTTCCGCGCGCGACGTCCACCCGCGGATCGGCGCGAGAAGAGCCGTGTCGAAGAGGAGATGCAGCGCGACTCTCACCGCGGCGCCGGCTGCCCCGACGCGGTCGTCTGCCGCGAGCGCACCGGCGTGCGCGCGTTCCCAGGCTTCGATCGTCGCGTCCACGTGTCCCGCCGCGTACGCCGTGTCGGCGAACAGTTCCAGCTCGGATCCGGTCAGCGGCGCGTTCGCATCGGCGGCGGCGAGCAGGTCGTAGGCCTCGCGCCACTCGCCGCGTCCGGCGGCCTGGCGCGCGCGTTCGATGAGCGTAGGGTGTGCGGCCTGGTCCATGGGGCAGCGGGGCGGCTGCGCCCCGGGCCATCATTGTAGCGACGGATGTTCCCACCGTAACACGCGGTGTTACGCCTCCCCTTCGGGAAGCCATATCTCAGGAGGCACTCGTGAACATCCGTCGCACCAGCCTTGGTCTCGTCGCGCTGGCCGCCGCGCTTGCGGCGAGCCCTGCATTCGCTCAGCAGACGCACACGATCGTCCCCGCCGGCAAGGTGCAGTGGGGACCGGCGCCGCCGGCGCTCCCGGCAGGCGCGCAAATCGCCGTCCTCGGCGGCGATCCGGGCAAGTCCGGCCCCGTCACGCTGCGGCTGAAGTTCCCCGCCGATTATCGCGTGCCGCCGCACTGGCACAGCATGACGGAGAACGTGACCGTCCTGTCGGGCACGCTCTACGTCGGCATGGGGGACGCGCTCGATCGCGAGGCAAGCGACGCGCTCGCGCCCGGCGGCTTCGTGTCGCTGCCCGCGAAGATGCATCACTTCGCCTGGACGAACTCCCCGACCGTCGTCCAGATCACGCTCGAAGGGCCGTTCGACATCTTCTATGTGAACCCGACGGAGGATCCGCAGCGCGCGAAGCACTGACACGCTTGCCCGCCGTAGCCGCGGAGTGGCGAAGGCGGTTAGGGCTGACGGGCCGGCGCGGCCGGAGCGCCTGCGGCCGGTTTTGTCCTCTGACGCGTGTCGCGCGGGTCGGAGGTCGCTCGCGGATCGATACCCCGGACCCGCGCCTCGCCGAGTGGGCGGCAGCCGCGTCAGGCGGCAGTCCGGGGTATCGGCTGGCGTTCGGATCGCGTCGACCTCTGAGACGCGCGACAGCGTCAGCGGACAAAACGGTCCTGGAGTGCGCTCGGGTCGGT
>DASSOM010000190.1:0-48184 GCA_035700625.1 Vicinamibacterales bacterium
CCCATGTGCGCCCAGAACCCGCCGTCGCGCGGGCTGTGCGGATCGCCGTCGTGGTCCGACAACTGATGATGCTGACGATGCGTCGCCACCCAGAAGATCGGCCCCCCCTCCAGCGTCAGCGTCCCGCACAGCGCCAGGAAGTACTCGAAGGCCTTCGACGTCTTGAAGCCACGATGGGTATGCAGCCGGTGATACCCGAGGCTGATGCCGAAGCCGACCGCCAGCCAGTGCAAGCCGACGGCGACGGCGAGGTTGGTCCACGAGAACGACCAGAAGGCCGCGATGGCGAACACATGGAACAAGACCATGAAGAACGCCGTGACCCAGTTGAGCGTGGTGAGGGAATAGGCCGTCCGGACGGCTGCGCGAATCGTCGTCAACGTCACTCCTGTATGGGGACTGCTGCACGACAAAATAGCAGGTCCGGACGGACCGGATTGTAAGAGTTCTGTAAGCGGAAAACTCCTTCAGACGCAGGAACTTAGCCGTTCTTCCGCTCGAACTCCCGCATGAAATCGACGAGCGCGTCCACGCCCGCCTCGGGGAACGCGTTGTAGATCGAGGCGCGCATGCCGCCGACCGAGCGATGCCCTTTCAGGCCGTCGAGTCCCGCCGCGGTGGCCTCCTTCGCGAACGTCTTCTCCAGGTCCTCGCTCGGCAGCCGGAACGTGACGTTCATCCGCGACCGGCTGTCCTTCTGAGCATGTCCGCGGTAGAACCCGCTGCGATCGATCTCGGCGTACAGCTTGTCCGCCTTGCGGATGTTCACCTTCTCGATCGCGGCCAGCCCGCCCTGCGCGCGCAGCCACTTCATGACGAGCCGCATGACGTAGATCGTGAACACGGGCGGCGTGTTGTAGAGCGATTTCGCCTCCACGTGCGTTCCATAGTTCAGCATCGTCGGGAGCGTGGAGGGGGAGCGCTTCACCATGTCGTCGCGGATGATGACGATCGTCACACCCGCCGGGGCGAGGTTCTTCTGCGCGCCCGCGTAGATGAGCGCGTACTTCGCCACGTCGATGGGACCGCTGAACATGTCCGACGAGGTGTCGCACACGAGCGGCACGCCGCCGACGTCTGGCAGGTAGTGCCACTCTGTCCCGAAGATCGTGTTGTTCGACGTCATGTGCACATACGCGGCGTTCGGATCGATCGAGATGTCCTGCTGCGCGGGGACGCGCGTGAACTTGTCCCCTTCGGTCGACGCCGCGATCCGCACGCCCGCCACGCGCTTCGCCTCCTTCACGGCCTTCTGCGACCAGGCGCCGGTGACGATGTAGTCGGCGCTGCCGCCCGCCGGCAGCAGATTCATCGGCACCATCGAGAACTGCAGGCTGGCGCCCCCCTGCAGAAACAGCACGTGGTAGTTGTCCGGGATGCCGGCGAGCGCGCGCATGTCGGCCTCGCACCCCTGGATGATCTCGTCGAACGTCTTCGAGCGGTGGCTGATCTCGAGCACCGACATGCCGACGCCGGGCAGCGCGATCAAATCGCGCTGCGCTTCCTCGAGCACCTCGACCGGCAGCACCGCCGGTCCCGCCGCAAAATTGAAAATCCGCGTTGTCGTCGTCGCCATTGAACCTCTCCAGCCTCCAGCTGCCAGCTGCCAGCTTTCAGCATTCAGCATTGACACGCGTCAGAGGGCCACCACCTGCAGGTCGAGGACGTCCGCGTTCTCGTCCTTGATCGTCCGGCAGACGTCCGCGCCGGGCGCCCCGTCCAGATTGATCCGCGCGACGGCGGCCTGCGCCCCCTCGAACACGATGTTCTCGGTTTCCTGCACGTTCAAGTTCGCGCGGCGCAGGTGCGTGAACACGTGCGCGAGCACGCCCGGACGATCCCGGTGCCGGACGACGAGCATGTGGGTCGCCGGCGTGCGCCGCGCGAGGTTCACGACGTTCGGCACGCGGCCGGTCTCCTTGTAGCTCCGGACGATCCGCACCGTCTCGGCGGCAATCGCTTCCTGCGCCTGATCGGTGGACGCGCCGATGTGGTGCGTCCCGTAGACGCCGGGCAGCGCCGCCATGTCGTCCCTGAATTCGGCCGCACCCGCGGACGGCTCCTTCGCGTAGACATCGAGGCCGACGCGGAGGCCGCGCGCCTTCACCGCCGCCGCGAGCGCCTGGTAGTCGACGACTTCGCCACGGGCCGTGTTGATCAGGAACGCGCCGGGCCGGAGGCGCGCAAGGAGCGCCGCGTTCACGAGCCCTTTCGTGCCCTCTCCGAGCGCGACATGGATGCTGAGGATGTCGGCGGCCGCCGCCGCGTCGCCGGGCGTCGGCGCGAGCGTGACGTGCACCGTACGCGCGGCCTCCTCGATGCCGAGATCGCGCAGTTCGTCGTCCGTCAGCGCGCCCTGTCGTCCGTCGAACCGGCGGCTCCAGAGCACGACGTCGAGTCCGAACGCCGCCGCGCGTCGGATCATCTCCCGGCCGATGCTGCCGACGCCGAGGAGCCCGAGTGTGCGTCCGTAGAGCCCCTGCGCCTTCGAGAACTCCTTCTTGTTCCACTGGCCGGCGCGCAGGGCCGCCACGTTGTCGGGGATGCGTCGATCGAGCGAGAGGATCAGGCCGAAGGCGAGCTCGGCGACGGCAATGGCGTTCTTGCCGGGACAGTTCGACACGTAGATGCCGCGCGCCGACGCCGCCGCGACGTCGATGGTGTTGTAGCCGGCGCCCGCCCGCACGATGAGCGACAGACGCCCCGCGTCGAGCATCGGCTCGGTCACCTTCGTGCTGCGGACGATCAACACGTCCGCCTGCGTCCGCCCGATCGCCTCGCGCAGCGTGTCATCGGCGAGATCCGGTTCGAAGACGACGTCGCACCCGGCGGCTTTCAGTCCGTCGATGCCGGATTTCTCGAATTTGTCGGCGATCAGTATTTTCATGGCGGAGTTCAGGATTCAGTCCACCGATCAGATTACATGAACCAACAGGCCGTCGCGCAGCTTGGGCTCGAACCACGTCGACTTCGGCGGCATGATGCCTCCCTCGTCGGCGATCGCGATCAGATCGCCAATCGTCACCGGGAACATCGAGAACGCGACGGCGGCGCGTCCCTCGTCGACGGCCTGCTCGAGCGCGGCGGTGCCGCGGGCGCCGCCGACGAAATCGATCCGCTTGTCCGTCCGGACGTCGCCGATCGCGAGCAGCGGTTCGAGCACGTGCTGCTGCAGCCGCGCAACGTCGAGCGCGGCGGCACGCGAGCCGTCCACCGGCTTCGCGGACGACAGATCGACGACATGCCAGGCGCCGGCGAGATACATCGACACCTGACCGCGTGACGGCGGCTGCGACGGGCCGGCCGACACGGGAAACCGCTCGCGCAGCGCGGCCAGGAATGCCTCGGGCGTCCGGCCCGCCAGATCCTTCACCAGCCGGTTGTACGGGAGGATCTGCATCTGATTGTCCGGGAACGCCACGGCGATGAACGTATCCACCTCGCCCGCGCCGCCCGGCACCGACGACCGCTGCTTCAACTCCGCGCGGGCGCGCGCCGCGCTCGCGGCGCGGTGATGCCCGTCCGCGATGTACAGCGCCGGCACGCGCGCGAACGCCTGGACGAGTTTGCGCGTCGCCGCCGCGTCCGCCCGCCAGACGGTGTGACGGATGCCGTCCTCCGCCGTGAACGCATAAAGAGGCCGGCCGGCCGCGACCTCCTGCGCGATCGCGTCGATGTCGCGAACCGCGCGATAGGTCAGAAATACGACGCCCGTCTGCGCGCGCGTTTCGATGATGTGCCGCGTGCGATCGTCCTCCTTGTCGCGCCGCGTCCGCTCGTGCTTCTTGATCGCGTCGCGCTCGTACTCGTCGAGCGAAAAGCACGCGGCCACGCCTGTCTGCTCGTGCTCCCCCATCCGCAGCCGGTACAGATAGATCGACGGTTCGTCGTCCGTAATCAGCGGCGCGCGCCGCGTCAGCGTGTCGAGATTCTCGCGCGCCTTCGCGTACACCGCCGGCGCATACGGATCCGTCTCCGGCGGCAGATCGATTTCCGATCGGGTGACATGAAGGAAGCTGAGAGGATTGCCGCCGGCGATCTGGCGCGCTTCGTCGGCGCTGACGACGTCGTAGGGGACCGAGGAGACGGCCGACGCCTGGTCCGCCGCCGGCCGCAAGGCGCGGAACGGGTGGAGCGTGGACATCCGGTTATTCTATGCCGCCGGATGTCAGGGCTAAAGCCCTGACCCACACAGGCGCACCATGTCAGGGCTAAAGCCCTGACCCACGCAGGCGCACCATGTCAGGGCTACAGCCCTGACCCACACAGCACGCGAGGAACTGCGGTCAGCCCTGACACAGGGAGTGCAATGAGAAATGTGGGTCAGCCCTTTATGGGCTGACTGTCTAGTGCTGGATCGCCTTCACTGCATCGGGGCGGCCGGTGGTGGTGTCTTCGGCCAGCAGCGTCGGCGGCAGCTTCTTCAGGATCGCATCCCGCTCGGTCTTGAAATCCGCGAGCAGGACGGACGGAATCGGATCGCCGGGCGGCATGCGCCGGTGCTCCACGAGGGGATTGACGAACACGCCGTTCTTCTTCAGCCGGTAGTCGAGATGCGGGCCGGTCGCCGCGCCGGTCGATCCGACGTAACCGATCACCTGTCCCTGATCGACGCGCACGCCGGGGTGAATCCCTCTGGCGTAGCGCGACAGGTGCAGGTAGTACGTCTCGTAACCTTTCGCGTGGCGAATCCGGACGAGATTGCCGTTCGCCCCCTTGTAGTGCGCGTAAATCACGACACCGCTCGCCGCGGCGACGACCGGCGATCCGGTAGGCGCGCCGTAGTCGATGCCAAGGTGCGCGCGATAGGTGCGATAGACGGGATGCAGCCGGTGACGCGAGAAGCCGGACGTGATCCGCGGCGTGAACTTCAGCGGCGTCCGCAGGAAGAACCGCTTCAGCGATCGGCCGTCCGCGTCGTAATACCCCGACTTCCCCGTCTTCGGATTCGTCCAGCGGAAGGCTTCGTGCGTGTCGCCGTCGACGCGCATCGACGCGCCGAGGATCGCGCCATACCCGGAGAACTGTCCGTCGTGGCTCGTCTTTTCGAACAGCACGCGGAACTCGTCGCCCAGCTGCAGGTCGCTGTCGAAGTCGATTTGTCCGCCGAAGATCTCCGCGAGCGCGAGCGCGAGCTGGACGTTCTCGCCCGTTTCATCGATCGCCGCGATGAGCGACGGATGGTCGTCGTCGACGTGCGCGTCGATGGAGGTGACCTCCACCTGTTTTTCGTACGGCAGCACCTCGGCCTCGAGCGTGTCCGGAGCCTGCCCCTCGCGATGGACGATGCGGAGGAAGCGATCGGCGTCGATCTGATATTCGAACTCACGGAGCAGGCCGTCGACGGAGCGAACGAGCTTGTACGGGCGATCCGCCCGCAGGTCGCGCGGGTTGAACACGGCGCGCGCGGCATCGACCGCGGCGATCACGAGATTCGTCTGCAGATGATTGTCGCGCAGCAGGCCATCGAGCGTCGCGCGCGCCGGCACGCGGGCTTCGATGGTTTCGATCTCGGGAATCAGCCGGACGTCGGGGTGTCGGTACGGCGCGTCGGGCGGAGGACTCGCGCAGGCGGCCACGGCAAGCGCGGTGAGAATCGCCGGTATCGCTCTCGCCATCATGAGATGGACGAAGAGCTTACCACACCCTACCGGGAGCGAGTATCGCGATCGGATGTGCGCGCGATGCAGAGACGCGCAGTGGCCGGCAGCGGCGTGCAGCCCGCCTTCGCGGCGGCAGGACCCGGATGTCAGCCCATAAAGGGCTGACCCACATGGTCGGTGTGGTTCACGGCTGACCCACATGGTTGGTGTGGGTCAGGGCTGAGCCACATGGTTGGTGTGGGTCAGGGCTTTAGCCCTGACGATCAGCGTGTCGACTGACGACCGCGCGTGCCGGCGGCCGTCAACGCCCACACGCCCCAGCCATCGAGGCGGGAGCTGTAGAACGCCACGCGATCGCCGTCAGGCGCCCACGTGTAGGCCTCGGCCCCGGGATCGTCCAGAGCCCGCCGCATGCGTCCCGAGTCCACGTCCATCAGCCACGCGCCATCGTCCTTCACCTGAAAGATGATGTGCGTGCCATCCGGCGAGACCGACGGACCTCGCACCGCGTGCCCGGGGACGGGCGTGCGGAACGTGCGCGGCGTGTCGGAGGCGAGATCGAGAATGACGAGGCGATCGCTGTGCCCGTACGCGAGACGGCTGCCATCCGGAAACCAGGAGGCGCCCCACAGCTGGCCCGTGGCGAAGGACGTGCGGCGCGTCAGCATGCCGGTGGCGAGATCGACGGTCCACAGGTTCCACACGTCGGGATTGTCTGATTCCCCCTTGACGAACGCCAGGCGATCGCCGCGCGGCGACCACGACGGCAGCGCCGCGAATCCGTCGCCGCTGACGAGGCGGACGTGCTGCCCGTCCGCGTCGGCGACGTAAACGCCGCGTTCGCCATCGCGATCGGAATCGAAGGCGACGCGCGATCCGTCCGCCGAGACCTGCGCATGCAGGTTCGTGGCGCCGTCGTCGGCAATCCGGGTGACCTGCAGGAGCGGCGGCGCGGTGGCGCCGCCCCCGTCGGTCGGTGCGTGATAGAACACCGCCGTGCCGATGTTGGCGAACGAGGGCGCGTACGTGACGCGGCGCACCTGCATTGCCGGCGCTGCCGGCGCGGACACCGCAGATTGCACGTCTTCGGTCACGCTCGCGATCGATGAGGGCAACGCCGGGATAAAGCGATCGAGCGAAGACGGGCCGAATGCCTGCTCGAGGCGCCACGCGGCCGGAATCAACCCGAGCAGCAGCGCGGCCACCGCCACCGCGGCCAGCCATCCGCGCGATCGCCGCGGCGTCGCGGCCGTCGAGGGAAAGACGAGCGGCTCGGGCGCCAGCGGGATTTCCTCGGTCGTGACGATCGGTCCGGGCGGGTCGAGCGGCACCAGCGCCTCGATGCTCTGCTCGGCCGGCACCTGCACCAGCGACGTTCCCGCGCGGGTGGCGCTCGCCTCATCGAGCATCGGCTCGACGACGCGCAGCACCATCTCGTCGTCCAGTCCGGCGGCGCGGGCGTATCGAATCACCTGCGCACGGGCGTATCGGCCGTCGGGCCAGTTGCGCAGGTATCCCCACTCGAGCTCGCGCAGCAGCGCGGCGGGGATGCGGCTGCGATCCGAAATGTCGTCGAGCGTGAGGCCCGTGGCGCGCCGTGCGCGTCTGACGTCGGAAATCGTCAGCTCGCGCGCCGCCTCGACCCTGTCGTCCGTTTCGACGGGAGCGGGCACGGCTGCGGGGTGAGATACGCCTTCCCATGCCTTGAAGAGCTCGCGGGCGACCGTCGGCAGATCCGGCGCCGCGAAGCGCTCGACGGATGCGGCAAACTCGTCCAGCGATCCGAACGGCGGCAGGTCCATCTGACGCAGACCGCGCGCCAGCGCCAGCCGGAGACCGCCCGGCATCCGGAATTCCGGAGGCGCGTCGCGATCACGGACGAGACCGTCGAGCAGCTGAGCGGCGCATTCGATCACCGGTCCGTCCGCATTGACGGGCCCCTCAGCCGTGACGCGGCCATCTTCCGAGATGCGAATGACATGCGCCGAAGGGATCCCGCGCAATCGGCCGTCTGCCTGCTGCCGGCAGACGTCGGACACGATCGCGGCTGCCTCGGCCGGTGTGAGCCGTACCCCCGCGGCAATGAGTTCCGTGAGCGACACGCGCCTGGACATGGCCGTCGCGTTTGCCACTTTCCTGCCAGCATGCCCGCGGGCGATCCGCGGCAATCACGCCGATTTTTCCGGATGAGGCGCAGCGCTGTCGGGCAGGAACGTCACGGTCGTGTCACCTGCGCGACACGCGCGGCCGCGAAGGCTGAGCTGCGGCCGGGCGGCTCAGTTGCGGGTCAGGTTGATTTGAATCAGCTTGCGGAACTTGACCGGCGTACCGTTCAAGGTGGCCGGACGATACCGCCAGTCGCGCGCCGCATTGAGGAGCAGCGAATCGTAGAGCGGATGCATCGATTCGCGCACCGTCGCGGACATCACGCGGCCGCGCTCGTCGACGATGATCTCGAGCAGCCCGCGATCTCGCGCCTGCGTCCGAAGCGCGGCGGGCAATTGCGGGACCTCCTGCTTGATCGGCTGCGGCGCGATGATCCCGTCTTCCTCGGTGACGTAGATACGGTTGGGGTCTGGACGCGGCGTGGGCGCGGGAGCCGGCGGCTCGGGCTTCTCCGGCTCGGGCGGCGGCGCCGCGGCGGCCGCGGCGAGGTCGAGGAACCCGGCGGCCAGTGTCCGCAGGTCGGCGAGACGGCCGCCCATGTCCGGGTCGTCCAGCAGACGGATCACCTGGTCGAACTGCGCGGCCGCCTGTTTGAAATCCTTGCGATCGAACGTCGCCTTCGCGGCGGTGTAGCGCGCCCGCGCGATGTCGGGCAGCAGCCGCTGGCGCACTTCCGAGAAGGCGGCGCGCACGCGCGGCGACGCTTCCGCTTCGCTCGGCTGATAGGTCGGATCGGTCGTCACGACCGCGGCAATGGCGTTTTCCGCTTCCGCGCCGCGGCCGAGCGCGAGCAGGCACAACGAGCGGTACTGCTCGATGGCGCGCCGCTCCTCCGCCGACTTCGCCGCCTCGGGACGGAGATCGTCCAGCACGGCGAGCGCTTCGTCGTATCTCGCCGACGCGTACAGCTCGCGCGCGGATGCCAGCGGCGTCACGGCAGGGCCGTTTTGCGCGAAGGCCGGACGGGCCATCGATGCGGCCAGCAGGAGCGGTACGAGGATGCGGTATCTCATGACGGCTACTTCATGTTGACGCTGAGGCGCACCGGCGCTTTCGTCGTCACCGACACGGCCTCGCGCTTCTCGCCGAACTGCGGATTGCGGAAGACGACTTCGTGCGGGCCGATCGTCACGGCGAGATTGCCGATGGGCGTTTCGCCGACGCGCACGCCGTCGATCCAGACTTCGGCCCACGGCGACGCGTTCAGGTTCACGATGCCCTGCGGCAGGTCGATCGTCAGCGGCAGCACCTTGCCGGGCGGCACGACGACGGTGCGCGTCGTGTTGTACCCGAGCGTCTCGTTCACCAGCTCGAGCTGGTGGCGTCCGGCGGCCATCATGATCCGATCGGCGTTCGTGGTGCCGAGCAGCCGTCCGTTCTCGTGGATCTCAATCGTGACCGGCGACTTGAACGTCATCCAGCCCGAGACCGGGCCCGGCGCTTCGGTCGTGACCGGCGCGAGAACCGATGCGGTCACGCCCGGCTGAATGACGACGCGCTGCGTGACCGGCTCGCCGGCGCCCTGCAGGACGACTTCGTGTTCCCCCGGCTCGAGGCCGTCGACGCTCACCGGCGCGACGCCGCGTTCGACGCCGTCGATGGTGACCTTGGCGCCCGCCGGCGTCGACTGCACGAGCAGACTGCCCGTCGTCGGCGTCTGCGGCATCTCGAGGTACTGCGACACCTCGGCGCCCGGCGTCACCGTGATCGGAATCACGCGCGGCACCCCGCGTCCGCGGAGTTCGACGATGTGCGAACCGCCGCTGAGGGACAGCCGCGCGGGCGTGAGCCCGTGCGCGACGCCGTCGACGAAGACCTGCACCCCGGGCGGATTCGTCTGGACCGAAAGCGTGCCGGTCGACGGCGCGGCCGCGCCCGGCTGCCGCCAGACGCGAGCGTAGTACCACCCGCCCCCCGCGACCGCGAGCAGCAGCAGGGCGACACCGAGCAGACGTCCGCTGCCGCGCTTCTTTCCGGGCGCCGCGGCGGCGGGCGCGGGGTCGCGCCGATCCGTGGACGTGCGATCGCCGGTGAACAGCTGATCGCGCTCGCGATCCGCCGGCGTGATGCCGTCGAAATCGTCGAGCAGGTCTCTCAGATCGCGGGCCGGCGGAACGGATTCGGCGACGCTGGCGGCGATCGGCGTGACGACGGGCGCGGACGAGGGCGTGGCCGTCGGTGCGGGCGTGGCCGTCGGCGCCGGCGAGCGCTCGACGCGCGGCGTGACGACGGTCGGCGCGGGCGCAGGTGGACGCGGCGTGACGACCGTGGGCGCGGGCGCGGCCTGGCGCGGCGTGGGTACCGTCGGCGCAGGAGGCGGCGGCGTCTGCGTGCGCGCGGTCGCCTGCGGCGGCACCGCGGGAGTCGGCACCGCGGAGGTCGCCGCCAGCACCGGCGACGGCGTTTCGAGGAACGCGGCCTTCGAGACCGGCACGGGCGTCGGCGCCGGAGCCGGAGCCGGCGCGGCCGGCGTCGGCGGCTCGAGCAGCGCGGCCACGTAGCGCGACAGGAACGTCTCGAGCGCGACGGGCGCGGCGACGAATCCCGTGTCTTCCGCCAGCACGTCCTCGAGCGCGCTCAACGCCTCGGTCGCGGACGCAAACGCGCGGCGGAGATCGAGCTGCAGTGCACCGGCGAGCCATCCGCGCAGCGACGGCGGCAGCGGCTGCTCCTCGCCGAGCGCGGACTTGGCGCGCACCTCGTGCAGCAGCATCGGCAGGCGGTGCGGGAACTCGTCCGCGCGCAGCGGACGCCCGAGCATCAGCGCGAGCGAAATCAGGCCGAGGCCCATGACGTCGGCACGATGGTCGAAGCGCGGCGCGCCGGCGCTCTGCGGCACGGCGACGCGCAGCTCCTGCCAGAGCCGCTCGCGGCCGAACTGCAGCTGTTCGACCGCCGACCCGAGCACGTGCTCCGCGATCACGAGCCGCGCGTGCGGCGTGACGATGAGCCGCTCGGGCGCGAGCAGGCCGTGCGCGACGTCGCGCGCATTCTCGTGCAGCAGCGCAATGGCCGGCACGAGCTGCCGAATGAGGCACAGCGCGGCGTTGATGTCCAGGTTCAGGCCGCGTTCGGCGGTGACGCGCAGAATCTCCGAGAGCCGCGTCCCCTCGACGTGATCCGCCACGATCGCGAGCCCCGCGGGATGGCGATCGACGCGCCGCACGCGCGCGTAGTAGGCGTGGCGGAAATTGGCGAGGCGCGCCGTGCGTTCGCGCAGCGCAAACTCGAACGACGGCACCGCGAGGAGTGCGGGACGGAGGCGCAGAATCTGCAGCAGGTCCCCGGTGGCGCCGTCGACCGCGACCACGCGCTCGCCGAGGCCGTCGGTGAAGAGAGGCGCTTCGGCGCGGTCGGATGTCACGGGGACCGTCATTTGACTGTTGCTCCGCGGGCGCGTGGAAGCAACGGCCGGACCAGCCGCACGCTCGTTCGGCGGCGCCGCCGCAACCGTCAGCGTAGGTGGGACTTGCGGGCGCTCACTCGCGCGTCGGGCGGACGCAGGCGTTCACAGGTTTCGTGGGTCGTTTGCGGTTTTGTGATCGGCATCGGCGACGGACGAAGCCGACATTCAAGATCGCATGCCAGGCCGCAGCTCTTGGATCGGATGCGCGACGGGTCGTCCTAGATGATCGCGTTGTCGCCACGAACCGGCCACGGGCTGACGGCAACGAACCAGAGCAGCAACACGTTCGCGATCGGGATGACGGCCAGCACGCCGAGCCAGGGCGAAAATCCGATCCGCCGGCAGATCCGCCCAGCCGGCCAGATCACGACGGACAGCATCGCGACCGTCACGGCGAGCACCATCGTCGTTTCGAACCAGCCCAGTGAGGGAGTCATCGCTTACCTCCAGCACCCAGCACCGCACCTGGCACACAGCACCGAGCACCGCACCCAGCACTTGAGCACCGAGCACCCGGCACCCATTGTATGGGTATATGCTGTCGGCGCCCGGCTCCGTCCGGGCGTTCAACAAACAGGGTGAGGGAATCATGAACAGCTTCAGAACGCTGGCGGCGGCCACCGGGGCCGCGGCCCTTCTGCTCGTGCCGGTCGCCGCGCAGCAGACGCAGAATCGCCTCGACTACGAGGGCATCTACAAGATCAAGGACGAGGGCCTGCAGCGATCGCAGGTCATGGAGATCACGAGCTGGCTGACCGACGTCTACGGACCGCGGCTCACCAACTCGCCGAACTTCCGGAAGGCCGGCGACTGGGCCGTCAAGGAGCTCACGAGCTGGGGGATGGCCAACGTGAAGCTCGAACCGTGGGGGCCGTTCGGGCGCGGGTGGCAAAACGACAAGTTCTACGCGCAGGCGCTGACGCCGACCCCGTTCCCCATCCTCGGCTACCCGAAGGCGTGGTCCGCCGGCACGAAAGGGCCCATCTCCGCCGAAGCGACGATCCTCGAGGCGGAGAACGAAGAGGATCTCGCGAAATATGCCGGCAAGCTGAAAGGCAAGATCGTCTTCACGTCGGCGCTGCGGGACGTCGAGCCGCACTTCACGGCCGATGCGCATCGCTACACCGCCGATGAACTCACGGAGATGCAGCAGGAGACCGACACGCAGCCGCGCCGCAGCCGCTTCGGCGGCCCCGGCCGTCCGGACTTCCGCCAGATCCGCGAGTTCCAGCGCAAGGTTGCCGAGTTCATTCAGAAGGAAGGCGCGGTCGCGATCGTCGATCAGGCGCGCGGCGACGACGGCACCGTCTTCGTGCAGAGCGCCTCGGGCGTCTCGCGGGATCTCAACGCCGATCCCGGCCTGCCGCAGATCTCCTTCGCCGCGGAACACTACGGCCGCCTGTACCGCGCGATGCAGAAGGGCGTACCCGTGAAGATCGAGCTGGACGTGAAGAACTCGTTCTACGACCAGGATGCGAACAGCTTCAACGTGATCGCGGAGATCCCGGGCACCGACAAGGCGGACGAGATCGTCATGCTCGGCGCGCACTTCGACTCGTGGCACTCGGGCACCGGGGCGACCGACAACGCGGCCGGCTCCGCGGTGATGATGGAGGCGCTCCGCATCCTGAAGCAGAGCGGCGTGAAGATGCGGCGCACCGTGCGCCTCGCGCTGTGGGGCGGCGAGGAAGAAGGGCTGCTCGGCTCGCGCGCCTACGTGAAAGCGCACTTCGCGGATCCCGAAACCATGCAGCTGCAGCCGGAACACGCGAAGCTGGCCGGCTACTTCAACGTCGACAACGGCACGGGCGCGATTCGCGGCGTGTACCTGCAGGGCAACGAGATGGTGGCGCCGATCTTCGAGGAGTGGATGACGCCGTTCCACAACCTCGACATGAAGACGCTCACGATCCGCGACACCGGCGGCACGGACCATCTCGCGTTCGACGCGGTCGGTCTGCCCGGCTTCCAGTTCATCCAGGATCCGATGGACTACGGCTCCCGCACGCACCACTCGAACATGGACACCTACGAGCGCGTGCAGGAAGCCGACATGAAGCAGAACGCGATCATCGTCGCGACGTTCGTCTACAACACCGCGAACCGCGATGAGATGCTGCCGCGGAAGCCGCTGCCGAAGCCTCGGCCGTCGCGGACGACCACGACCGCGGGACGCTGAAAATTACTGGCCCGCCGTCTCCTGCAAGGCTTCGAACAGGATCTGCACCGCGGGGCCGATTGAATCGACGGGCACGAACTCCGCGTCGCCGTGCATCGACAGCACGGCGGCCGCGGGCACGATACCCGTGAAGAAGCCGTAAGCCTTCACACCTTGCGGACGGTAGCCGTTGCCGTCCGTGCCGTACGGCACCACCATCGGCGTGACGATCGCGCCGGGGTGGTGCCGCTTCACCGCGGCCTCGAGCGCGCGATAGAACGTCGTGTCCTGCGTCGTGACGACGGGATTTTCCGACTCGTTAATCACTTCCACGCTAATCGTCGGATCGTCCAGCCGGCGTTTGATCTCCGCCAGCCACGCCTCCCCCGTCGTCCCCGGCATGACGCGGCAGTCGATCAGCGCTTCCGCGACGGACGGAATGACATTGATCTTCGGCGGTTCGCCGACGCCCGAGCGCAGACTCGTGACCGAGATCGTCGAGCGCTGGATCGCGTTGTTGAACTTGTTGTCGGCGAGTGTCCCGATGCGCGTCTTCATCGTGTCGATGACGGAGAACTGAGCGCCGGGCATCGGCTCGGCGAGCAGCCGGTTGAGCGCGCGCAGCAGGTGGTCGTTCGGATTCTTCGGGTGCGGCTGCGATCCGTGGCCCGCCACGCCTTCGGCGCGCAGCTTCAGCCACATGATCTTCTTCTCCGCGACGGAGATTCCGAACACCAGCTTCCCCGGCGCGAAGAGATCGCGGCTGCCGAACCCTCCTTCGTCGAGCACGAATTCCGGATCGAGTTCGTCGTAGTGGTGCTCGCGCATCCACGCCGCACCGAGTCCGCCGCCGACTTCCTCGTCCGGCACGGCCATCAGGATCACGTCGCGCGTCAGCGGCACCTTCAGCCGCTTCAGCATGATGAACGCGTAGAGCTGCGACACGCCGATGCCCTTCATGTCCATCGACCCGCGGCCGAGGACGTGGCCATCGACGACGTCGCCGCTGAACGGATCGCGATCCCACCGGCTCGCATCGGCGGGGACGACGTCCATGTGGTGCTCGAGGAGGATGGCCTTCCCGCCGGTGCCGTCTCCCTTCAGGCGCGCGAGCACGATCACGCGCCCCGGCGCGGACTGATAGCGCTTCACGGGGATGCCTTCCTTCTCCAGAATCTGCGTGAGAAAGTCGGCCGCCTTCGTGACGTCGCCGGGCGGGTTCGACGTGTTGACGCGGACGTACGCCTGCAGCGTCTGCAGCGCCTCCGCATCGATCCCTTTCCAGGGATCCGGCTGTTGCGCAGCGACCGGCGTCGAGAGAAGACAGGTGAGCGTCGCGAGCGCGAGTGCGTAGCGCATGGGCGCGCATGTTACCACCCTCCTTCGCGGCTGCGCCGCTACGGAGGGCAAGCCCGTGAGACTCCTTCGCGGCTGCGCCGCGACGAAGGGCAAGCCCGCTACAACCGCCGGAACTCCTCCGCCAATCCGCGCAGGAAGCGCGCGCGCTCCTGCGCCTCGGCCTCCGTCAGCAATCCTTCGACGGGCCACGGCAGGCGCCACGTCCAGTTCTCATCGCTCACGCTGCCCGGCGTGTTGATCCGGTCGCGCCATCCGAAGACGTCCACGATGGGCAGCAGGAGCATCGACGATCCGGACGCGAACAGCGCGCGGAGGACGGCGTCGCGAAGGCGATCGTCGAACGCCGCCGCTGGATCGCAGCCCGCGTCGCGCAGCATCGGGATCGCCGTTGCCGCGCGCTTCTCGTCGTAGGGCGCCGAGTCCCACCATTCCGCGAGCGTCTCGGTATCGTGCGTGCCGCTCGTCGCGACGGACAGCGCGGGATATCCGCGCGGATCCCTGAACGGGTGTCCGTCCGTATTCCAGTCGCGCTCCCAGCGCAGCACCTTGTACCCCGGCACGCCGAGGCGCGCGAGCGACTCGCGCACGAAATCTGGGACGACGCCGAGGTCCTCGGCGATGATCCACGTCCCGGGCTCGCGGAAGAGATTCAGAATCTGCTCACCCTGCCGGAGCTGGGCGGGTTCGTGCGCCGGCATGAACGACGCCGAGCCGTCCGCCTCGCGCGCGTACGTCCGGTAGAAGCCGACGAGATGGTCCACGCGATACCCGGCGTACAGCTCCGCGCTGCGCCGCGCCCGCGCGGCGAGCCATTGATACCCTCCCGCCGCGATCTCCGGCCAGCGATACGCTGGAAATCCCCAATCCTGCCCGGTCGCGGAAAACGCATCCGGCGGTACGCCGACGGACGCGTCGAACCGGAATTCGTCCTGCCGCGCCCACACGTCGGCGCTGTCGGCGCTGACCATGAACGGAAAGTCGCCGAACAGCCCCACGTCGCCGCACGCCGCGCGCGCATGCTCCCACTGCACGGCCGCGAGCCACTGCACGTACTGATAAAAGAGGATGTCGCGCGCCAGTTCGCGGCGCGCCTCCGCAAGCGCGGCGGGATCGCGATCCCGCAGCGCCGGATCCCACTCGCGCCAGGATCGCCCCTGCCCGCGCGCGTGCAGCGCCCGGTACAAAACGTAGTCGTCCAGCCACCATCCCTCGTCGCGCACGAACGCCTTCAGTTCGGCCGCCCGGGGTGTACGCCGATCCCACTCTGCCGACACGAAACGATGGAAGGCCGCGCGCAGAATCGTGGTCTTCAAGGCGCGGACGACGTCGTACTGGATGGAAGACGCGCCGCGGGCCGCCGCGAGCCGGCCGCGATCGTCGTCGGAAAGCGCGTGCTCCCCGCCGAGCGCCGCGATGTCCTCCACCTCACCGGGCGCGATGAAGATCGGATCGATGGCCATCGCGCTCAAAGCGGAGTACGGCGACTTCTGCCCGTCCGACATCTCGTTGATCGGCAGCAGCTGGAGGACGTCGAAGCCGCCGGCACGCAGCCACGCGGCGAGACGCGGCAGGTCGGCAATCTCCCCAATCCCCCAGCTCGTATCCGAGGCGATCGAGAACAGCGGAACGAGGACGCCGGCGTGGCGGCCTGTGGCGTAGTTACGCGGCACCGGCATGCTCCAGCACGAGCGCGGCGCCGCGCGCGAACGTCTCCGGCTCGGGCAGCAGGCTCAGGACGAGAAACGCCTCGTTCGGGAAATCGAAGAAGAAGCCGGGATGCACCAGCACGCCGTGCCGTTCGAGCAGTTCAATCGCGAGCGCCTCCTCACCGATGGTCGCAGGCACGCGGAGGACGGCCGACCATCCGGCATCGGCGTGCAGCAGCGTCACCGCCGGGTAGCCCGCCGCGAGCGCGGCGAGCACGCGATAGTTCCCGCGCACGCGATCGAGCATCTGCGCGCGCGTGCCGGCGCCGGCGTCGATCAGCGCGGGTGCCGCAAGCTGCACCGGCGTCGAGACCGACAGGTAGGTGTCGGCGATCAGCTCGAGCCGATCGAGCGCTTCGGCGACGAGCGCGTCCGGGCCGTCCACCGCGATCCAGCCCAGCTTCACCTGCGGCAGCCCCGCCGATTTCGAAAGTCCGCCGAGACGGAACAGCAGGCACGCCGGACGCCGCAACGCCTCCGGCTGCGTCAGGGTCCCGTCGTGCAGCGGGTAATCGCAGAAGACCTCGTCGAGGATGAGCGCGGCGTCCCGCGCCGCGCACCGATCCGCCAGCGCACGCGCGTCCGCCTCGTCCAGCACGGAGCCGGTGGGATTGTTGGGACTGACCGCCAGAACGGCGCGCGTCGCGGACGTCCAGCACCGATCGAGGCTGGCGGGATCGATCGACCAGCGACCGTGGTACTCGAGCCGGTACGGCCGCTGGCTGAGGCCGTCGAGCGCCGTCAGATGATCGAACAGGGGATAGCTCGGGACCGGCGACAGCACATCGGCGCCCGGATCGCACAGCAGCTTGAACAGCAGCGAGTAGGCGTCGCTGGTACTGGCCGTCAGCACGACCCGCTCGGGTGCGAAATCGATGCCGCGGCGGCCGTAGTCGCGCGCCACCGCCGCACGCGCCGCGGGCAATCCCATCGGCGACGGCTGGTACCCCAGGGCGGCATCGGCGCCAAGTGGCGCCAGCGTCCCGGCACCGTAGCGAATTCCGACGCGCGTCGGGTTCGACACGGTCAGATCGAGCAGCGGCGCCCCTCCGCCGCGCGCCGCGGCAACCGCCCGCGCGAATGCGTTGGGACGACGGTCGGCCGGCACGCGACGGGAGAACATCATCCAAGAGTATTAGAATCAGCGGTCGAGGATGTGATGGTGATTCCGGTTCTTTTGTCACTGCTGCTGACCGGCGCGCCGCAGCCGCCGCCGGCTCCGGCCGCCGCGGCGCCGCGGCTGACCGTCTCCTACACGCAATTCACCCTGCCGAACGGCCTGCACGTCATCCTGCACGAAGATCACACGGTCCCGCTGGTCACGGTGAATGTCTGGTACCACGTGGGCTCCGCGCGCGAGAAGCCCGGCCGCACCGGGTTCGCACACCTGTTCGAGCATCTGATGTTCGAAGGATCCGGTCACGTCAAGGAAGGCCAGTTCGACCAGTGGCTCGAAGCCGTCGGCGGCACGAATAACGCGTCGACCGGCGCCGACCGGACGAACTACTACATCGACGTGCCGTCGAACGCGCTCGACCTGGCGTTGTTCCTCGAATCGGACCGCATGGGCTATCTGCTCGACGCGATGTCCCCCAAAACTGTCGACGGCCAGCGCGACGTCGTGAAGAACGAGCGGCGGCAGGGGGTCGAGAACGCCCCCTACGGCATGGCGTCGATCGAGATCGCGAAGATGCTCTACCCCGCCGAGCATCCGTATCACTGGCCCACGATCGGCTACATGGAGGATCTCACCGCCGCGAGTTACGAGGACGTCGTCGAATTCTTCAAGACGTACTACCAGCCGTCAAACGCGACGCTCGTGATCGCCGGCGATCTCGATCCGGCGCAGGCGCGCGCGAAGGTCGAGAAGTGGTTCGCCGACGTGAAGCCTGGCGCCGCGCCGGTGCGGCCGATCGACTATCCGCACGCGATGCTCACCGGTGTGAGCCGGAAGACGATCCAGGATCGCGTGCAGCTGCCGCGTCTGTATCTCGACTGGATCACCCCTCGGCAGTACGCGCCCGGCGACGCCGAACTGGACGTCGTCGCGCGGCTGCTCGCCGACGGCAAGAACTCGCGGCTCTACAAACGGCTCGTGTACGAGCTGCAGATCGCGCAGGACGTCTTCGCGTACCAGGCCTCGCAGGCCCTCGACTCGCAGTTCGAGATCGTCGTCACCGCGAAGCCGCCGGCCGAAGGACAGACGGTCGCGTCGGTGGTCGATCGGATTCGCGGCATCGTGGACGAAGAAGTCCGGAAGCTGCAGCGGACGCCGCCTGACGCGCACGAGTTTCAACGCGCGATCAATCAGATCGAGGCCTCCTTCTACGATCGCATGGAGCGCGTCGGCGGATTCGGAGGCGTCGGGGACCAGATGAACGCGTACTACGTCAACACCGGGAACCCGGATTACTTCAACGAGGATCTCTCCCGCTACCGTTCGCTCGCGCCAGACGACGTGCAGGCGGCGGCCGCTGCGCTGCTTCCGCTCGATCGGCGCGTCGAGCTCGTCGTGGAGCCGGTGAAGTGACGCGCGCGCACCTGTCGATCGTCACCGGTCTTCTCGTCGCGGCACTGTCGACACCTGCCGCCGCGCAACAGCCGCCGCAGGCGCCCGACCGGACGCATCCGCCCGCGGCCGGCCCGGCGCCAACGCTGCACGTGCCGCCGGTCGAGCGGCGCACGCTGTCCAACGGCTTGCCGGTGTGGATCGTCGAGTCGCATGACGTGCCGGTCGTGCAGGTCGAACTGGCGGTCCGCGCGGGCAGCGCGGCCGATCCGGCGCGGAAGTTCGGCCTCGCGAGCCTGACGGCCGACATGCTCGACGAAGGCGCGGGCACGCGGAGCGCGCTGGAGCTGGCGGACGCGGTCGACTTCCTGGGCGCGAGCCTGAATACCGACAGCAGCTTCGATGCGTCCACGGTCACGCTCCACGTGCCAGCCGCGCGGCTGGCTGACGCGCTGCCGTTGATGGCGGACGTCGTCCTCCATCCGACGTTTCCCGAGAAGGAACTGCAGCGCATCCGCGAGGAAGATCTCACGCAGCTGATTCAGGCGCAGGACGATCCCGAGGCGCTCGTGCGCATTGCGTTCCCCCGCCTGGTCTACGGAGCGGCGCACCGCTACGGCACGCCGTCGATCGGCACGGCCGCATCGCTGCACGGCTTCACGGTCGACGATTTGAAGCAGTTTCACGCGGCGATGTACCGGCCGTCCAACGCCGTGCTGCTCGTCGTCGGCGACGTGACCGCCGCGACGGCGCTGCCGCTGGTCGAGCAGGCGTTCGGCGCATGGCCGAAGGCGTCCGCTCCCGAGCCCCCCGCGCTGCCGTCGGCGCCGCAGCTGCGTGAGCGCCACGTGTACCTGATCGATAAACCGGGCGCGGCGCAGTCGCAGATTCAGATCGGCTGGATCGGCGTCCCGCGCTCGACGCCGGACTATTTCGCGCTGCGCGTGCTGAACACGATCCTCGGCGGCGCCTTCACGTCGCGGCTCAACACCAACCTGCGCGAGGAGCACGGGTACTCGTACGGCGCCGGATCGGCGTTCGACATGCGCGTCGGCGCGGGTCCGTTCTACGCCGCGGCCGGCGTTCAGACCGACAAGACCGCGGAAGCGCTGACCGAGTTCTTCAACGAGCTGCGGCGCATTCACGATCCGATCGGCGATGCCGAGCTGAAGAAGGCGAAGAACTACCTCGCGCTGCTGCTGCCGCGCAGCTTCGAGACGACGAGGAGCCTCGCCTCGTCGCTCGCGCAGATCTTCGTGTACGAACTGCCGGAAGACTTCTACGCCACCTACGCCGCGCGCGTCGAAGCCGTCACGTCCGCCGATTTGAAGCGCGCCGCCGACCAGTACATCCAGCCCGACAAGTTCGCCGTAGTCGTCGTCGGCGACCGTCAGAAGATCGAAGCCGGCATCAAGGCCCTGAACCTCGGCCCGGTCACGCTCGTGACACCGGATGAGGTGATGAAGTGAGCTTGACGATTTCTTTTGACGAGCTGCTTCGGTACTCCAATGAGGAGCGCGAGAAATGGCGAGAGTGGTTCGTCGCACACCCGGACGCGATGGCGGCTCCGGTGCAGCCCGCCGACTCGCGCCATCAAAGCGTCGGCGGGGTGATCGACCACATCTTCCTCGTCGAACGCCGACACCTGCAACGGCTCACGCACACCGCAGTCGACTCGCAGACCGGATTGAGCGGCCGCCACGCGCCGCCGCTGTTCGATTACGGTGCGTCTGTGCGCCGTGAGCTCGAGCAGTTCGCGTCCGATCTCGATCCGGACGTCGCCGACGAGCCGTTCTCGGTGACCGTTGCCAGCGGCGGCCAGTTCAACATCAGCCCGCGCAAGCTGCTCTTCCACTGTCTGCTGCACGAGGTGCGGCATTGGGCGCAGATCGCGCTCGCCGTGCGCCTCGCGGGGTTCGCGCCGCCGGGCAACCACGACCTCTTCTACAGCCGCGCGTTCCGCTGATCCCGCGCCAAGAGATCTCACGCCAAGCCGCCAAGGAGCCAAGGGATCTCACGCGCAAGGAGCCGCGGTGCGAAGGGATCTCACGCCAAGCCGCCAAGGAGCCAAGGGATCTCACGCGAAAGAGCCGCGGCGCGAAGGGATCTCACGCCAAGGCGCCAAGGAGCCAAGGGATCTCACGCGAAGGCAGGGAACCAAAGCTGGCCTTGTTTCGTCTAGGCCTAGAGTGAAATAGTGTGGTCATGAAGATGGGCCGAAGGGACCTGTTTGCGGGGGCGCTCGAGATGATGATCCTGCAGGTGCTCGCGCGGCAGCCGCTGCACGGGTATGCGCTCGTGCAGCACATCCAGCGCGCGTCGCGCGACCTGCTGGCGGTCGAGGAAGGATCGCTCTACCCGGCGCTCCAGCGGCTGCTCAAAGCCGGATCCGTCAAAGCCCAGTGGCGGATGTCGTCGACCGGGCGCCGGGTCCGCACCTATGAGATCACGGCGGCGGGGCGCCGTCACCTCGGGCGCGAAGTGTCGCAGTTCGAGCGG
Organism: Vicinamibacterales bacterium; assembly: GCA_035700625.1. Taxonomy (GTDB): domain Bacteria; phylum Acidobacteriota; class Vicinamibacteria; order Vicinamibacterales; family 2-12-FULL-66-21; genus DASSOM01. The sequence goes on from DASSOM010000190.1 coordinate 21,407, forward strand.
ATGCTCGAGGGCATTCGCCTCGTGCTCGGGCCGGTGGATCCGGCGACGGAATGAGCTGGTTCGGCCGGCGCGACGAGGATCTGGCGGAGGAAATCAGCCAGCACCTCGACGAGGCGGTCGAAGACCTGGTCGAGCGGGGCGTCCCGCGGGACGAGGCGATGTCGATGGCGCGGCGGCAGTTCGGCAACGTGACGCTCATCGCCGAACGCAGCCGGGAGGTCTGGCGCTGGCGGCTCGTCGAGGAGACGTGGGCTGATCTGCGCTACGCGGCGCGGCAGCTGCGCCGCGCGCCGTCGTTCGCGGCCGCCGCGATCGCCACGCTCGCGATCGGGATCGGGGCCACCGCCGCGATCTTCAGCATCGCGGACGCGGCGCTCCTGAACCCGCTGCCTTTCCCCAACCCGGATCGTCTAGTGACGATCAACGAGATCGTGCCGCTCGTCGGCAATCGTCCCATCAGGCTGACCGCCCCGGATCTCCTCGATTACGCCGCGCAGAACCGCACGTTCGACGCCATCGCGGGCTGGACGCCGCGAACCTTCGAGCTCTCGGGCGTGCGTGAGTCGGAGCGCGTGCAGGCCGTCCGCGCGACCGCACCGTTTTTCGACGTCCTCGGCGTACACCCGTCGCGTGGACGCATCTTCACGAACGAAGAGGATGCCGGCAGCGCAGCCGTCTGCGTGATCAGCCACGGGCTGTGGCAGCGATGGTTCGGCGGCGACCCGCGCGTGCTCGATCGGACGATCGATCTCGATCGGATCCCGTACCGCGTGATCGGCGTCATGCCACGCGGGTTCGAATTTCCGCTGCGCGGAACCGACGCCCGCGACGCGACCGACGTGTGGGTGCCGATGTCGCTCACGCCGCGCGAACGCGACGCGCGCGGCGACAACTGGGACTACAACGGCATCGGACGCATGAAGCCGGGCGTCACCGTCGCGCAGGCGAGCGCCGACGTGAACGCCATCGCGCAGCACATCGTGAAGGACGTGCTGCCGGCGGACCGCCCCGCCTCCTTTACCTTCAGCGCGATCGCGCAACCCCTGGCGCCGCAGGTCTCCGGCAGTGTGCGGCCGCTGGTGCTCGCGCTGGCAGGGGCCGTCGCGTGCGTCCTCTTGATCGCCTGCGTGAACGTCGCGAATCTGCTGCTCGCGCGCGGCGCGCACCGGCGGCGGGAGATGGCGGTCCGCGCGGCGCTCGGCGCCGGACGCGCACGGATCCTGCGCCAGCTCATGGCGGAAACGCTCCTCTTCTCGGTCGTCGCGGCCGTGATTGGCGCGCTGCTGGCGTGGTGGAGCACGGCGGCGCTCGCGCGCATCGTCCCCGATCGCTTTGCCATCTTCGGCATCGCGCGCGTCAACTGGACCGTCCTGGCCTTCATCGCCGGCGTCGCGATCGCCGCCGCCGTGCTCGCGGGGCTCGCGCCGGGGCTCACAGCCGGTTCGCGCGGCTTCGACGGCATGAACCAACGCGCCGGCTCCGGCGGTGCGGGGCATCGCCGCCTTCGCGCGGTGCTCGTCGTCGCCGAGATGGCACTCGCGCTCGTGCTGCTCGTCGGCGCGGGACTGTTCGTCCGCACGTTCCAGACGCTGCTGCAGACGAACGCGGGCTTCCGCCCGGAAGGGGCGGTGAGCGCATTCATCAGCCTGCCCGAAACGGATTACACCGACGCGGCACGTGAGCGGCAGCTCTATCGCAGCCTGATCGAGCGTCTTCACGCGCGGCCGGGCGTGGCGCAGGCGGGCATCGGCTCGACGCTTCCGCTCAACGGTCTGCGATCCGAGCGTACGTTCTGGCCCGAGCACTACGTGCCGCAGCCGAACGCCGGCTTCAACATCGCCGCGATGAGCGCCACGAGCCCCGAGTACTTGCAGGCGGTCGGCGCGACGCTGCTGCGCGGACGTCTGTTCACGCCGCAGGACGATGGCGTCGGCTCGCCGGTGGCAATCGTGACGGAATCACTCGCCCGGCAATACTGGCCGGACGCCGACGCCGTGGGCAAGCGGCTGAAGTGGGGCACCCGGGAATCGTCCAGGCCGTGGCTGACGATCGTGGGCGTGGTGGCCGATGTGAAGCAGGAGGCGCTCGACGAGCCCGGCGCACCGCAGGTTTACGTCCCCGCGGATCAGCTCGAACGCGCGGTCGGGCCTGACCTCGCCTCGGCCATCGTGTCGGGTCACCTCCGCTCCATGTATGTCGTCGTGCGCGGCAGCGCACCCGAGGAGGCGCTCGCTGCCGCGCTCCGCGAGTCGGTGCAGGAGCTGGACGGCCGTCTGGCCGTCGCGAAGCTTGCGCCCCTGACGGACGCCGTCTCGACGTCCGCGGCGCCGCAGCGCTTCAACATGGCGCTGATGTCGGGGTTTGCCGCGATTGCGGTCCTGCTGGCCGCCGTCGGCTTGTACGGGCTGCTCGCCTACTCGGTCGCGCAGCGCACACGCGAGATCGGCATTCGAATGGCGATGGGCGCGGCCGCCGGCGCGGTGGTCCGCATGATCCTGCGCGAGGGCCTCATGCTGGCTGCGATCGGCATCCTGCTGGGCGCGGGCGCGGCCGCCCTGCTCGCGCCGGCGCTGCGCAGCCTCCTCTTCGGCGTCGAGCCGCTCGACCCGCCGACGTTCCTGGCGGTCGCCGCACTCCTGCTCGTCGTCGCCGCCGTTGCCACGTGGGTCCCCGCCCGCCGCGCGACACTGGTGGATCCGACCACCGCGCTGCGCGCGGAGTAAACCCTACGGGATCCGTTAGCGGCGCTCTTCGTAGAGGCGGCGTCCTGCGCGAACGATCATGTCGACGGCGGCTTCGATGTCCGCCGCGGTCGTGTGGAAGTTGACGATGCAGGCGCGCAGCACGTACCGGCCGCGGATTACGGCATTCGACACGAACACCTCCCCGCCGCGCTGGAGTCGATCGAGAAGTTCGCGATTGAGCGCGTCGAGCTCCCGTTCGACGCGCTCGGTGCCGATCCCCGGCCGGAGGTCGCGCGGCACGTAGCGGAATGTCGTGATGCTCAGTGCCTGCGTGAACAGCTCGAGCTCCGGCGACTGGCTGACGAGTGCCGCCATTGCCCGCGAGAGCTGGATATCCTCCACGATCATGCGGCGGTATCCGTCCGCGCCGGCATGCTGCAGCGCGAGCCACACCTTGAGCGCGCGAAACCCGCGCGAGTTCTGCGGTCCGTAGTCGACGTAGTTCGTCGCGCGCTCTTCGAAGTGGTAGTACGGCGGGTGATATGCGAACGCGGCGCGGAGCGCGTCCGGATCGCGCACCAGCGCGCATCCCGCTTCGAGCGGGGCATACAGCCATTTGTGCGGGTCGATCGCGACGGAATCCGCCGCGGAGAGCTCACGCAGATCGTCCGGCGAGTCGGACACCGCCGCGGCAAATCCGCCATACGCCCCGTCGACGTGAAACCACACGCCGTGCTCTTTGCACACCTGATGAATGTCGGGCAGCGGGTCGACCGCGCCGGTGCTCACGGAGCCACCGGTGCCGACGACCATGAACGGGACGTCGCCGGCCGCCTTGTCGGCTTCGATCTGACGGCGCAGCGCGGCGACATTCATCCGGAGATCGCCGCCGGTCGGAATCCAGCGGATCGCACTCGTGCCGATGCCGCTGATGTCGGCGGCTTTGTGGATCCACGTATGCGTTTCCTCGGAGCCGTACACGCGCAGCGGGCGCGCACCCGCGAGGCCCTGTTCGCGGATGTCCCACCCGGCTTTCGCCGCGCGTGCCGCAAGGAAGCACACGATGTTGGCCATGTTGCCGCCGCTCACGAACAGGCCGCCGCAGTCGACGGGATAGCCGATGAACTCGGCGATCCACCGTACGGTCTGCGATTCGATTTCCGTGGCGGCCGGCGACAGCATCCAGCCGCCGACGTTGGCGTTCACCGCCGATGCCACGAAGTCGCCCAGGATGCCGATCGGCGCGGGCGCGGCCGTGATGTACCCGAAAAATCGCGGGTGCCCGTTGAACAGGGAATGCTCGAACAGTCGCCGCGCGGCGTCGGTGAGCAGTGTGGCCGGATCGGCACCGCGTTGCGGCAGCGGCGCCAGCGTGTTCAGCGCCTGCCGCACGGCCGACGGCGATTCGTCGCGCGTGACGGGTCCGTGCGGCACCGCCTCGAGCGCGTCGGCGAGCTGATCGACGAGCCGATGCCCCGCGTCGCGGAAATCCGCCGCGCTCATCGCGAGCGGCGCCTGACGTTCCGTTCGAACGGTCATCGATCGAGTCCCTCAAAAAGGTCCACGGCGCCCTCCTCTTCACGGCGTCACTTCGTGACGACTGCCTCGAGATACTCGCCGGGCACCAGCAGCCCGACGCCTTCGCCCGCATCATAAGATCGAAGGAGCGAAATCAGATCGGCTTCGAGGCGCGCCTGCGCTTCTGCGTCGATCGCGTTGAACGCCATGTGCGTCGGACCGTAGAAGTTCCGGAACATGTCCACCCAGTGCTCGGCGGACTTGTAGCGGAACATGAAGAACCGCGGCTGGACCGCGAGGTGCGCGGCGCGCGGGAACAGCCGGCGCAGGTAGTCCTCGGTCCCCCACAGCGTCGACGGCTGAACGCCCGCCGGCGGCGGCGTGTACCTGGTGACCGCCTTCAGCAGTTCGCCTACAAACCCCGTCGGCGTCCAGCAGGCCAGGCCGATTCGCCCTCCCGGCTTGCAGACGCGCGTCATCTCGGAAGCGGCACGCGCGTGGTCCGGCGCGAACATGACGCCGAACGTCGACAGCACGACGTCAAAGCTGTTGTCAGCATACGGCAGCGCCTCGACGTCGGCGATTTCGAAGCGGATGTTGCCGAACCCGTCCGCCTCCGCCCGCTGGCGCCCGCGAGCGAGCAGCGCGGGCACGTAGTCGGTGGACGTGACGTCGGCGAAGCGCCGCGCGGCCGCGAGCGTGGCGTTGCCGTTTCCCGCCGCGACGTCGAGCACGCTGTGCACTGAACGGATGTCCGCCGCTTCGGCCAGCTGCTCGCCGACGATCTGAAGCGTCGCGCCGATGACCGCGTAATCCCCGGATGCCCAGGTCGCCTGCTGCCGCGCCTTGATGGCGCGAAGGCGGTCGGCCGGAACGGCGGTTTCACATGACGTGGACGTGACTTCTACCATGGGTCCTCCTTGTCCAGAGCTGCACTGGCAGTTCCGCGAGCGCCGCGCGACATGCGCGACTTCTTCACGTTACGTGGGGTATCGTGGGTGCAGGAATGCGCGAGCGTCCGGTTTGCGTTGCGGATCGTCCGAATGGCTGACGAATCTGCTCCAACGTCCGACGTGGATGTCCAGGCGTCCGGAATGCCTGCCGCGGGCCACGCGGCCGACGTGCTGTCGGACGTGCTTCAGTCAGTGCGCCTGACCGGCGCCGTCTATTTCGACTTCGACCTCAGCTCGCCGTGGGTGGCGGAGGCGCCGCCGTCGCACGAGATCGCCCGAATCGTCATGCCGGGCGCGCAGCGAGTGATCGAGTACCACCTGATCGCGCGCGGCGCGTGCTGGGGGCACGCCGTCGGCGATCCGCCGCTGCGGCTGGTCGAGGGAGACCTGATTCTGTTTCCGCAGGGAGACCCGCACGTCCTCTCCAGCGCGCCCGGACTGCGGGGTGACGGGCCGGACCTATCGATATTCGTTCGCAAGTCCCAGGCGCTGCCGATCGTCTTCGAGCAGGGGGGCGGCGGGCCCGATCGTGCGCGGATCGTGTGCTGCTTTCTGGGGCTCGACGAACGTCCGTTCAATCCGCTGCTGAAGGCGCTTCCGCGCACGATTCACCTGAACCGCGCCGGGTACGAGGCGGCTGGCGGGTGGATCGCGACGCTGCTGAACATCGCGGTGCGCGAATCAGGCTCGGCGCGCGCGGGGCGCGACAATATCCTGGCGCGCATGTCGGAGTTGATGTTCGTCGAGGCGATCCGCCGGTACATCGAGACGCTGCCGGCATCGCACACGGGATGGCTTGCCGGCCTGCGCGATCCGTTGGTCGGCCAGGCGCTCGCCGCGCTTCACGGCGAGCCCGCCGCGCCCTGGACGGTGGAGTCGCTGGCGCGAGCGGTTGGCGCGTCGCGGTCCGTGCTCGCGGACCGCTTCACGGAACTCGTCGGCGAACCGCCGATGCAGTATCTCGCGCTCTGGCGCATGCAGCTCGCGTCGCGGCGGCTGCTGGACGGAGACGGCGTCGCGGAGACGGCGGCCGCCGTCGGCTACGAGTCGCAGGCCGCGTTCAGCCGCGCGTTCAAGCGGCTCGTCGGCGAGGCGCCCGGCACCTGGCGCGCGAGCGCCACGCGCTCCTCGTCATCGGTACGCTGAGGCGCGGCCGAGCCTGACGGCTCCGCTCCTCGCGCGTCGCCCGGCTGCCGCGCCTGCGCGAAGTGCACCTCGATGCTCTGCCGGGCGTGACGCTGCACGGCACGCGCGTGTTCCCGCCGCACGTCCGCGTGAAGTACTCGACGTGAGGCCGAGGCGGGTCTGACCGCCTCCGCCGAGGCTACGGTGATCCGCCGAAGCGCGCGCGCGAAGGCGGAAGACCCGCCCTACGTACGTCGCCTCCGACCTCCAACTTCCAACATCCAACACCGTTGCTGCTAAGATCGGTTCCGGCCCATTAGACGAGCCCCGATGAACATCCTGATCCCACTCGGCGTCGCGGCGATCCTCTTCCTGGTGGCGTTCCGGTACTATCCTCCGTACATCGCGCGCGTGTTCAAGGAGGACGACCGGAATCCGCCGCCATCGCAGCGGTACGCCGACGGCCGCGATTACGTGAAGAGCCGATCGCACGTCGTCTTCGCGCAGCACTTCGCGACGATTGCCGGAGCAGGCCCGATCGTCGGGCCGACGCTGGCGCTGGCGTTCGGATGGCAGCCCGTGTGGCTGTGGGTCGTGTTCGGCGGCATCTTCTTCGGCGCCGTGCACGACATGTCGTCGATGTTCGCAAGCGTGCGCGAAGGGGGGCGGACGATCGGCGAGATCGCGCGGCGCGCGCTCGGGCCCGTCGGCTACGTGCTCACGCTCGTCGTCTTCATCTTCGTCCTGACGATCGTCAACGCCATCTTCCTCAACCTGTCCGTCGTCGCGCTGACATCGCTGTATCCGCTCGACGCGCTGGATCTGCCGTCGACGCAGACGCTGCTCGGCACGGTCGTCGACGGCGGCGTGGTCAAGGCGCACATCGGCGGCATCGCGACCACGTCGGTCTTCATCATCACGGGGTTCGCGCCGATGCTGGGATGGCTGATCCGCCGCGATCGCATCTCGACGCGGCTGGCCTACGTCGTGGCGTTCGCGATCGCCGTCGCGAGCGTGGTGCTCGGTTTCCTCTGGCCGGTCACCATTTCGGGCGGCGCCTGGCGCTACATCATGACGGGGTACATCCTGCTCGCATGTGCGCTGCCCGTCTGGCTGATTCTGCAGCCGCGCGACTTCACCAACGTGCAGATCCTCTACGGCGGAATCGCGCTGCTGTTCGTTTCGGCGTTGATTGCCGGCTTCTCGGGCGTGCATCTCTCCGCGCCGTCCATAGATCTCGCCGCGGGCGAGGAGGCCGCGAAAGGAGCGGTGTGGCCGATCCTCTTCATCACCGTGGCGTGCGGCGCGATTAGCGGCTTTCACAGCCTCGTCTCGAGCGGCACGACCGTGAAGCAGATTCCGCGCGAGAGCGACTGCCGCCGGATCGGCTACGGCGCCATGCTCGTCGAAAGCTTTCTGGCGCTGCTGGTGCTGATGGCCGTCGCGTCGATGATGCCGCAGCAGGAGTACTTGCGGCTGGTGTATCCGACGGGCAGCACCGCGTCCAACCCGGTGCTCGCCTTCGCGCTGAGCGGCGGCCGCCTCATGCACCTGGCGCTGCCGTTCGTGCCCGTTGCGATTGCGACGGTGTTCGGCATCCTCATGATCGAAGGATTCGTCGTCACCACACTCGACACCTCGGTGCGGCTCTGCCGGTACCTCTTCGACGAATTCTGGGTGTTCGCGTTTGCCGGCCATCCGCCGGCGCTGATGCGCAACCCGGTGTTCGACACCGTGCTGGCCGTCGGACTGATGCTGTTCTTCGCGCTCAGCTCGACCGTTCGGCAGATGTGGCCGGTCTTTGGCGCGGGCAACCAGTTGATAGGCGCGCTGGCCCTGACGACGGTGAGCGTCTGGCTCATCCAGCGCGGCCGCCGCTACCGGTTTGCCCTCGTCCCCGCGATTTTCATGGTCGCGACGACGCTCGCGGCGCTCTGGCTGCTGGTACGATCCAATCTGGCCAGCGGCAACGGCATCCTCGCGCTGACAGCGGGCAGCCTGATGTTCCTCAGCATCGGCGTCGTCATCGTCGGGGTTGCGCGGTTCGCACAGGCGTTGCAGTCGCCGGCGAAGCCGATGGAAGTGGCCACGCCGTAGCCGTCGCTTTAATCGGAAGGCTTTATATAAATGACGACCACACACAGCGTCGCTTCATTCGCCGCGCTCGTTTCCATCTCCCTGATCGCGGCGCCGGCCGCGGCGCAGAAGATCCGCGTGACGACCGAGTCGGTCCCTGTCTATGTGACGGTGACGGATACGCAGAAGCGTCTCGTCCCCGGCCTGACGCGGGAGGACTTCCAAATCTTCGACAACGGAAAGCCCCAGGAGATTACGGTCTTCGAGAACCGGTCGACGCCGATCACGGCGGTCGTCATGCTCGACACCAGCGGCAGCATGACGATGAACCTGGACCTGGTGAAGCAGGCGGCCGAGCAGTTTCTGATTCGCCTGCTTCCGGAAGACCAGGCGCGCGTCGGCGCGTTCAACGACAAGATCGAGTTCCATCCGGACTCGGCGTTCACGAGCGACCGTGACGAGCTCGTGCAGTCGCTGCGCGAACTCGACTTCGGCTATCCGACCCGGCTCTACGACGCGATCGATCAGAGCATCGACAAGCTCGAGCTGATCGACGGACGCAAAGTCGTCGTCGTCTTCACGGACGGTGAAGACACCGCGAGCCAGTCAGGGCTGGGGGACGTGATGGACCGCGCGCGCCAGACGGAGACGATGGTGTACGCGATCGGGCTCGAGAGCAACTACTTCAACGGCCAGCAGCACGTCCGCACGCGTCCCGACCGCGGTCTGAAGAAGCTCGCCGAGGAAACCGGCGGCGGGTATTTCGAGCTGAAGAAGTCCGACGAACTGAACGAGACGTTCACGCGCGTCGCCGAAGAGCTGCACAGTCAGTACGTCCTCGGCTTCACCCCGCAGCAGCAGGACGGCAAGGTACACAAGCTCGAAGTTCGCGTGAAGCAGCCGGGAACGACGGCGCGCGCGCGAAAGAGCTACATCGCCGCGCGTCCGTCCGAGTAGCAGCCGGGGGACCGGCCGTGTGATGGGTGGGGCGTGCCTGCTAAACGCGGCCGACGAACGCGACGAGAATCACCGCCGCCGCGAGCAGGATGGCCACGAGCGCATCCGCGTTGCTGGAGAAATTCCATTCCCGCATGGTCGTTCACTCCCTTTCCAATGCTTAGACGAACGCCGGTGGCGTTCGGTTTAGTCGGACGCGGGATGCGGGATGCGGGATGCGGGATACGGGATACGGGATGCGGGATGTGGGATACGCGATCAGGGATCCGGGATAAGGATCAGGGATTCGAGGATCAGGGATGAGGGATTCGTGATCAGGGATTCAGGATCCAGGATCCGGGATCAGGGATTCGATCAGCGATAATGTTGACCCTATGTCACGCCTCCCCCCTCTCCTCACCGCGATGGTTCTGATGACCGCTCCCCAACACCCCGGCGACCGCCCCGCTCCGAACGCACACTCCACCCGTTCCGTCGTGATGGCCCGTCACGGCGCGATTGCGACGAGCCAGCCGCTGGCCACCGCCGCGGGCCTTCACGTGCTGCAGTCCGGCGGCAATGCGATCGACGCCGCGGTGACCGCGGCCGCCGTCCTCTCGGTCGTCGAACCAACGATGAACGGGATCGGCGGCGACCTCTTCGCGATCGTCTACGACGCGAAGACGAAGACCACCCACGGGCTCAATGCGAGCGGACGTGCGCCGCGCGCGGCCACGCCCGAGGAGTTCGCGCGGCGCGGGCTGAAGGACATTCCCTATCGCGGACCGCTGTCGGTCACGGTGCCCGGCGTGATCGACGGCTGGAACGAGCTGCTGACGAAGTACGGCACGCGTCCGCTCGCGAAGGCGCTGGAGCCGGCGATCGGCTACGCGCGCGACGGGTTTGCGGTCAGCGAAATCATCGACTGGCAGTGGAAGGAGGCGGCGGGCGTGCTCGCGCGCGACCCCGCGGCCGCGAAGGTGTTCCTGCCGAACGGCGCGGCGCCCGAGCCCGGAGACGTCTTCCGCAATCCGGCGCTCGCCGCATCGCTCGAAACGATCGCGCGCGACGGGCGCGACGCGTTCTACAAGGGATCCATCGCCCGCGCGATTGCCGCGGACATGCAGAAGCGCGGCGGCCTGATCACCGAGGCGGACCTCGCCGCGCACCACGCCGACTGGGTGGATCCGCTGTCGACCGACTATCGCGGCTACCAGGTCCTCGAGCTGCCGCCGAATACGCAGGGGATCGCGGCCCTCGAGATGCTGAACATTCTCGAAGGCTACGACGTGAAGGCGCTGGGGCACAACACGGCGCCCTACCTGCATCTGCTCGTCGAGGCCAAGCGCATCGCCTACGCGGATCGCGACGCGTGGATCGGCGCCCCCGAGACAACGCCGTCAGCCGCGGTGCAGATCATGCTCTCGAAGGATTACGCGGCCCAGCGCCGGAAGGACATCGATCCGGACCACGCCGCGCGCGAAGTGGTGCCGCTGGCGCTGGCCGGCACGGCGACGCCGCCGCGCGGCGCGCACCCGATGGCGATGGGAGACACCGTCTATCTGACCGCCGCCGACGATCAGGGCAACGTGGTCTCGCTGATCCAGTCGCTCTACGAAGTGTTCGGCGCCGGCATCGTGGCCGGCGACACGGGCATTACGCTGCAGAACCGCGGCAGCCTGTTCACGCTGGAGGAGCACCACCCGAACCGCATCGCGCCCGGCAAGCGTCCGTTCCACACGCTGATTCCCGCGATGGTGCTGAAAGACGGCCGCCCCTGGCTCTCGTTCGGCGTCATGGGCGGCGACATGCAGGCGCAGGCGCACGTGCAGGTGCTGCTCAACCTGATCGACTTCGGCATGAACGTGCAGGAAGCGGGCGAGGCGGCGCGTTTCCGTCACATGGCGGGGGGCGTCGCGCTCGAATCCGCGATCGACAGCGACGCGCGATTCGGCCTGAGCGCGCGCGGCCATCGCCTGCTCGACGCGCCCGGCGCGTTCGGCGGATTCCAGGGCATCCTCATCGATCCGCGCACCGGCGTCCTCCTGGCCGGTTCGGATCCGAGGAAGGACGGCATGGCGGCGGGATACTGACGCGCCGGCCTAGACGATCTCGAACGCCTCGATTTCGCCGTGGCGGCCGCGGAGCGACACCGCGCCCAGAGGGCGCGTCTCGACGGGGCGCGCGAGCCGCTCGAGCGTCGCGCGCGAGATGACGATCTGACCGGGGCGCGCGACAGACGACTCCAGCCGTGAGGCGATGTTCACCACGTCGCCGAGGACGGTGAACTCGCGGCGGCGCGGCGACCCGATGTCGCCGGTCAGCGCGCGCCCGCTGTTGATCGCGATCCGGACTTCGAGCGGACGCGGCTGGCTGCGGTTCATCTCCGCGAGCGAGCGGCGCATGGCGACCGCCGCCTGCACGGCGCGGTCGGCGTGATCCCGCTGGGCGAACGGCGCCCCGAAGACGGCCAGGATCGCGTCGCCGATGAACTTGTCGAGCGTGCCCTCCAGCTCGAAGATCTCGTCCGCCATGCGCGTGAAGTGCTGGTTCAGCAGCTGCGCGACGTCCACAGCGGACATCCCCTCGCACATCGTCGTGAACGACACGAGGTCGCAGAACATCACCGTGACGTCGCGCTCCTGCGCGAGAAACGGCGCGTCGATCCCGGAACCTCCCTGCAGAATCCGGTTGACGACCCCCGGCGAGTGATAGCGCTGCAGCCGCTCGCGGCGTCGCGTCTCCTGCAGCAGCTGCTCCGACGTCCGCGCCTGTTCGATCGCCACCGCGGCGTAGTTGCACAACGCGGTGAACACTTCCAGATCGTTCGGCACGAACTTCTTCGATCGCGGGTTGTCGGCGTAGAGCACGCCGATCACTTCGTTCCGGTTCCACAACGGCGCGCACACGAACGACCGGACGTTCAGCGCCTGGATGCTGCCGGCCGTGTCGAGGCGCGGATCGTACAGCGCGTCGGCGGCGAGCATCGCGACCCGCTCGCGCATGACGTGGTTGATCACCGTCCGGCTGAGCGTCGTCTGCTCCGGCGCCGACCCGTCGCGGTTGCGCAGCACGCGCGCCGTCAGCGCCTCGTGCGCCGAATCGCGCAGCAGCAGGAACACGCGCTCCGCCGGCACGACGTCGAACACGAGATCGACGACGCGCGTCAGCACCTGCGTGAGCGGCTGGACGGTGACGAGCGTCTTGCCGATCTCCGTCAGCAGCCGGAGCAGGCGCGACTGCCGGCGCTCGCGGCCGCTGCGGCGATTCCGGCTCGCGAACGGCCGATCCGTCTTCCTCCGATCCGACCCGCTGCGGCGCTCCTTCGCCGGGGACGCGGCCACGACGTCGCCGGTGGGTGCCTCGTCGGCGTCGCTGTCGATCTTGCGGACGAGCGTCCCCGAGTCCTCGAGGAGCTGATGCTCCTCCGAGAGCAGCGTCCCGGCGTCGAGCCGCTGCTCGAGCGCGAGCGTGATCTGGCCGCACTGGATGACGTCCCCCGCCGTCAGCGCAACGTCCCGCGCCACCGGCTGGCCATTGAGAAGGGTTCCGTAGCGGCTGCCCGCGTCCGAGAGCACGCAGCGGCCGTCCGCAAGCGACAGCCTCGCGTGCTGGCGCGAGATGCCGGGCGCGTTCAGGACGATGTCGCAGGACGGGGCGCGGCCGATGAGCGTGGTGCCCGGCGCGAGCACGACACGGCGCGCCAGACCGGTGAAGTCGGTGAAGGTCAGAAGGTACAGAGCTCAGTCCCTGGCGCGCACGACCTGTACGCCCGCGCGGTTCCGGAAGGCGTCGATGATGCGCTCCACCTCGTCGCCGTCCACGCGCAGCGACGTGAAGCTCGCCTTCGTTCGTACGGTGATCCAGTTGCTTCCCGGCCGGAGAAACGAGAACGCGCCGGTGTCGGTTTTCGAAACGGCCAGCGACGTGCCGTTGGGCAGCACCCACTTCGGATCGCGCGACTTCGAATGGAACAGGCCGATGATGTCCGCGTACGCGATCGTGCGGACGGCGGTGCCGCCGGAATCGACGCGCAGGTCGCGATCGCCGAACACCAGCGTCCCCGGCAGCTCGCGCCGGCCTTCGATCTGCAGCAGGCGCACGGACTCGAAGGTTAGCGGCGGACGCAGCGCCTCCGCCGGCGCCGATGTTTCGGGGATCGTCGCCGGAGCCGCCGTCGGAGCGGTCGCGTCCAGCGGCGCGCTCTTCGCTGAAGGGGCCGGTGCAGTGGACGCATCGGGGGCCGGCGGCGGAACGGCTGGCGCCGGCAGGGAGACCTCGGTCGCGGCAGGCGCGGATGCTGGCGGAGTGATCGTGATGAAGGCCGGCCGTCGCAGCAGCAGCACCGCGAGGGCAGCGATGCCCGCGACGAGCACCACGATCAGCCCCGCTCCGAGGCGCACCTGCGAGCGCTCGAGGACGACGGTCTTCTGCTTGCCGGTCCGCGGGGGAGCCGACGCCGTTGCGGGAGGGGGCGCCGCGGCGTCGACGGGAATCCCCACCGGTGTCGGCATCGCGTTGGGCGGCAGCGTGACGTCCAGATCCGATCCGATGGCCATCGTCTCGAAGGCGTCCAGCGACGTCGTGGCGCCCGCGGGGGCCGCGGCGCGCGCGAGCGCGATTCGAAATTCCTCTGCGGTCTGGAAGCGCTCGTCGGGCGCCTTCGCGAGCGCACGCGCCAGCAGATCCTCGCACCACTCCGGCAGCTCGGCTCTGAACTGGCGCAGCGGCGTCGGCGGATCCTTGATCTGCTTCTGGACCATCGCGATCGCGGTGTCCGCCTTGAACGGCAGATTGCCCGTGAGCAGCCTGTACAACACGACGCCGACGGAGTACAGGTCCGCACGTCCGTCGAGTTCGGAGCCCATCACCTGCTCGGGCGCCATGTACGCGGGCGTGCCCATCATGTAGCCGTCGGACGTCAGGTGTTCCGTGCCGATCACGCGCGCGATCCCGAAGTCCATCACCTTCACGACGCCGGCATCGGAGAGCATCACGTTGGCGGGCTTCAGATCGCGGTGGACGATTCCGGCGCGGTGCGCGTGCGCGAGCGCGTCGAGCACCTGCGAGCAGAGGTAGGCTGCGCGCTCGACCGGCATCGGACCGACGCGCTCGGACAGCCGGTCGAACGTCTCGCCGCGCACGAACTCCATCACCATCAGCAGATCGCCGTCGTGCGCGGTGAGCTCGTACAGGATCGCGATGTGCGGATGGTTCAACTTCGCCAGCGTGACCGCTTCGGCGCGGAACCGCTTGAGGACGTCCTGATCGGCGAGATCCGGGTTGAGGACCTTGATCGCCACCGCGCGGTCGAGCGTCTCGTCGACGGCCCTGTAGACCGTCCCCATGCCGCCGCGCCCGAGACGCGCCTCGATGCGGTACTTTCCGACCGTCTGGCCTATCATTTCGGGAATCCGGATGGACGCGACAGTATAGCAGTCACACGAACCATGCCCCTGCTGCTCCGTGAAACCGATGTCCGCGCCGTGCTGCCGATGACCGATCTCATCGCGGAGATGGAAGTCGCGCTCGCGCAGTTCTCTGCCGGGGCCGTGCAGCAGCCGCTGCGCACCGTGCTGGAAGTCGGCAGCGAACACGCGTTCTTCGGCGTGATGCCGGCGGCGTTGCGCGATCCCGACGCGGTCGGGACGAAGCTGGTCACGGTCTTTCACTCGAACGCGAGCCGCGGGCTGCCGTCGCACCTGGCGACGATCGTGCTGTTCGATCCGCACACGGGTGCGCTCGTCGCCATCCTCGACGGCCGCTACATCACGGAAGCGCGGACGGCCGCGGTGTCGGCGGTCTCGACGAAGCATCTCGCGCGCGAAGGCGCGCGGTCGCTGGCGATTCTCGGATCCGGCGTCCAGGCGCGCAGCCATCTGGAAGCGCTCGGCTGCGTGCGCACGTTCGAGGAGGTGCGCGTGTGGAGCCCGACGCGCGCGCACGCGGACGCCTTCGCCCGCGATCATCAGGCGGGAACGCCCGCGCGCATCAGCGTCGCGGCGTCACCCGAAGCCGCGGTCGCGGGCGCGGACGTCGTCGCGCTCGTAACGGCGTCGCGCGAACCGGTGGTGCGTGACGAATGGATCGCGCCGGGCGCCCACATCTGCGCGGTGGGAGCGTGCCGTCCGGATCAGCGCGAGGTGGACACCGCGCTCGCCGTCCGCGCGCGCGTGTTCGTCGATTCGCGCGTCGCCGCGCTGGCGGAAGCGGGGGACCTCGTCATCCCCATGAAGGAGGGAGCCATCGGCCCCTCACATATCGTCGGCGAGCTCGGCGACGTCGTCGCAGGCCGGGTTCAGGGACGCCTGGGCGATACCGACGTGACGATGTTCGAGTCGCTGGGGATGGCGGTGGAGGATGTGTCGGCCGCGCGCCTTGCCTGGGAACGGGCGCTGGAGCGCGGCCTGGGGACCAAGATCACGCTGTAGCGCAGACCTTCAGGCCTGCCTACTTCGCGGCCTTCTTCCGCTCCGCCCAGCGCTTCTTCATCATGTCGGAGATGCGCTTGCGGGCTTCAGGTGACATTCGCCGGCGGCGACGGCGCGTGCCCGCGGCCGGCCCGCCCTGATCGGATGCCGCGTCCGTCGCGGCGCCACGTCCGCGCGCGCCGATGGACGCGCGCAGCTTGCTCGCCTGCGCGGTCAGTGTGGCCAGGCGCTGCTTCGTCTCGGCGATCTCGCGCTCCAGTCCGCCGAGCGCCCATCCGATCACTTCGGCGGATTTCACCAACATGTCGCTTCTGTTCTTACGTGGTCGCCCACGGGGCATGCAATCCTCCTCTGCGGGTCGCGTGACCCGTCCAACCGTCGGGCCGGCCGCTCCGCCGATCCGGCGAAGACCAAAGGGGCCGCCCAACCTTCCCCAGCGTCGCAGCGCTGACCGGCTATCATAGTCCGAAATGCGCGCGACGGCCCTGGCGTTGGCCGCCCTGCTGACCGCCGCACCCGTCCCGGATCTCCAGCCCTCCCAGGCGGCCCGTCTGCAGGCGTCGCTCCTGGCCTACAACCTGGATCACGACGAGGCGCTGCGGCGATTCCGCGAGCTGGTCGCGGCGAATCCGGACGACTCGGCCGCGCACCGGGCGCTTGCCTCGACGTTGTGGATGAACCTGCTCTTCCGTCGCGGCGCCGTGACGGTCGACTCGTACCTGGGCGGCTTCACGAAGCCGAAGGTGGACCTCGGGCAGCCGCCGCCGGAGGTCGCCGCCGAGTTCCGGCGCGAGATCACGCGCGCGATCGGGCTGGCGCAGGGGCGCGTCGACCGCAACCCGCGCGACGCCGAGGCACGCTACGAACTGGGGGCGGCGCTCGGCGTGGAGGCGTCGTATACGGCCACCATCGAAGGGCGGCTCCTTGCCGGCTTCAAGGCCGCCCGCCGCGCCTTCGACGAGCAGGAAGCCGTGCTGCGGCTCGATCCCGCGCGCGCCGACGCGGCGCTGATCGTCGGCACCTACCGCTACGTGGTCTCGACCCTGTCGTTCCCGATGCGCTGGATGGCGTACGTCGCCGGCTTTGGGGGAGGCAAGGATCGCGGCATCCGCCTGATCGAGGAGGCGGCCGCGCGAGGCACCGAACTGAGAACCGACGCGCGGTTCGCCCTCGTATTGATCTACAACCGGGAAAGGCGGTACGACGAGGCTCTGGGCGTGCTTCGCGAGCTCGAGCGGACGCTGCCGCGGAACCGTCTGGTCAGGCTCGAATCGGGCGCCACCGCGCTGCGCGCCGGTCGCGCGGCGGATGCGGAACGGATGCTGTCGGCCGGGTTCGCAATGTTCCAGCGGGACGATCGGCCGAAAATACCTGGCGAGGCCGCGCTGTGGCAGTACAAGCTCGGCGCCGCCCGTGCCCGGCTCGGCCGGACGGATGCGGCGGCCGCGGACCTGAACGCAGCGCTCACGCAGAAGGACGCGCCGGCGTGGATTCTCGGCCGGACGCACGTCGAGCTCGCGAGGCTGGCCGCCGGCCGCGGCGACCGCGAGGCGGCGCGCCGCGAAGCGCGTCAGGCCGCGGTGCTGTGCGAGCAGGGAAACGACCCTGCGTGCGTCGACGCCGCGAAACGGATACGCTGACGCGATGGCTAAGGTCAAAACGTGGGTCTGGGTCGTCGTCGGCGTGTTCGCCGTCTGCGTCCTGGGTGTGGTCGCCCTGGCGGCTGCCGGCATCTGGTTCGCGCGGTCGCACATCGACATCCAAAGCACGACGCCGACGGCGGCGACCGACGACTTCCAGCGTGTGCGCGAGCGGTTCGCCGGCCAGCAGCCGCTCATCGAACTCGACGAGCGCGGCCACGTCGTCCGTGCGCATACCGATCGGCCGATGAGCGATCAGCGTCCGGAGTCGCTTCACGTGATGGCGTTCGATCCGGACGATGGCCGGATCGTGCGGTTGACGATCCCGTTCTGGCTGCTGCGGCTGAAGATGCGCGGCACGCGGATCGATGTCGGCGGCGACAACATCGACCTCGAGGACTTGAAGATGACGGTCGAAGACCTCGAGCGGTACGGACCCACGCTCATCGTCGATCACAAGGGGGAGGATGGGGAGCATGTCCTCGTCTGGTCGCAGTAGCTGAATCCCGAATCCCTGATCACGAATCCCTCATCCCTGATCGTCGAATCCCGGATCCCTATCCCGGATCCCTGATCGCGGATCCCCAATCCCGCATCCCGAATCTCGCATCCCGCATCCCGCATCCCGCGCCCCGGATCGTGTCCTCGTCTGGTTTCAGCCGCTGTCCACGCGAACGAGCGTTGCCGTTTCCGGTTGAGCGAATTGCTCCGAAAAGTCAGCAATCGCGGCCGGAACTCATCTTGCTCGTGGGGCAGTGCAGCCGCGCCGAGGAGAGTTCCCATGCGACACCTGTTCACGGCCGCCGCGTCGGCGGTGTTTACCATCGCGCTGGCCGCGCCGGCGGCGGCGCAGTTCAACGGCTGGATTCCGTCCGCCCGCCCGGGCTACGAGGATCAGTACCGGTCCTCGTACTACCAGGCCCGGCGCCTCGCGTACGACAACGGCTTCCGCGAGGGACTGGACGAAGGCCGCAAGGCCGCCCGCAAGCGTGATGCCTTCGAGCCGCGGCGTGAGAAGGACTACCGCAAGGCGACGAAGGGTTATCGCCGCGATTACGGCAACAAGGATCGGTACCGCGACGTGTTCCGTGCGGGGTTCCTCGATGGGTATCGGCAAGGGTACGGCCGCTTTAGCGATCGGCGGGAGTTTCGACGGTACCGTGGCTGGCCGAATCGCTGATCACGAATCCCTAGTCCCTGATCCATGGATCCCTGATCCGTATCCCGCATCGCTGATCGCGCATCACTGATCCCGCATCAGACTCGGGATAGAGAGGATCGGAGATTCGGGATCCGCGATCAGGGATCCGGGATCAGCGATCCGGGATACGGATCAGGGATTCGACGATGAGGGATGAGGGATTCGTGATCGGGGATTCGGGATTAAAGATTCAGATCCGGAGGCGAAGGAACCGCTTCATCCTCGCCACGAGACTATTCGTCTCGAGTGCAACCCCACTCCCCGCCGCCGCGCGGACCTGGTCGAGCTCCGCGCGGCGCGCAGCCGCCGCGACGCCAATCCGCTCGACGGCGGCCGCGTCGCCCGCGCCGAGCTCCCGGAACAAGTCGGCCCCGAGTTCGATGACGGCGACGTCGCCGCGAGCCACCACCGTCGCGGACCGCGGCTCCCCCGTCAACAGCGACATCTCCCCGAAATAGCCGCCGGCGTCGATCTCGGCCACCTGGCGCCCATCCGGTTCGACGACCACCGCCACCTTGCCGCTGCACAGCACGAACATCGACTCGCCGGGTTCTCCCTGGCGCACGAGCGCTTCACCGTTGCCGAACGTCCGCATGGTGGTCGCCGCGGCAATCGCGGCGCGCTGCTCCGTCGTCAAACCCGCGAACAGGTCGATGCGTGCGAGCGCCGCTTCGCGCTCGAGGCGTCTGGTGTTGTCGTCCGGCTCCGGCCACTCGCGCGAATAGCCGACCTCGATCGGCCACGGAATCTCGATGTTGTGGCGCGCGAACACGTAGTAGATTGCCGTGCGCACCTCGTCGCGCGCCTCGTCGTCGAACTCGTAGTCGGCGACCCAGAAGCGCGCTTGATAGTTAATCGCCGACCCGTCGAACGAGAGCAGCAGCGCATCGGGCGCCGGCGACGCCAGGGCGCGCGGCACCTGGCGAATCGCCTCGAGAATCGCGGCCTTGACCGTGTTGGGCGGCACGAGGTAGCTCGCGCCGACCTCCACCGTCAACCGCGTGGGAATCACCGGCTCCGAGTAGTTGGTGACCGGTTCCTTCGCGACGAAGTTGTTGGGCAGGATGATGAAGGTGTTCGCGCGCGTGCGCAGCTTCGTCGCGCGCCAGGTCACTTCCGTGACCTGCCCTTCCAGATCGCCGACGCGGATCCACTGGCCGACGTGGAACGGCTTCTCGCTCTGCAGCGCGAGGCCGGCGAACGCATTGCCGAGCGTGTCCTGGAGCGCGAAGCCGAGCACCACGGCGCTGACCGCGGACGTCGTGACCAGCTCCTCGCTGAGGAACATCGCCGCCACGAGGACGCCGCCGATGACGAAGGCGTCCTGCAGGATCGCGGGGAACCGGTCCGGAACGCGGTTCTCGCGCAGCGGGTTGATGACGGTGATGACGACGAGATTGATGAGCGCGGCGGCGAGCGCGAGCGCTTCGAAGTCGCGGAGGTGCGCTTCCGCCCCCGCGGTGGCCGCGGGACGCAGCAGCACGAACAGGTTGACGGCAATGTAGCCGGCGAGCAGGACGAACGAGAGGCGCAGCTTGCGCCTCACGAGCCGGTTCGTGCTGATGCTGAAGACGCCGAACGTGACGGCCAGCGCCGTCACGCCCAGCATCAGATGCCCGGGGTAGTGCGGCATCCGGGGCTCAGCCCGCGATCCCTTTCCGGAACGTTTCGAGTTCCGCCGGCGTGATCGTCACCTGAACGGCGTTCTTGTTCGCGCCGCCGGTTGCCAGCGTGTCCGGGCCGATGGCGCGACCGCCGGCCGACGCCACCGTCTGCGACGACTGCGCCTGCTGTCCGCTCGACAGGCCGAACTTGCCGAGGAGACCACCCTTCTTCTTCGGCTCCGCGGGTTTTTCCTCTTTTCCATCCGTCTTCTCGGCGGCCGACGAGCCGCCGCCCGCGAGGCCTCGCGATCCGGGCGCGACCGTCGCGATGTCCGTCACCGGCTTCGCCTCGAACGTGATGTGTTCCTTGTAGCGGGCGGCGACGGTCGCCGTCGCATGCAGCTTCTCCTGCGCGATCAGCTTCGTGAGCGCGTCGATTCTGGCCTTCGTGTCGGGATGAGAGGCGAACAGCCCGTTCGGCGCGTCGCTGCCCTTGTTGCGATCCGAGAGCAGCGTCAGCGCCTCCACCAGCCCGGACGGCGCGTAGCCGACCTGATTCGCGAGCCGCACGCCGACCTTGTCCGATTCCATCTCGTCGCCGCGGTCGAACTGGTTCTCGAGCACCATGTGGTACGCCTGCTCGGCGATCCGGCTGACGATCTCGGACGTCAGCGTTCCGGTCCGCGACTGCTCGGCGCCGAGCGACACCACTTTGCTCTTTTGAATCGCATGGACGGTGTGCTTCGCGGTGACGTGCGTGATCTCGTGGCCGAGCACACCCGCCAGCTGCGCTTCGTTCTGCATCAGGCCGAGCAGCCCGCGTGTGACGTGCACGATGCCGCCGGGCGCGGCGAACGCGTTGACGCCGTCCGTGTCGAGCACGATGAACGTCCAGTTCAGGTTCGGGCGCGAGCTGGCCTGCGCGAGCACCGTCCCGACGATCGCCACGTACTTCGTGACCTCGGCATCCTGATACACGCCGAAGGTGTCGCGAAGACGGCGGCTGACGTCCTCGCCGATCTTCCGCTCATCCTGTTCGGAGATGTTGAGGTCCGCGACCTTCTTCGCCGCGTCCTCAGCTTTCTTGGCCTTGCCGAGAATGCCGCTCAGCTGCGCGGACGCTGGTGCGGCGAGCACGAGCGTCATGACGCACGACAGGACGAACGCCGCTGGAGTCGATCTGGTCATAGGGCCTGTTCCTCCCGGCTCTGGATCGGCGACGGCACACGAACCTCGAAAATGGCCACCGGCTTCGTTTTACCCTTCACGACGACGTCGCCGAGGGGCCGGGTGTCGAACGCGCCGGTCAGGCGCGTCCGGGTTGCGTCGCTAATGATAATGCGGGTCCGGTATTCCTTGTTCAGGGATTCCAGCCGGGACCCGAGGTTCACGTTGTCGCCGATCACCGTGTAGCTCATGATCGACGAGGACCCGATGTTGCCGGCGATCATGTCCCCCGAGTTCACGCCGATGCCGATATCGAGCCGGGCCTTCCCTTCCGCGGCCCAGCGTGCATTGAGGACGGCCAGCTCGCCAACCATGTCCACCGCCGTCCGCACCGCGTGCTCGGCGTGGTCCGGATCGTCCACCGGCGCGCCGAACAGCGCCATCACCATGTCGCCGACGAACTTGTCGACGGTGCCGCCGTGGCGGAAGACGACCTCGACCATCTTCGAGAAGTACTCGTTCAAC
This sequence comes from Vicinamibacterales bacterium, assembly GCA_035700625.1. Taxonomy (GTDB): domain Bacteria; phylum Acidobacteriota; class Vicinamibacteria; order Vicinamibacterales; family 2-12-FULL-66-21; genus DASSOM01. The sequence continues at coordinate 43,267 of DASSOM010000190.1, forward strand.
TGGCTGACGATCTCCTCGGGGTTGCCGCGCTCGGTCACGCTCGTGAACCCGCGGATATCCGAGAAGAGGACGCTCATGTCGCGCCGCGTGCCGCCGAGCTCGGCCATCTCAGGATGCGCGATCAGCTGCGCGTGCACGTCCTTCGACACGTACCGGCCGAACAGCCGCGACACGACGCGCTTCTCGCGTCCTTCGACGAAGTACTGATAGGCCGTCCCCGCGAACAGCGCGATCGCGGCTGCGGCGAGCGGCTGCGCGAGATTCAGCCACAGCCCGCCGCGGAACGCACCGATCGTCAACCACGTCCATCCCCCGGCGATCGCGGCGGCCGACACGCCTGCCGCCGCAAAGGGCAGGAACGCCGACAGCAGTCCCACGCCCGCCGCGGCAATCGCGACCGCGGCCACGCGCGACGCGTTCGACGCGGGACGGATGAAGCGTCCCGACAGGACGCTGTCGGTCATGCTCGCGTGGAGTTGAATCCCCGGCATCGTCCCGCGCGGCCCGAACGGCGTGGGGAACACGTCCATCAACCCGGACGCCGTCAGCCCGACGAAGACGATCTTGTTCTTGAAGACGGCGGGATCCACCAGCGGTTTCTCGCCCGCGAGGATCTGCTGCTCCGAGAACAGCAGGTGCCGCAGCTCGTACGACGGATACGGGCGCTTGCCGTCCACGAGCGCCGGCGCCCGATAGTTCACCAGCATCGTCCACTGCTGATGCGTCTTCGACGCGTCGTACGCGCTGCGCACCGTCACCGGCACGAGCGGAATACGGCGGCTCCCCGCGACGATGGCGTCGCCGTCCAGCGTCACGTCGCGCGGCGCGATGCCGGCAGCACGCAGTGCCACGGCCAGGCCCAGCGACGGCAATGCGTGCTGCCCCTGACGGATGAAGGGCGCCATGCGCCGCGCCGGGCCGTCCGGATCGAGCGCGAGAAAGTTGTGGCCGAGCCCGGCGGCGGCGTCCGTCAAGGCCGGCACCGGCGGGAGGACGACCGGCCGTTCTTCGATCGCCGGACCGAGGCGATATCCGGGATCGCGCCAGGCCGGTGCAGACGAGGACTGCGTGCCGTTCGTCACCCCTTCGTTCACGGCGTCCGCGAGCAGGATCACGTTGCCCGATGCCTTCACCGAATCGGCGAGTGCCTGATCGCTTTCCGCTCCACTGATCGTCTGGCCGTTGAGGTCGTACTGCTGCACGACGTCCGGTTCGGTGAACAGCAGGTCGAGTGCGACGACGCGCGCGGGGGCGCGCTGAAGATAGTCGAGCAGGATCGAAAAGGCGACGCGCGGCCAGGGCCAGTGACCCAGCACCGGCGCGAGATCGCGAATCGTCGTGTCGTTGATCTCGACGAGGACGATGTCCCGGTTGACCGACGCGGGATTGGCGGCGAGGCGAACGCGCCAGTCGTACGCCTTCAGTTCGGCGGTCTCGAAGGCGCCCGCTGCCGCCAGCAGCAGCACGAGCGCGGCGGTTCCGCCCCCGAGCGCCAGGCCGGCCAGGAGCTTGCGCCCCGCGCGCCGGCGTTCGTCCCTGGTCATGTGAGCCCACAGGATAGCGCAGGCCGTACATCCAGACAGCGCGCGTCCAGCGGATGTGCTAAGCTCCCCCGCGCGCCTGGGCCCTTCTGGGTCCGCGAGCCGCTCCCCAGTATGCCCCCCGGCTTGCGTCGGCACGGCGGCATGAGGGCCTGTCCCTCGCCACGCGGCTGTTCCCTCGCCTGCGCCCCGGCCACACCTCCTTCGAGTTGCCGCGCCTTCTGACAGGCCGTCAGGATCCCATGCCTCCCGATCTGTCGACGAAGCTGGTCTCGCTGGCGCAGCTGATGGCGTATGCGGCGGAAGCCGACGGACGCGTCACGCCCGAAGAGTTGTCGACGCTCCACGAATTCCTCGGACGCCAGTACTCCGGAACCGCGCGGTCCGAGTTCTTCGACCTGTTCAGGCAGGCGCTCCGGAACCGTCCGGATATCGAGCGGATCGTCCAGGCGATCCACGAGGGCCTGCCTGACTACCTGGAGCGCCTGGACGTCTACGCGACGATCCAGACGCTGCTTGCGGCAACCGGGATGACCCCGGAGGAATCGTACGGGCTCGGCAAGGTCGCATCGCTCCTCGACATCGAGCCGGCGGACGCGGATCTCCTGGCCAACGTCACCGCGCCGGTCCCCGAGTTCCGGTACCCCTCGAACCGCGAGCGGTTGCTGCGCATCGGCGCGGACGTGCCTGACGGCTTCGCCGCCGCACGGGATCTGCGCGTGACGGCGCTGTCGCTGGCGGGAACCTTCGCCCTGGCGAGCGAACGCGTCGAACTGTTCGTGGACGGCGTCGGACATCCGCCGGGAGACATCGTGTTCCTGCGCCCCGGCGATCAGGTGTGGACCTCTGGCACCTCGATCGGATTTGCCGATGTGTCGCGGCTGTTCGACCTGGCGAAGAAGCGCGTGATCCACGTCTGCCGGCTCGCGGTCGACGGCGCGCGGCTGATCGCCGTCGGGGAGACCGGCGCGTGCGCGTTCGAACTGCGCATCCAGGACACCGGACTGTTGTTCGTGAGGCGCGATGGGAAGGCGCCCGTGCGGCTGAACGGCGAACCTGTCGACTCCGGCGTGGTTCTTCTGCCGGCTGATGTGCTGCACTTCGGGTCCGGCGAGGTGCGCGTGTCGCAGATCCTCGACTCGCTCGACCGCGCGGCGTGGCCGCTGACCGAGTCGGCAGAGGCCTCCTTCAAATACGTCATCTCCGATCGACCCGGCGTCGCGGCCAGCGTCGTCGCCGACGTCGGCGGACCGGTGTCGATCACCATTGCCGAATCCGGCGACAGCGCGGCCCCCTTGACCGTCGCCTGCGATGAATGCCAGACGGACGTGCCGGTCAGCCTTGCGGATGCGCCCGTGGTCCCCGGAACGCTCGTGCCGCTCTCGTCGAACGCGGTGCTTCGCATCGGCCATCACTGGTTCGCGATCGATCCGCACACGCTGAAAGTGGAGTACTCGAAACGCGTCGTCGAGCGGTTCGAGGCGCGCGACGTGCGCTACCGGTTCCGGAACGCCGTCGGGCTGGACGGCATCAGCCTGACGGCGCGATCCGGCGAGCTGGTGGGCATCATGGGCGGCAGCGGCGCGGGCAAGTCCACGCTGCTCGGCGTGCTGCTCGGCATCCTGGAGCCCCACGAGGGAGCGGTCCTGCTGAACGGCGAGGACCTGCGCGGCCAGCTGCGCCGCTGCCGCTCGATCCTCGGCTACGTCCCTCAGGACGACCTGGTCATGGACAGCCTCACCGTCGAGGAGAACCTGCTGTATGCCGGGCGGATTCGCCTCCCGGGTCTGCCCGACGCGGAGCTTCAGCAGCGAGTCGCGCGCGTCCTCCGCGACATCGGGTTATTCGAGCGAAGGCATCTGCGCGTCGGCAATCCCGTCGAGAAAGTGCTGTCGGGCGGCCAGCGGAAGCGTCTGAACATCGGGATCGAGCTGCTCGCGGATCCGGAGCTGTTCTTTCTGGACGAACCCACGTCGGGGCTTTCGTCGCAGGACTCGACGACCATCATGGGACTGCTGCGGCAGCTGACGCACCGCGGCAAGCTCGTGTTCGTCGTCATTCATCAGCCGAGCTCTGACATCTACAAGATGTTCGACCAGGTGCTGATCCTCGATACCGGCGGCGTGCTCGTCTGGTACGGGCCGGCGCGCGACGCGGTGGGGCACTTCAAGGCGTTCCTGCCGCACCATCGCGATTTCGTCGAGTGTCCGGCGTGCGGCTCCATCAACCCCGAGACCATCCTCAACGCGATCGAGCAGCCCCCGTCGGTGCTGCGGACGCCGGCGGACGCGCCGACGAGGAAGTTCGATCCGCAGTTCTGGAGGAACGCCTACGTCCTCAGGCAGCGGACAGAGCCGGCCGAGGCGGGGCCGCCGCTGCTGCTGCCGCGGGCGCCGTCCGCGGGACTCCGCGGCAACGTTCGCGCGCTGCGCGCGTCGATCGCGCGGGCCTTCGTGGATCGCGCCCGGAACCGCACGAACATCGTCATGAGCGTCGCCGCCCCGTTGTTGCTGGCGCTGGTGATGGCCGCCATGCTGCGCGGCCCCGATGAGCCGTACACCTACTCCGGCAACACCGCGCTCGGGAAGTTCTTCTTCCTCTCGACGATCGTGTTCGTCTTCTTCGGCTTGATGGGCAGCGTCAACGAAGTGATTCGCGAGGTGGCGCTGATCCGCCGCGAGCGCGTCGCCGGCTTCAAGCCGAGGCAGTACATCGCCGCCAAGACGGTGGCGTTCCTGCCGTTCGCGCTGCTGCAGGTGGGCATCTACACCGTCATCGCCAGCCTCGTGCTGCAGTTTCCCTATCGCGCGCCGGGCTACAGCCCCGTGCAGCCGGTCGTACCGTTCCCCTGGTACTTCGCCCTCGTGCTGTTCCTCACCGGGCAGGCCGCGTTCGCGCTCGGGCTGCTGCTCTCCTCGTGCCTTCGCACCCAGGCCGCGGCGTTCAACTGGATTCCACTCGTCATCGTTCCGCAGATTCTGCTCGGCGGCGTGTTCGTCCAGTTCTCGGAGATGCCGACGCTGGTGAACCGCGTCGTTCCCGAGTATGCGGAGCTGGCATTTTCGCGGTGGGGCTACGAGGCGCTGCTGGCGGGCGAAAAGAATTTCAATCCGTCCGATCACTTCAACGCCGACGCGATCCTCGCGCTGCAGGCCTCGCACCTCGCGCGCGGCGAGCGCTTCGACATGAACGCGCTCGTCCAGGTGCCGAAGGACCGGTGGCGAGGCGAGCCCGGCATGCGGCTGCCTCCACCGCGCCTGTCGTCGAAGTTGCTGCACGAGACGCTGCTGGAGCGGCTTCGCGTGTACGACCGCACGGCCGAAGCGGAGATGCTCGAAGACGCCTATCAGCGCGTGGACCGCCGGTCGTACACGCTC
>DASSOM010000191.1:0-4290 GCA_035700625.1 Vicinamibacterales bacterium
GCGCCTCGAAACCGAGCGCCGCGAAAAGGAGCGGCTGGAAGCCGAGCGCCGTGAGAAGGAGCGCCTCGAAGCGGAGCGCCGCGAAAAGGAGCGGCTCGAAGCCGAGCGCCGTGAGAAGGAACGCCTCGAAGCCGAACGCAAGGCAAAGGAACGCGCCGAAGCGGAGCGCCGCGAGAAGGAGCGGCTTGAAGCGGAGCGTGAGGAGAAGGAGCGCGTCGAAGCGGAGCGCGACGAGAACGAAAAGGCGGCCGCGCCGGCGTCGGGCCGCCGCCGCAAGCGCGATCGCTCGAGCCGCGCCCGCAAGGACCGTCTGCGATCCGCGCAGGCCGAGCCGAAGCCGGAGAAGGCGGCACCCGCCGCGCCAACGGCGCCGTCGCGCAGCGGCTGGCTGATTCCGCCGGATCGCGCTGCCGCGTTCGATCCGCCGGTGCCGGACGTACCGGCCGCGGCCGCGCCGATCCCCGCCGTCCCGGTCTATCAGGCACCGCCGCCGCAGGCCTGGGCTCCGCCACCGATGCCCATTCCGCCGCCGGCACCGCCGCCGCCACCGGCCTTTACCGCGCCGCCGGTCGTGATGGCCCCCGAGGTTCCGGCCGCGGCCTACAGTGCCCCCTCGACCGCCCTGCCCGCGGCGCCACCGATCCGGCTCAAGTCCGACACAGGCGTGATCCGGCCGGTCAAACTCGCCGACCGGCCGTCGCGTCCGCGCGACGTCGTGCGCGAACCGGCGCCCTACTACGTGCCCGAGCCGCCGCCCATGGAGGGGAACGCGCCGCGCATTCCCTGGAAGCTGGCGGCCGCCGCGATTGTCGTCCTCGCCGCCGGCATCGCGGCCACGCGGGCCTATCTGCCGGACCACCCGGCGTCGGACGCCCCGCCCAACCCGGCGGTCGCGGCGGCGGCGCGTGTGGCCGAGCGCAGCGCCAAGGAGCTCGCGTCCATGGGACAGCTCGTGATCACCACGCAGCCCCCCGGCGCGAAAGTGCTCATCGACGGGAAACAGGTCGGCGAAACGCCGCTGACGCAGGCGGTCTCGCCCGGACGCCACCTCCTCACGCTCGTGGGCGCCAACGGGTCGGTCCGGCGCAGTGTGCGCGTCGATGCGGGCGAATCCGTCACGGTGGACGCGCCCGTCTTCTCCGGGTGGGCCGCGATCTTCGCCCCTATCGTCCTGGACATCTCCGAAGGGGGTGAGTCGCTGGGGACGACCGAGCAGGAGCGCATCATGCTGTCCGCCGGACGCCACGTGCTCCGCCTGTCGAACAAGGAGCTCGATTACGTGACTTCGGTCGCGACCGAAATCGAAGCCGGACAGGTCAAGACCATCACGCTCGACCCGCGGACGCCGATGAACCTCAACGCGATCCCGTGGGCGGAGGTCTGGATCGACGGGACCAAGGCGGGGGACACGCCGCTGGCGAACGTGCAGGTGCCGCTCGGCACGCGCGAGATCGTGTTTCGCAATCCGCAGTACGGTGAGCGGCGAATCCAGATGACCGTCAAGGCGGGTCCGGCTGCTCCCGTCAGCGTCGATTTCACCAAGCCGCCGGCGCGCTGATCGAAATAGTGATCGCCGCGACGGATCCGGTGGTCGGCCGCACACCCGACCTCTGGCGTTCTGCACGCGCTCGCGCCGTTCTTCACCGATTTGCGCCGTTGGCCGTTGTGATGACCGCTGGCATCCCGTTTGCCGCTGCGCCGCACGTCTTCTCTTTCTGCAGGTGCACCATGTGGAGCTGGATTTCGTGCTACGTCACCGGTCATGACTACAGCGTCTGCTGCGATCATGGGACCATGTTCCTGAAATGCCTCGTGTGCGGGCGGCGCTCGCAGGGCTGGGTCGTCCACGGCCACGCGCACGACGAGCACGAGACGCCGCACGCCCACGCGCACACCGCCGCGTCCCCGCAGCGCGCGTAGCGGCCGCCGTTTGACACGCCGCGCGCGCCCTGACCACAATGACCGCGTGTGCTGCTGACGCTCGGACGCGCGTGGGATCTCATCGATAGCCTTCTGCCGGTCCTCGGACCGGCGCTCGACCACCTGGACGTCTCCGGCGACGCCCGCCGGTTCGAACCCCTCATCACCTCAATCGTGCTCACGGGATCGTCGCCCGATCCTTCAGAGGCGATCCGCTCGATTGCCGGACTGCCGGTCGTCACGCGGACGCTCGAGCAGAGTCCGCGGCGCCTCCGCTTCGTCTTCCGCGACACCCCGATCGATCTGCACGTCGTTCCGTCCGACGAATACGGAAGCGTCCTGTTTTCGACGACGGGGACGGCGGCGCACACCGCGCGCGTGCTGCAGCGGCGGGCCCCCTCGCTCTGCCCGACCGAGACGGCGCTGTATGCGCAGGCCGGCCTGCCCTTCATCCCGCCCGAAATCCGCGACGGCGGGGACGAGATCCAGGCCGCCGCCGCCGGGCGCCTCCCCTCGCTCGTGACGCGGAGCGACATCCGCGGCGACCTGCACATGCACACGACGGCGAGCGACGGCCGCGATTCGCTCGACGACATGGTTCTGGCGTGCCGCGCGATCGGCCACGAGTACATCGCCATCACCGATCACTCGGTGACGTCGGCGGCGTCGAGGACGGTCACCGCGGACGGCCTGAAGCAGCAGGCGGACGAGATCGCGCGCGTGCGCGAGCGCGTACCGGGGCTGACGGTGCTGCACGGTGTCGAGGTCGACATCCTGCCGGACGGCACGCTCGACTTCGCCGACGCCGTCCTGGAGCCGCTCGATGTCGTGGTCGCGTCGCTCCACGACCGCGCGGGGCAGGACGGCCGCCGGCTGACGGAGCGCTGCCTCCAGGCCATCCGGCACCCGCTGGTGTCGATCATCAGCCACCCGTCGAACCAGCTCGTCGGGCGGCGCCCGGGCTACGATCTCGACTATCCGCGCATCTACGCCGCCGCGGCCGAGACGGGCACGGCGCTGGAAATCGACGGTGCGCCCAGCCACCTCGATCTCGACGGTGAGCACGCGCGGGCGGCGGTCGACGCAGGCGTCACCGTCACGATCGATAGCGACTGCCACCGCGCCTCGGCGCTCGAGCGGCAGATGACGTTCGGCGTGGGCACGGCCCGCCGCGGCTGGGTCGAGCCACGGCACGTGCTGAACGCGCGTCCCCTCGATGAGCTGCTCGCCTTCGTCCAGCGGAAGCGCTCGGCGTGCTAGACTGGCTCAGCCTGCCCCCAGGGTCGTCCATGCTGGTGTTCCGCTTGCCTCTCATCGCGCTCTGGCTCGTTGGGCTCGCCGCGCCGGGCGTTCAGACCGACCGTCCGCCCGCGGCGCAGATTGCCGCCACGCTGCAGCAGAAATACGATCAGGTCCGCAACTTCACGGCCCACTTCACGCACACGTACACGGGCGGCGTCCTCAACAAGACGCTGACCGAGCGCGGCACCGTCGCGGTGAGCAAGCCCGGCCGCATGCGGTGGGAATACACGTCGCCGGAAAAGAAACTGTTCGTCTCGGACGGCGTCCGGATGTATTCCTACGTCCCCGAAGACAAGCAGGTGATTGTGAGCGCGATCCCGCGCGAAGACGAAGCGACCACCGCCGCGCTGTTCCTGGCTGGCAAGGGCAACCTCACCCGCGATTTCACCGTGTCGTACGCCGACAAGGAGCCCGCCGGCACCTGGGCGCTGCGGCTGCAGCCGAAGGAGCGCCAGCGCGACTACGATTGGCTGATCCTCGCGGTCGATCGCGAGTCGTTCGAGATCCGCGTGCTGATCGCGGAAGACGCGCAGGGCGGCCGCTCGGAGTTCCAGTTCACCGAACTGAAACAGAACGTCGATCTGCCGGACAAGCTGTTCACGTTCAAGATTCCGAAGGGCGTCGATGTCATCACGGCCGGATCGCCCGAGCGCTGAGCCCGGATCGGCGCGTGGCGCGACGAGACGCGGCCACGTCCGAGTCTGTGTTCTTCTGTGTTTTTCTGCGGCCCTTTTGCTGGCTGTGGCCGGCTGCGCCACCAGCCACGCGCTGCGCGTCGCCCGGCAGGCCGAACTGGCGCAGGACTACGATCGTGCCGTCGTCGCCTACACGAGCGTCGTGCGCGAGCATCCGGACGATCGCGATGCGCGCGCGGCGCTGGCGCGCGTCAAGCTGCGCGCGGCGCAGGACCACACGGCGCGCGGGCGCCGGTTCGCGGCCGCCGACCGGTGGGAGGAAGCGGCGGTCGAGTACCAGCTTGCGGCGGAGCTGAACCCGACCGACAGCGCCGTCGACGCGGCACTGCGCGATGCGCGCCAGCGGCTTCGCACGAAGCTGAACGTCAACCGC
>DASSOM010000192.1:0-3087 GCA_035700625.1 Vicinamibacterales bacterium
TATTGGCGTCGACGCGGCGATCCTCTTCTGCGACATCCTCATCCCGCTCGAGCCGATGGGGCTCACGCTGACCATCAGCGAGGGCGAGGGGCCGCGCATCCACAACCCGGTGCGCAGCGCCGCCGACGTCGAGCGGCTCGCGGTCCCCGACCCGATGCAGGGCACCCGCTTCGTGATGGACGCGATCCGCCAGATCCGCGCGTCGCTCGCGGGCAAGGTGCCGCTCATCGGCTTCGCGGGCGCGCCGTTCACGCTCGCGGCGTACGCGGTCGAGGGCGCAGGCTCGAGGAACTACATCCACATCAAGCGGCTGATGTACGAGCAGCCGAAGGCCGCGCACGCGCTCTTCGACAAGCTCACCGAGACGGTCATCGCCTACCTCCGCGCGCAGATCGAGGCCGGCGTCCAGGTGGTGCAGGTGTTCGACTCGTGGGCAGGACACCTCTCGCGGGCCGACTATCGGGAATTCGCGCTGCCGCACACGACGCGCATCTTCGAGGCGCTGGCGGGGACGGTGCCGCTCATCCACTTCGGTGTGGGCACGACGGCCATCCTTGGGGATCTCGCGCAGGCCGGCGGGGACGTCATCGGCGTCGACTGGCGGCTGCCGCTCGACGAGGCGTGGACGATCGTCGGCACGGATCGCGCGATTCAGGGCAACCTTGATCCCGCTGTCCTCCTCGGTCCGGCGGATCGTCTCTTCGCGGCAACCGAAGACGTGCTGCGCCGCGCGAACGGCCGTCCGGGACACATTTTCAATCTCGGGCACGGCGTGCTCCCGTCGACGCCGCTGGAACACGTGCAGGCGCTGGCGCGTTTCGTACATCAGTGGAAAGCGTAGACTCGCGCCCGACCGCCCGTTCCTCGACGCTCGCTCCTCGCTCCTCGAACCTCGCCCCTCGAACCTCGCTCCTCGCCCCATGCTCCACGTAGTCATCATTGGCGGTGGGATCACCGGCCTGACCGCCGCATGGGAGATCGCGAAGCGCGGGTTGACGCCGCTCGTGCTCGAACGATCGCCGCGCGTCGGTGGGCTCCTGTTGACGGAGCGTACGGGCGGCTTCGTCATCGAAGCCGGCCCTGATTCCGTTCTCGCGCAGAAGCCGGCCGCGCTGGATCTCTGCCGGGAGCTCGGCCTCGCCGACCGTCTCATCGAAACCAGGCCGCCCGGAGGTGCGTTCGTTCTTCGCGGCCGCCGGCTGTACCCGCTCCCTTCTCCGTCCGTGCTTGGGCTGCCGCTCACCTGGCGCGCGCTCGCGTCGTACGATCTGCTGCCGTGGTCCGCCCGGCTGCGCATCGCCGCGGAACCCCTGGTACCGCGCCGCGCCGGGCCGGACGACGAGTCGGTCGGCGCGTTCTTCCGCCGGCGCTTCGGGCAGGCGAGCGTCGATCTGATCGCACAGCCGCTGCTGGGTGGAATCCATGCGGGAGACGTCGAGCGGCTGTCGATGGCGTCGCTGTTCCCGCGGCTGCTCGAGGCCGAACGGCAGTACGGCAGCGTGCTTCGCGGATGGCGGCGCCTGCGCGGACGCTCGTCCTCCGGATCCGCGTTTCGTGCGCTGCGCGGCGGGATGGACGACCTCGCCGCGGCGCTCGCCGCGCGACTGGGGGACGCCGTCCGCACGGGCGCCCGCGCGACGCGTCTCGACGCAATCGACGGAAGCTGGCGCGTGGTCGTCGGGGAACGGGAGACGGTGACCGCGCGCGCCGTAATTATCGCCGCTCCGGCCTCCGAAGCGGCCCGCCTGCTGTCGACCGTGGATCGCGAGGCTGCCGATCTCTGTGCGGAGGTTCCATACGTCTCCACGGTGAGCGTCGCGCTCGCGTATCCGCGTGAGGCGATCACCCACCCGCTCGAAGGCACCGGCTTCGTGGTCGCGCGGCGGCACAGTCAGGTTCGCATCACCGCGTGCACGTGGGTGTCGTCGAAATGGGAGGCGCGTGCGCCGGAGGGATTCGTGCTGCTGCGCGCGTTCGCGGGCGGTGCGCACGATCCGGGCGTCCTCGATCTGACCGACGAGGAGCTGAGCGCGATCGTGCAGCGCGATCTCGGCAGCGTGCTCGGCATCAGCGGCGCACCGTCGCTGTCGCGCGTGTACCGCTGGCCACGTGCCGGCGCGCAGCACACGGTCGGCCAGCTCGCGCGCGTCGAGGAGATTGAACGGCGCCTCGCCGCACACCCGGGGATTGTGGTGGCCGGCAGCGGCTTTCGCGCGGTGGGTATTCCGGACTGCGTGTCGGATGCGCGCGCGGCGGCCGCGAAAGCCGCCGCGATGGTCCCGCGCGACGGCGTTCCTACTTCGTCTTCGTCTTCTTCAGCGTGAACGATCCGTCCGCCGGGTCGCCGCATCCCTCGGCGTGCGCGGTGCCGGTCGCCGACGCCGCGTCGGGCGTCATCTTCGCGTCGACGGTCACACGGCCCGCGCACGGATTCTCGCCGGCCATCTGGTACGCGTAGTCGAGCGCGAGCGTGCCCTTCTGAAGCGTGCCCGCGACCTCCCCCGTGACCCCGGTCGGACGATCGATCGCCATCCGCCCGGACACCTTCCCTTTCGCGATGTTCAACGTCATCGTGCCGAGATAGCTCGTCCCGTCGAACACGAACTCCACGTCATAGCGCTTTTCGTCTGCCGTCTTCTTCGCGCTTCCCTTCTGGGCCAGCGCGGAGGACGCGCCGAGCACGACGACGATGGCGACGGCCAGGACCCGCCGAAGCTGGAGGGACATCGAGCACTCCTTTCGCCGGCGACGGCCGGCGGCACCGATCGGGCAGTTAGACGGACGCGGCTGCCGGCAGGTTGCGCGGAGTTGGTAAGATGCGCGGATGCGACGACGCCTGCTTCCGATACTGCTGTCCGCACTCGGCCTCTCCGTCCTCACCGGCATCCTTCACGCTCAACAGAAACCGGCGCCCGATCTCTCGAAGATCCTGGCGGAGATCAAAGCGAAAGACACCGGCCAGCTGGCGGTCTCGGAGGAAGACGGGCGGTTCCTGCGGCTGCTCGTGGCATCCACGGGGCGCAAGCACGCGCTCGAGATCGGCGGCGCGAGCGGGTACTCGGCGATCTGGATGGGCCAGGGATTGCG
>DASSOM010000193.1:0-3377 GCA_035700625.1 Vicinamibacterales bacterium
CTCGGCGTTTTCTATACCCGCTGATCGGCCCGGGAATGGGTGGTCGTGATCGGCAATTGAGGCGGGAACGGCCGGTGGCGCGCCGCCGGGCCGGGAACTCGTCAGTTGCTGGCGTGGACGGCCTGCTTTCGAATCGCGACGTTGTTGGTCTCGCTGTATTCGGCGACCACCTGATCGAAGTCGGCATGCGCGACCAGATCCCAGCCGAGCCCGCGAACCGCCGGTCCGCAACCGCGACAGGTTCGCGGCAGCAGCCGCGAGAAGGTCACGACATGCTCGCCGCCTGAGGCGAGCGCCGCCACCTGGGCGCTTCGCAGCGGAATCTGTGCGAGGCTTCCGTTTCCCTTGCGCGTCAGCGCGACGATGAGCCGGGACGGGCCGGCATCGCCATCGCCCTGATTTCGCACACGCACCGTCCCCGTGACGGTCGTTCCCTCTTTGCCGGACGAAACCGCGTAGGACAGCGTCTTGATCACCAGGTCGGGATGCGCCCGCCCGAACACCTTCCCGACGGCGAGCCGCTGCTGCGCCTGGCTCACGCCAGGATTCGGGTTGTAGGCGTACGAGTCCGCCATCCAGATGGCGGTGTCGTCGAACGGATCGACCGCAATCCCCGCCGTGTCGGTCTGGTTCTTGCCGAGCGGCCCTTCGCCCGCCTTCAGCACACGGCTGGGCAGCACATCGTTCCAGTTGCCGGGATAGACGCTGTACCGCGCCTCGGGATACAGGCCGGCGCTCGAGCGCACGTACACGATCGCCATGTCGCCGTTCCGGTTGACTTCGACCGCGGGCAGACCGTACCACGCCAGGGTCGACGGCGGATCTTCGAGCGCATTGCGCCAGCCGAAGACGCGATCGATCGACGGGTCGTCGCCGAGCGTGCCATTGACGAAGCCGGACGTCTCCACCTTCACGATCTGCACGGCCGCGGCGCACGTCTTGCTGTCGGTCCAGTCGCGGCACGTGTGCCAGGTGACGTACAGCCGATTGTCGCGGTACGTCGCCTTCAGCGGCGGCGTGGCGACCCCCTTGATGTTCAGCAGCGCACCGCCGACCACGTTCCCGTCCTTCTGGGGCCCGTCGGTCGGATACACGATGGTCTGCACCTTCACCGACGCGCCACGCAGCGGCGGGGCGACGGCGCCATCCAGAGGCGAGAAGCCGAAGACCGCCAGCGTGTCGTGACGCCCGTCGCTGAACGCGTTCGCGGCGACGAACGTGAAGCCGAGCGGGTCGGGCGTGTGCTGCACGGCCGGCTGCATGACGTAGTTGGCCGTGACCTGGTCGTTCGGGTAGGGGATGTCCCAGTACGCCCAGCTGGGCGAGGGAGGCGCCAGACCGGCGAGGCTGTCGGCCGACAGCACATGGATGATGCCGTAGCGCTCGACGCTGGAGCCCGGCTCGTTCGGTCTCGCCGGGTCGTACCGCCCGACATGGTTCGTCACCACGACGAATCGATCGGAAATGCCCAGCGATGGATAATCGCCCGCATCGCCCGGCTCATTGTACGTGCCGTCACACGTGTTCACGGACGGATCGTTGCAGAGCCCGTCGTCGACGACGGCGTTCCACCAGTAGAGGAGCCAGCCATCGCGCGGATCCTCGGTGCGGGACACCGCCGCCATGATCTTCGTCCGCCGCGCCGCTCGATCCATCGTGGTGAACACGTTCTTGCCGGTGTTCGGATCGACGCCGCGGGGCACGCCGTTGCCGGCCAGCGCGGCGATGATGAAGCGATGGCGGAACGGATCGTAGAGCGCCCGTGCGTCATAGAACCGCGACAGCTGGTACGTCGCCGGATCGGCCCCATCGGGCAGGTTCAGCGAGCTGTTCATGTCGGCAATCAGATCAGTGAACAGCGTCTGGACGGCGATCGGGTTGAGCGTGTTGCCGCTGCCGTCGGTCAGCAGCGCTCCCGCCTTGTCGTAGAACGCGATGCGGCCCGTCGTCGTGACGACCAGATACGACGTGCCGGCGGCAATCTGCGGATCGACGCCGCCCATCGATATCGCCCCCGACCAGGGGGTGGTCGTCGGCGGCGGCGTCTGCGGCGCGGCCTCGGGCTCGCCGATCCGTGCGCTGATGACCGGGCAGTCCTCGCAATCGAGCGGCTCGACCTCGTCCTGCTCCTCTTCGTCCAGGATCGGTAGGATGTCCGGCTGCAGCGCCATTCTCGCGAGCCGGCGCCCGGACAGGGCGAATGGACCGTGCAGGGCGAACGTGGCCGACTGCGCCGAGACCGTGGGCACGCGTGAGTCGCCGGGCCCTCCGGGCCGGGTCGACTGTGGCGCCACACGGGCCGTATCGGAAGCTAGCAGGAACACAGCGAGGCCGGCCGCGAGCCGGATGCCGTTGACGAAGCGAGGGTGCATGGGGGTGTCGGGTCCTGTCAATAATCGGCGACGAATGTCGACGAGCGGCGCATCCTACCATTGGCGAGGCCCTTCTGGACAGCTGAACCGCGTCGCATTTTTCGAAGGCGAGCCGCGCGTGCCGGGCACGACCCTCACGGTTCAGGAGGCGCGTGACGGCCGGTTCGCCGGCAGCGGCATCCCGTACGACCAACCCGCCCTCGATGAAGGAGCATCATGTTGCCTGATCGCTGACGCGAGCGTGCGTGTCGCTCACGGTGGTCGCAGATCCAGTACACTCAAGCTGATGACACCTGCGACCAGTCCCCGACCAGGGCGCAATGAGCCCTGCCACTGCGGCTCCGGCCGCAAATATAAACACTGCTGTCTCGAAAAGGATGAGGCCGAGGTGAGCGCCGCCCGGGCGAAGGCCGCGGCGGACGCCTCCGCGCAGGCCTCTGAGGCGGCGGCGGCCCCCGCGCCCAAACGGACGCCGAGGCCCGAGACGCATCAGCCCTGGAAGGCCAAGACGACGCGCGGGTTCATTCCGCGCTCGCGGACACCCCGGAAGGTCGGCGGCAGCTAAGTTCGTCTCGCATGGCGCTGAGCGCGACCATCTACAACTTCGACATCGAGTTGACCGACACCGATCGCCAGGTGTACGAGTCGCTCGCGTTGCGCGTGGCACGCCATCCTTCCGAATCGGAAGAATACCTGGTCACGCGTCTCCTGGCGTACTTGCTGGAGTTCACCGAGGGCATTGCCTTTTCGCGCGGCGTGTCCGATCCCGACCAACCCACGATCGTCGTCCGTGACCTGACGGGCGCCATCAGCGTGTGGATCGACATCGGCACGCCCGATGCCGCCCGTCTGCACAAGGCGTCGAAGACCGCGCGTCGCGTGGTCGTCTACACGCATAAGGACCCGGCGCAATTCCTGAAGCAGCTCGATGGCGAACGGATTCATCGCGCCGATGCCCTGGAGCTGTTTGCGATCGATCGCACCCTGGTGAGCGCGCTGGTCGCG
>DASSOM010000194.1:0-3266 GCA_035700625.1 Vicinamibacterales bacterium
CGCGGGTCCTGGGCGAAGTCGGGGTCTTCGGTCGTGATCCGCGGACGCCATCGCCTGTGCCCGGCCGCGCCCGGACGCCTCGTGCGATCGATCGTGACCTGTCCAGCCGTGCCGAAGCGCACGAGGATCGCGAGCGGCCGCCTTTCCGACCAGCCTCGCCACATCAGCAGCGTCTGGTCGTCGAGCGCGATCGTCCTGCACTCCTCTCCGCGAAGCGCAGGCTCCTGCCGTCGCAGCGCGATCAGCGCCTGATACAGGCGGAGCATGCCCGCGTGCGGTTCGCGTGCGCGTTCGTCCCAGCGGAGGCGGCTGTCTTCGAAGGTGCTCTTCGCCTGCGGATCGGGGATGCGCGTCGCCGCGTCCGGATCCGCGAAGCGCGCGAAGTGCCGGAATTCATTCCGCCGGCCGTCGGTGACGAGCGTGCCGAGCTCCTCATGATGATCGGTGAAGTACAGGAAGGGCGACGTCGCGTTCCATTCCTGACCCATGAACATCAGCGGCGTCTCCGGCAGGCACAGAAGGAGCGCGCTCGCGGCACGGAAGGCGGGCGCCTCGATGTCCGCGCTCAGCCGATCGCCGAAGGCGCGGTTGCCAATCTGATCGTGATTCTGGAGGCAGACCACGAAGCGGCGGCGAGGCAGGCCGGTCGGATCGGTTCCCCGTGGACCGCCGGCGTGCACGGAGTGCTGACCTCGGTAGAGCCAGCCATCGTCGATCGTGCGGGCGAGGTCCTCGAGCCGACCCGTGTAGTCGCGGTAATAGCCGTCATCGTCGCCCGCCAGCCGCCGACGGACCTGATGATGGAAATCGTCGGCCCAGACGCCATCCAGCCCCCAGCCTCCATCCGCCGTCGGCATGATCATCGTCCGCAGGTTGCGCGAGTCCTCGGCGACGAGGATCGCCGATGGCTTCTCCGCATGGAGAACATCCGTCAGCTCGGCGAGAAAATGGCGTGGGCTGTCGTCCGCGAGCGCGTGCGTGGCGTCGAGGCGCAAGCCGTCGATGTGATATTCGTGGAGCCAGTGCCGCGCATTCTCGATGAAGAACGCGCGAACGGCCGCACTGTGCTCGCCGTCGAGATTGACGCCGGCGCCCCAGGGACTCTCGTGCTTCGTCGTGAAGTAATACGGGCTGAACGCGCCCAGATACGCCCCGTCGGGGCCAAGGTGGTTGTAGACGACATCGAGCAGGACAGCGAGCCCGAGGCGGTGCGCGGTGTCGACAAGACGGCGCAGATCATCGGGCGCCCCGTAGGCGCGCGACGGTGCGAACAGATCGACGCCGTCATAGCCCCAGCCGCGGCCGCCCGAGAAATCGGCGACCGGCATCAGTTCGATCGCGGTCACACCGAGCTGCGCGAGGAGCGGGAGACGTTCCGTCACCCCGTCGAAGCGACCTGAGGGACTGAAGGTGCCGACGTGCACTTCGTAGATGATCAGATCGTGGAGCGTGGGCGGACACCATTCCTCGTCGAGCCAGCGGAAACGCGAAGGGTCGACGACCTGCGAGGGGCCGTGCACCCCCTCCGGCTGGTAGCGCGACGCGGGATCGGGCAGGCCGGGACCGCCGTCCAGGCGATAGCGGTAGCGATCGCCGTCGGCCACGCCGGCGAGCATCAGTGTGTGAAAGCCGTCCGTGTCGTTCCCTTCGCGCGTGAGGCGATGCGTGCCGGTCCCGGCGCCCGATTCGACGACCAGATCGACCGCGGCGATCTCCGGCGCCCACACGCGAAAGCGCACGCCGTCGGTCGTCACCCAGGCACCGAGAGAGGGTTGCCACATAGGATTGAGAATTGAAAATTGAGAATTGAGGGATTGGGAATTCGAGAAGAGAGCTCCTGTCTTCGACACCGTGTGTGGCGGATCAGCACTCCGCGAGATAGGTCAACGGGATGTGCGTCCAGTCGGGCCGGCTGTTCAGCTCGTAGGCGAGCTCGTAGAAGGCCTTGTCGAGCATCGAGAGACCGAGCAGCCAGTCGAACGTCTCGGGGCGCGCGGGAAGGAACGCGGCATTTCCCACCGCGGCGCGATACCCGCCCAGGAAGCTCGCCGACAGATGATCGATCCAGCGCATCACCACCGGCTCGAGCGTCTCCAGGCGGCCGGCCTCGCCGTCTGTCCCCTGCATCAGCCCCACCTGGCCCGCGTAGGCGAACGAGCGCAGCATGCCGGCGAGATCTTTGAGCGCCGACTGCCGTGCGCGTCGTTCGGCCAGTGGGCGCGCCGGCTCGCCTTCGAAATCGAGAATGACGAAATCGTCGGCATCCTCCCGGCGGAGCACCTGTCCGAGATGATAATCGCCGTGCACGCGGATCAGTTGACCGAAGGGCTCGCGCGCCGACTCGATCGCGAAGCGCGCCAGCATCGCGTCGCCGCGCGCGAGGACGGCCGATGCATACCGCGCGCTGTGCGGCGGCAGGCCGTCGGTTCGATCGGCGAGGAGCGCCAGCACGGCCGCGGCCCGCTCGCGCATTTCCTCGAAGCGCGCCGCCAGTGTCGGCGCGTCCAGCGGCTCCGGGGCAAACGCGTCGTCTGTGATGCTCGCCAACGCGACGTGCAGCTCTCCGGTCCGGACGCCGAGCTGGTGTGCCGCTGCACGTGATGCCGCCTCGCGTTCCTCGTCTTCCGGCGCGGCCAGGCATCCGGCGAGCTCGCTCAGACAGAAGTCCCACGCGCTGCCGCGATTGGCGACCAGCTGCTGCAGGATCCCGATCGCCGTTCGTCCACGGTCCGGCCGGTCGAAGGCCAGGCCGCCCGCCACGCGCGGCACGGCGGCGAAGCCCTGCCGCGTGAGGCGACTGCCGATTTCGAACTCGGGATTCGGGCCTGGCTCGAGCCGACGGAGCAGCTTGAGGAGCAGACGATTCCCGTAGAAGAAGGCCGTATTGCTCTGGTCGGCGCGCCCGCGCTGGATCTGCAGCGCCGGATCGATGTCGACGAGCAGCCCGGGATCGACGACAACGCCGCTGATTCGGCCACCGGCGCCTTCGAAGACCGTGCGTTGTTGGATCGCGGCAAGCAGCGCGGTCGCCGTGTCGGTGTCGCCGCCGGTCTCATAGACGAGCGCATCCTGTCCGGCGATCCGCGCGACGATGTCGCCGCGGCTCACTTCGATGAGCCGGGCCGACTCGTCCTGACCTGTCGCGATCGCGAGCGGGAGGAGATATTCCTCCGGATCGCCGCTCGCAAACCGAACCTGGACCACACACAGGAACGTGGGCCGCGCGTCGATGGGCAGGCGCACGCGCGCGATGAAGCGGACCGCGT
>DASSOM010000195.1:0-44269 GCA_035700625.1 Vicinamibacterales bacterium
CGCTCGAGCCGGCTCGAGCAGCTGCGAGACGGTCAGATCGGCCGCGACCACCGCGGGAGACACCGCATCGAACATCAGCCCGGTGTAGCGCGGGAACAGCTCGCGCGTCCGACGATATCCGCCTGGCCTCGGCGGCAGCGCGTCGAGGACGACCTTCGGCAGCGCAAGCTCAGATGGCTTGAGCGTCGCCAGCAGCGCGTCGAGCGCCGCGCGCTGCTCGGCGGCCGGCACGGGCGTGACCGGATCGCGGCCATCGCCGCGCAGCGCATAGATGTAATGCATGCCGCCGATCGCGGATGCTGCCGCGTCCACGGAATAACGGTGATACAGGTACAGCGGCACGAAGACGTCCTCGAGGAGCGCCATCGGTTCGCCTTGACGGATCGCCGCTTCGCCGAATCGCTTCAGGGACGCACGGCGAATGTCCATCATCCGCCGCAGTTCGGCGGCGGGATCGGTGCCGTTCGCCCACTGATCCACGCGCGGGTTTGCGTCCATGTCCTGATTCGTCATGTACCGCAGATCGCGGGCCCACGCGTCGTCCAGGATCTTCTTCAGCGCGCCCGGTTCGTCGGTGCCATTGGGAAAATCCTGGTAGCCGTACGTAATCGCCACCTTGTCCCACGCGCCGATCGCCGTGTCGTACACCTTCGAATAGTCGAGGGTGCCGTCCGCCTTCAACGTGACGAGCGGCTGCGGATAGTCCATCACCGAGATCCGGCCGGCATCGCTGTCGTAGTAGTTGTGGCCGAGGCCGAGCGTGTGTCCGGTTTCATGCGCGGCGAGTTGACGGATACGTGCAAGCGCCCACTCCCGCAGCTCCGGCGGCGTCTCCGCACCAGTCTTGTACGGGGTCAGCAGACCTTCGGCGATCAGATAGTCCTGCCGGATGCGCATCGAGTCGAGTTCGACCACGCCTCGGATGATCTCTCCGGTGCGCGGATCGGTCACGCTCGCGCCAGTGCTCCAGCCGCGCGTGGATCGATGCACCCAGTTGATGACGTTGTAGCGGATGTCCAGCGGACTGACGCCGTCTGGCAGGATCTCGACGCGGAACGCGTTGCGATATCCGGCGGCCTCGAACGCCTGATTCCACCAGCGTGCGCCATCGAGGAGCGCGGACCGGATGGGCTCCGGCACGCCCGGATCCAGATAATAGATGATGGGCTTCACCGGATCGCTGATCCTGGCCGAGGGGTCCTTCTTCTCCAGTCGGAAGCGCCGGATGAAGCGCTGGGTCAAATCGTCGCCCAACGGGACGGCGCGATCTTCGTACGACACGGCTCCGAAGCCGGACCGTGGATCGTACCGGCGCGGCTCGAAGTTGCCGTCCGGCAACTCCATGAATGAATGATGGACGCGCAGCGTCGCGGCCTCGGCGGTTGCCGCGACATCGCCCACGCCGTCGAAATTCGGACTGCCGCCTCGTCCGCCTCCACCAACCCCGGCAGGGCCGCCGGTGGGTCCACCGCTCTGCCGTACGAACGTCAGCTCGGCTTCGATTTCCGTGTTTTTCGGAAAGCCCATCAGCGCATCCGTGTAAATTGTGCTGCGCGTCGCATCGAAACGATACGAACCAGGCCGCAGTCGCTGCGCGAGGTCATTGGTATCGCGTACGAAAAAATCTGTCGCGTCGACGAGCACGCGCTCACCGGTGGCCGCGCCGACCGTGAATCCCCACAAAACAGAGCGTGCAAACGCATCCTTCACGGCTCGCACCTCGGCGGGATTGTCCGACGTCGCGCGATAGCGATAGTTCGGCTGAACCATCAGCACTTTCGGGCCCACGCGCTCGAACTCGACAATGCGCGATCCGAGAATCATCCCGCGGTCGAGTCCGATATCGTTCGATCCGAGGCCCGCGCCGAGCGTTGTCGAGTACAGCAGCTCGGTGTCCAGTTTGGGTACCTGCATCCACAGCCGACCTGCCTGGTCGTCCCAGTAGAGCGGAATGTATCCGTCGATCTTCCGGAGATTGGCGATCTTGTCTTCAAACGAGGGAATCGGTTCCTGTCCGGCTCCGCGGCGCGGTGTCTGCGCCGAAGAGGTGGTCGTCGATGCGAGTGCGACGGGCAACGTCAGCAGCAGCACGCGACCCCATCTCGAGAGTGGCACCATCCTTCTAGCCTCCTGGTCTGAACCCGCCGGGAGTGTATCAGCTGGCGGCCTCTGGCGGAGGGTTTGCAGCCAAGACCGGACGAAGCAGACATCCATTGGAGGGACATCGATGAAACAGCACATTGCGTTCGCGACGGTCATTGCGGCGGCCCTGTCCGTCGGCGTGGCCGCCCAGCAGACCAGCCCGCAGGACCAGAGCAGCGACAAGACCGTGACGGTCGTCGGCTGTCTGCAGTCCGCGGGTGGCAGCCCAGCGGGGACGACGGGAACGACGGGCAGCACGGCGGGTGATCAGTTCATCCTGACGGACGCCCAGCTCCAGCCGGCCTCCGGTGGCGGCATGGGTGAACCGACGACCCCGCCGGCCACGGAGCCGAATCCGACGAATCCGCCGACGACGCCGCCGACCACTGAGCCGTCGGAGCCGACGGGGACCAGCGGATCGATGGCCGGCAAGACCTTCAAGCTGACGGACACGCAGGACGACAACCTGCAGCAGTACGTGAACCAGAAGGTCGAGATCAAGGGCGAGCTCCAGAAGAAGGACGAGGGCGGGATGGCCAATCCGCCGTCCGCGAACCCGTCGGCATCGGCGAGCGACTCCTCGCAGCAGGAGCTCAAGGTCTCGTCGGTCCGCTCGATTGCGCCGAGCTGCTCCGGCGGCCAGAACTAGCACACGCGCCGCGACGAGCCGGCATTCCGAATCCGGCGTGCTACCATCACCCGTCCTTGTGAACGGATGGGTGCATGAACGCACGCCGGTACCTTCCTGCGCTGCTGCTGCTGTTCATCGGCAGCGGCTGCGCCGCTCTCATCTACGAAATCGTCTGGTTCCAACTTCTCGAGCTGGTGATCGGCTCGTCGGCGGTCTCGCTCGGCGTGCTGCTCGGCACGTTCATGGGCGGAATGTGCGCGGGCAGCCTGCTGCTCGCGCGATTCGTCGCCGAGCGCCATCACCCGCTGCGCGTCTACGCGGCACTCGAGCTCGGCATCGGCGTTATCGGCATCGCCATCCTGTTCGGCATGCCGTTGGTCGGCGGCGTGTACACCGCATGGGCTGGTTCGGGTGTCGCCGGCGTGCTCGTGCGCGGCATCGTCGCGGGCCTGTGTCTGCTGCCGCCCACGTTGCTCATGGGGGCGACGCTGCCCGCCGTGTCACGCTGGGTGGAGTCGACGCCGGACGGTGTGGCGTGGCTCGGCTTCTTCTACGGCGGCAACATTGCGGGCGGCGTGCTCGGCAGTCTTCTCGCCGGGTTTTATCTGCTGCGCGTCCACGACACGTTCGTCGCCACCTTTGTCGCCGCCGCGATCAATGTGTCTGCCGCGCTGCTCGCGCTCGCGATGGCGCGAGTGACGTCCTATACGCCGACCGCCGCCGCCGGACGTCGTGTCCGCGTGCCACGCGGCGCGTGGGCGATCTATCTGGCGATTGCGCTCTCGGGACTGTCGGCGCTTGCCGCTGAAGTGATCTGGACGCGGCTGCTGTCGCTGCTGTTCGGTGCGACGGTCTACACCTTCTCCCTCATCCTCGCGGTGTTTCTCGTCGGACTGGGCATCGGCAGCAGCGTCGGATCGCTCGCGGCGTCCCGCATCGCGCGGCCGCGGGTGGCGCTCGGCTGGTGCCAGATGCTGCTGTGTGCCGCGATCGGCTGGACGGCGTACATGCTCACGCAGTCGCTGCCGTTCTGGCCGATTACGCCATCGATCACCAGCGACCCGTGGATCACGTTCCAGCTCGATCTCGCGCGCGCACTGTGGGCGATCCTGCCGGGGACGATTCTCTGGGGCGCGAGTTTTCCGCTCGCGCTCGCGTCCGTGGCGACTCGCGGACAGGATCCGGCGCGGCTGGTGGGCGGCGTCTACGCGGCGAATACCGTCGGCGCGATCGTCGGCTCGCTCGGCGCAAGCCTCGTCCTCGTCGCGTGGATTGGCAGCCAGCACGCGCAGCAGGTTCTGATCCTGGTGGCCGCGGCCGCCGGCCTGCTCGTGCTGTCACTCGGGCAGGATGATGCGGCGTCTGCGCCAGCGTCGCCGCTGGCGGGCACGATCGCGGTTGTCGCCGCGGCGGCGCTCGCCGGACTGATCGCGCGAACCGTTCATCCGGTGCCCGGCGTGCTCGTCGCGTACGGCCGGTATGCCGCGAGCCGCGTCGGCGAGGCGGACGTCATCTACATGGGCGAGGGATGGAACGCCAGCGTCGCCGTGTCGCGCCTGCCGGACGGCGTCCTCAACTATCACAACGCCGGCAAGGTGCAGGCCTCGAGCGAGCCGCAGGACATGCGGCTGCAGCGCATGCTCGGGCACCTGACGACGCTGATCCCTGAGCATCCGCGGTCGGTGCTTGTCATCGGCTGCGGCGCCGGCGTGACGGCGGGGGCGGTTTCGATCGATCCGCGCGTCGAACGCGAGACGATCGCGGAAATCGAGCCGCTCGTGCCCCGGGTGGTCTCGACGTATTTCGCCGAGTACAACTTCGACGTCATCCGCAATCCGAAAGTCCGCGTGCAGCTCGACGACGCGCGGCACTACCTCCTGACGACGAACGAGCGGTTCGACGCGATCACCTCCGATCCGCTGGATCCGTGGGTAAAGGGGGCGGCGATGCTCTACACGCGCGAGTTCTTCGAGACCGTCAAGCAGCACCTGAACCCCGGTGGCGCCGTGACGCTGTTCGTGCAGCTGTACGAGAGCAACACCGAGGCGGTGAAGAGCGAAATCGCCACGTTCCTCGACGTGTTTCCGCACGGGGTCGTGTGGGGGAACACCAACAACGGCGCCGGCTACGATCTCGTGCTGCTCGGGCAGGTGGAACCGACGACGATTGATCTCGATCGGCTGCAGGCGCGTCTCGATCGTCCGGAGTACGGCGCCGTCCGTCAGTCGCTGCGCGAGATCGGCATGACGTCCGTCGTCGATCTGTTCTCGACGTATGCCGGGCGCAAGGAGGATCTCGGGCCCTGGCTGCGCGGCGCGGCGATCAATCGCGACCGGAACCTGCGGCTGCAGTATCTGGCGGGGCTCGGACTGAACCGGTACGAGAGCGACGCGATTTATTCCGAGATGCTGGCGTACAGCCGCTATCCGACGTCGCTGTTCACCGGGTCCCAAGCGATGCAGACTGCCGTCCGCGAGGCGATCGCCCGCGCGCAGCAGCGCTGACGCCCCGCCCGGGGGTCAGGTCTGCCGACGCGCGCTTCGGGGTCAGGTCTGCGGCCGGGCGCTTCGGGGTCAGGTCTGCGGTCGGGCGCTTCGGGGTCAGGTCTGCGGCCGGGCGCTCCGGGGTCAGGTCTGCGGTCGGGCGCTTCGGGGTCAGGTCTGCGGACGATCGAGGTCAGCAGACCTGACCCCGAGCGAAAGCAGGGCCGCGGCAGCGAGCGCACCGGCGAGCAGGATCAGAGGGGCGCCGAACCCGGTCGTCCGCGCACGCAGGGCGCCGATAACGGCAGGTCCAACGAAGCCGCCGATATTGCCGACGGAGTTGACGAGCGCGATGCCACCGGCTGCCGCAGGGCCGCTCAGCAGACTCGCGGGAATCGTCCAGAATGGCCCGAAGGTGCTCCACACCCCGAGTGCCGCGAGCGACAATGCCGCGAGCGCCACGAAGGGATCCTGCATCCACACCGATCCGAGAAATCCGACACAGCCCGCGCACGCGCTCACCGCTACGAACGTCGCCGGTCGGCCTCGCCGATCCGCGAACCGCGCGACGATCACCATGCCAGCCGCAGCCGCGGCGTAGGGGACGGCCGAGAGCAACGTGATTGCAACAGCGGACAGACGGGACAGCGAGTGCAGGATCTGCGGCAGCCAGAAGCTGATGCCGTACAGCCCGAAGACGAGGCAGAAGTAGATCGCGCCCAGACGCCACACGCGACCGCTCGCGAGCGCGGCGCCGAGCGCAGAGTGACCGCGCAGGGCGGCAGCCCGATCGTCTTCCGTCACACGCGCCTCCAGCCATGCGCGCTCGTCCGGAGACAGCCAGGCGGCGTCGCGCGGACGGTCGGGCAGCCACAAGAACACCGCGACGCCGAGAATGATCGACGGCAACCCTTCGATCAGGAAGAGCCACTGCCAGCCGGCGAGGCCCGCCGTGCCATCCATCGCCAGCAGCGCCCCCGACACCGGTGCGCCCACCAGTCCCGCGAGGGCCGTCGCCGTCATGAAGAGCGCGACGGCCCGGGCGCGGTCGGCGGCGGGAAACCATCGGGTGAGATACAGAATGATGCCCGGAAAGAAGCCCGCTTCGGCGGCTCCCAGCAGCAGGCGCAAGGTGTAGAAGCTCGCGGGCCCGCGGACGAACATCATCGCGGAGGAGATGACGCCCCACGTCACCATGATGCGAGCGATCCAGATGCGCGCGCCGACGCGCTCGAGGATCAGATTGCTCGGGACCTCGAGCAGGACGTACGAAATGAAAAAGATGCCGGCACCGAGGCCGTACGCCTCCGGCGACAGCCCGACATCGCGGTTCATCTCCAGCGCCGCAAATCCGAGATTGATGCGGTCCAGATATGATGCGACGTACAGGAGAAAAAGAAACGGAAGAAGCCGGCGGCGGACTGTGGGCAGCGGATCCATCGGCAAACGCATTATGGCGCACGCCTCGAGGCAGACCTGACCCCGTAGCGCGCGTCGGCAGACCTGACCCCGTAGCGCGCGTTAGCAGACCTGACCCCGAAGCGCCCGATCGCAGACCTGACCCCCTGCGCGGTAGAATGCCGCGCATGCTGAAGCCCGTTGCGCTGGCCGTCGGCGTCGCCGCGCTGATGATGCAGGCGCCAAAGCCTGCGGCGCAGGCCGACGATCCGACGCCGCGTTACCGCGAGCTGCTCGCCGAACTGGACGTCAAGAAGCAGATCATCCGGCCGCCGAACGGCCTGCTGAAGTTCGACTACCTGGTGCCGTCCGGACCCTACCATCAGCTCTTCGACTGGGACGCGTACTTCATGGGGATCGCGCTCACCTACGATCGCCAGGCGCGCTACCTCGCGAGCTCGGTCCGCAACTTCCTCGAGTTCGCCGGGCCGCCGACCGGCGGGCGTAACGGCTACACGCCGCGCATCATCGCCCCTGAAGGCTTCTGGTCGCTGCCGGAGATGTGCAAGCCATTCCTCGCGCAGATGACGTACGTCGCCGCGCAGTCGATGCAGAACTACTGGTGGACGCGCGAGTACTACGACCGGCTCGCGCGGACGCTGTACTTCTGGGAAAACTCGCGCCACACGCCGGACGGCCTGTTCGTCTGGTTCAACGGCGACGAGAGCGGCGTCGACAACAACCCCGCGGTCTCGTGGGAGCCGTCGGAAGTGACCGAGAGCGTCGATCTCGTCACGTATCTCGTCCTCGAGTACCGCGCGATGAGCCACATCGCGCACGAGATCGGCCGGACCGAGGACGAGCCGCGCTGGCGCGCCAAAGCCGACGCGCTGCAGCGCCTCCTGAACGAGACGATGTGGTCGGAACCCGACGGGCTCTACTTCAACATCGACCGGCGCACGGGACAGATGGTGAAGATCAAGACGTGGACGACGTTCGTGCCGCTGTGGGCGGGCCTGGTCCCGCAGGATCGTGCGAAGCGCCTGATCGAGGAACACCTGCTGAACCCGAAGGAGTTCTGGGGACCCCACGGCCTCCGCACGCTCGCCGCGACGGAGCCGACCTACACACCAAAGAACGGCTACTGGAAGGGGCCGGTCTGGGTCGTATCGAGCTACATGATGTCGCACGGCCTCGCGCGGTACGGCTACCGTGACCGCGCGATCGCCGAGGCGCTCCGTGTGACGCGCCTGCTCGTGCAGGACCTCGAGCGCACCGGCGGGATGAACGAGAACTACGACCCCGAGACCGGCGCGCCCGCCGCGCAGACGAATTTTCTGAGCTGGAACCTCCTCGCCGCGCACTGGGTCGACGAGCTGCGCGACGGCCGCAACCCGGCGGATATCCCGTGAGGCGCGTGCGCGCGTTCGTCGCGATCGGGGCCGCCGCCGTTCTCGTGGCGATCGCGCCCGCCCAGATGCCGCAGACGATTCAGCGGTTCGATCGGCCGCCGAATCCGATCGCGCTCACCGGTTCCGCCCGTCCGGCGCGCTACATGGAGGCGTCCGGCCGCCGGGCGGCGTTTCTCGGCCGCGAGGACGGCAGCTTCGAAGCGTGGGTGTATCCGCTGAAGGTGCTGCACGGGTTCCAGCTGTCGTTCCGCACGCCCGCGTACGCCGATCCCATTCCCGGCGCGGATCTCGCGTCCTGGGTCGACATCCGGCCGGAAGCGAGCCTCGTGCGATACGCACACGACTCGTTCACGGCGGATGCGATCTGGCTCGTGCCGCAGGATGAGCCCGGTGGACTCGTCCTCCTCGACGTCCACACGTCCGTCCCGATCGACGTCATCGTCAAGTTCCGGATCGATCTGAAGCCGATGTGGCCGGCGGCGCTCGGCGGCCAGTACAGCTACTGGGATGAAGACGTCAAGGCGTACGTGGCGGGCGAAGCGAGCGGCAAGCACGCCGCCCTCATCGGCTCTCCACTTGCGCTCACGCCGCCCGAGCAGCCGGCGCACAATCTGCCGGACGCGCCGTCGCAGTTCACGATCCACGTCACGCCCGACAACGCGCAGGCCGGCCTGATCCCGATTGCCGTCACCGCAAGTCCTCAGGGATTGGACGCCGCCAGGAAAACGTACGCGCAGCTCATGTCATCGGCGGAGGCCTCGTACCGCGACGCAACCGCGCACTATCGTCACCTGCGCGACGATCTCGCCTCGATCGACACGCCGGACGACCGGATCGATCTCGCCTACGAGTGGGGCAAGGTCGCGCTCGACAAGGGGTTCGTCTGCAATCCGGATCTCGGCTGCGGGCTGATTGCCGGCCTCGGGCCCTCGGGAACGACCGAGCGTCCCGGGTTTGGCTGGTTCTTCGGCGGCGACGCCTTCATCAACTCGTGGGCGATGACCGCGTACGGCGACTTCGAGACGGTCAAGCAGTCGCTCGAGTTCCTGCGGAAGCGGCAGCGCGCGGACGGCAAGATGATGCACGAGCTGTCGCAGGCCGCCGGTTACATCCGATGGTTCGAGGATTTTCCGTACGGGTACTACCACGCCGACACGACGCCGCTCTACATCACCGCGGTGCGCGACTACGTGCGCGCGAGCGGCGACGTCGGGCTGGCGAAGGAGTTCTGGCCCTCGATCCGCAAGGCGTACGACTACTGCGCGTCGACCGATGAGGACGCCGACGGCCTGATGGACAACACGAAGGCCGGACTCGCGGCGGTGGAGACGGGGACGCTGCGCAGCCGCGACGTCCTGACGGACGTCTTTCTGGGCGCCGCGTGGACGGAAGCGACGGCCGCCGCGGCCGAACTCGCGCAGCTCGCCGGCGATTCGTTCGCGGCGACGGCGCGGGCGGCGCACGAAAAGGCCCGCGCATCACTGAACACGCGGTTTCTGGATGATGAAGGGCAGCAGATCTACTTTGCGGTGCTGAAAAGCGGCAACGGACAGGCGGAAGCGACCGTGTGGCCGGCGTTCGGCATCTGGCGCGGCGCCTTCGACGCGAATCGTCCTGCCGTGAACGGCATGCTGGATCGTCTCGCCGGTCCGGGTATCGCGAGCGACTGGGGCGCGCGGATGCTCTCGCGCGACAGCGCGCTGTACGCGCCCCTCAGTTACAACAACGGCGCGGTGTGGCCGTTCCTCAGCGGATTCGCGACGCTCGCGTTGTACGCGCAGCATCGATCGGCCGCGGCGTGGGCGTACCTCGACGGCACCGCCGATCTCACATTCATCGAGCCGCGCGGCTACATGCCCGAGCTGTTCTCCGGCGATCGGCTGCGCTCGGTCGATGCCGCCGTGCCGCATCAGCTCTTCGCGACGACCGGATTCATGTCCGGTCTCATGCGCGGCCTCGTCGGATATCGCGAACCCTCGGCGCTCGATCCCGATGCGGCGCTGACGATCGATCCGCAGCTGCCGGCAGGATGGGAGGAGATTCATCTGCGGCACCTGCGATGGCGTGATGCGGACTACGACGTTCGATATCGCCGGAGCGCGACGGGCATCGAGGTGACGGTCCAGAACGGCGGAAGCCCGCATCCATTGATCGTGAAGCTGTCCGTCCCGACAGGGGCCACGATTGCCGGGAATGACCGCGAGTGGAGGTTCACCGGCGGCTCGGCGCCGGAAACGCGCCGCGTCGCGTTGACGGCGGGGATCCAGATCGCGCCGGTGAACGAACCGTTGAGGATCGGCGATCCATCGCAGCGGTTGCGCGTCATCGACACGCGTCTGGACCAGAACCGGTTCGTCGCGCGCCTCGAGGGGCTCGGCGGCCGCTCGTATCGCGTGCGCCTGCTGACGCCGCTGACGATCGCGGTGGTGGAAGGCGGTGAGATTACCGCACGCCGGTCGGGAGAGGTGGACGTCACGGTGGCGTTCTCCGGCAACGGCTGGTCCGCGCACACGCTGACTGCCGTCGTCGGCCGGCCGCGCCGATGAGACCACCGCCCGTCGATCCTCGAGATAGAATCGTTGGACCGCGGCGCCGCTGCCGCGGATAACCGGACGCGGAGGACGAGCACCCATGCCACGCACCCGTCAGCTTCTCGCCGCGGCTGCGGCCGCGCTGATCGCGTCGGTTCCGATCGCCGTTCACGTGCAGGAGTCGATGCCGCTGCAGTATCCCGAAGCCCGCAAAGGAGACACCGTCGACGACTACTTCGGCACGAAGGTCGCCGATCCGTACCGCTGGATGGAAGACCTCGACTCGAAGGAAGTCGCCGCGTGGGTCGCCGCCGAGAACAAGGTGACGTTCGCCTATCTCGAAGGCCTTCCACTCCGCGAAGCCTTCCGGCAGCGCATCACCGAGTTGTGGAATTATCCGAAGACGAGCATCCCGCGCAAGGAAGGCAATCGCTACTTCTACTCGAAGAACAGCGGCCTGCAGCGCCAGTCGCCGGTGTACGTCCGCGCGTCGCTGGATGCGCCGCCGTCGATGGTAATCGATCCAAACACGCTCTCGCCGGACGGATCACTGTCGCTCGCGCAGTGGGCCCCATCGCCTGACGGTCATTACTTCGCGTACGGGCTGTCGCAGGGAGGCGCGGACTGGGAGACGATCCACGTCCGCGATCTGTCGACGGGACGCGATCTGTCAGACGAAGTGAAGTGGATGCGCTTCTCGGGTCTGTCGTGGACGAAGGATGGGAAGGGCTTCTTCTACTCGCGTTATCCGGAGCCGCCGGAAGGGCAGATGCTGGAAGCGGCCCTGTCCGGACAGGCGATCTACTACCATCGCGCCGGCACGCCGCAGTCGCAGGACACGCTCATTTATGAGCGCAAGGACGAACCCACCTGGTTCATCGGCGGCACCGTCACCGAGGACGGCCGCTATCTATTGATCACGACCGCGCGCGGGTCCGACAACAACAACCGCCTCTATTACGTGGACCTCGGCGATCCGATGAAGCCGAACGTCAGCGCGCCGGTCAAGCCCGTGATCGAGCGGGACGATGCCGAGTGCTCGCCGATCGGGAATCACGGCAGCACCGTCTTCGTGCGCTCGGACCTGAACGCGCCAAACCGGAAGGTGCTGGCGATTGATCTCGCGAATCCCGCGGAATCGGCGTGGAAGACCATCGTCGCCGAGGGCAAACAGGCCCTCGAGAGCGTCGCTCTGATCGGCGGGCGCATCGTCGGCGAATACCTCGTCGACGTGCAGAGCCGGTTGTCGCTCTTCGGCCTGGACGGCGCGCCCCAGGGGACGATCGATTTGCCCATGGCGGGCACCGTCGCCGGCATCAGCGGACGCGAGGACACGCCGGAAATCTTCTACGGCTTCACCTCGCCGCTGTATCCGACGACGATCTTCCGCTACGACCCGGCGTCGAAGACGAGCACCGCATTCGAGCCCGCGAAGCCTGCGGTTGACGTCAGCCAGTTCGAGACGCGGCAGATGTTCGCCACCTCGAAGGACGGGACGAAGGTTCCGTTCTTCATGACCGCGCGCAAGGGGATCAAGCAGGACGGCAGCAACCCGACGATGATCTATGGATACGGCGGGTTCTCGATCACGACGATGCCGACGTACCGATCCGACGTGCCCGCGTGGCTCGAGAAGGGGGGCGTGTGGGTCACGGCGAACATGCGGGGGGGCGCCGAGTACGGCGAGGCGTGGCACAAGGCGGGGATGCTCGAGAAGAAGCAGAACGTGTTCGACGATTTCATCGCGGTCGCCGAGTACCTGGTGAAGGAGAAGTACACCTCTCCGGCGAAGCTGGGGATCATGGGCGGGTCGAACGGAGGGTTGCTGGTCGGCGCCGTCGAAGAGCAGCGTCCGGATCTGTATGCCGTCGCGCTGCCGGCGGTCGGCGTCATGGACATGCTGCGGTACGACAAGTTCACCGGCGGCCGCGCCTGGGCCACCGAGTACGGATCGTCGTCCCACGCGGAGCAGTTCAAATACCTGATCAAGTACTCGCCGCTGCACAACATCAAGCCGGGCACCTGCTATCCCGCGACGCTCGTGACGACTGCCGACCATGACGATCGCGTCGTCCCGAGCCATTCGTTCAAGTTCACGGCGACGATGCAGGCGGCGCAGGGCTGCGACAAGCCGATCCTGATTCGCGTGGAGACGCAGGGGTCGCACGGCTACCGGCCGACCGACAAGCGGATCGCCGAACTGGCTGACGAATGGGCCTTTGCGGCCCACAACATGGGGGTGAGATAAAGAGAAGATAGAGATCAGGAGGGGGTGACAAGAGGGAAAGAGGTAAAGAGCGACGCAACCGCGCCGGGGTTGGCTCCGTCAAACTCCGCATGGCGTGGTGGAAACGCTCCCAATCGACGTCTCCCGAAGCGGTTCGCGCGGATCTGCCGCTGATCCGGCTGGAGCACGTCACCAAGATCTTTCGCACCGGCGACCCGGCGGAGCCGGAGACGCGGGCACTCGACGACGTGACGGTCGACATCGGCCACGGCGAGTACGTGGCCGTGTCCGGGCCGTCCGGGTGCGGCAAGTCGACGTTCCTGTCGCTGCTCGGACTGCTCGACTCGCCGAGCTCCGGCCACTACTGGTTGAGCGGCCGCCGCGTCGACGCGCTGACGGCGTCGGAGCGTGCGCGCGTCCGCAGCGTCGAAATCGGCCTCGTGTTCCAGAGCTTCAACTTAATCGGCGACATGACGGTCTACGAGAACGTCGAGTATCCGCTGACGTTGAAGAATGTCGCCGGGGACGCGCGGAAGGCGCGCGTGGAGCAGGCGCTGACGCGCGTGGGGTTGGCCGCGCGCGCGAAGCAGCGGCCGGGACAGCTCTCCGGCGGGCACCAGCAGCTCGTCGCGATCGCGCGCGCGATGGCCGGGCGTCCGCCGATCGTGCTCGCGGACGAACCGACAGGCAACCTCGACTCACGCAGCGGCGAGATCGTGATGGAGATGCTTGCGGAGCTGCACCGCGACGGCGCCACGATCTGTCTCGCGAGCCACGATCCGCGCTACGTCAGCCAGGCGCGCCGGCACGTGTACCTGCTGGATGGACGGGTGGTGACAGAGCCGAGTAATTCGTGAACTCACCACTTACTGTTTTGCGGGCAGCTCCGGCAGAAACACCGCGCGCGGGTCCGCGTTCTTCAGGCGCGCCTCGATCCCGGCTTTCATCTCATCACGCCGCTGCAGGATTGCCTCGATTTCCTTCTTGCCGTACCACTGGCCGATCGCCGTCTGGAGTGATGCGGCGTCGAGCGCGAGCATCCGATCCCAGAGCGGCCGATCGACGCGCCCGAGCTGCGCCATGCGTTTGAGATCCTTCGTACGCGTGAAGGCGCGCGAGTGATCGATCAGGATGATGTGATAGTCGGCGTCGTAGAGCAGGTTGCCCTGGTTGCGATCGATGTTCGCGATCAACTGGTCGAACATCTTCATCTTGGCGATTTCGTGATCCCACGCGAGCGGGTCCGGGCCCTGGACCGGATTCTTGACGTCCCACGCCTTGACGCCCTCCACCCAGAGGACAATGGCGCCTTCCTGGCCGTTGACATTGCGCTCGACGGCGGGGGGGACGCGGTTCAGGCCCAGGAGCTTGTCGATCGCGTAAGCAGCCAGCTCCGCCTTGTAGCTCTCCAGGAACCCGTTCTGAAATCGCGTCGGCAGCGGCTTCCAGGCCGCGCTGGCGACCGGCCCGCCCGCGTCGAAGTACGCGTGCTTGGGCTTTGTCACGCCCACCGGTACTTCGTCGATCCGCTGGATGGCGGCGGTTTTCAGATACGCTTCGATCTGGGGTTCCTGATCGACCCAGGTGATCGAGCAGGCAGGGGCCGTGGCCTGCTGCGCGGCGGCGCGCCGGGGCAGCGGCCACGCGAGCACCACGACAAGGAGAAGAATCCACAAGGCGACCGAAGATGCCGTCCGTGCGCGTGCCATCGTGTCACCTGCCTGATGTGAGGAGGACGCGCATTATACCGCGCCTGCTACAATTCTGTCCCGATGAAACGCACCCTCCTGCTGCTGGCGATTGCGGCGCCCGCAGGGCTGTTCGTTCAGTCGGAGCGCCCTCAACCTCCCGCCCCGACGTTCACCGTGTTCGAAGCGACCATTCCCGAGATGCAGAAGGCGATGGCGGAGGGGCGGCTCACGTCGCGCGAGCTGGTGACACGGTACCTCAACCGCATCGCGACGTACGAGGACAAGCTGAACGCCGCGATCACCGTCAATCCGCGCGCGCTGGAGGCGGCGGACGCGCGCGATCGCGAGCGCGCGCAGGGGCACGTGCGCGGACCGCTGCACGGCATCCCGGTCGCCCTGAAGGACAACATCCACACGACGGACATGCCGACGACGGGCGGCGCGCTCGCGTTCGATGGCCTCGTTCCGCCGTACGAGGCGACGCTCACGAGGAACCTGCGCGAGGCGGGTGCGATCATCATCGCGAAGACCGGCATGACCGAGCTGGCGAACTGGGTCGCGGGTGGTCCGACGCCGATGCCTGGCAACTATAACGGGCTGCACGGCTACGGCATGAATCCGTACGACCCGCGGCGCGATCCGCGCCCCGCGACGTTCGACGGCCGTCCCGCGATGGGGACCGGGGGATCCAGCTCCGGCATCGGCACGGCGGCGAATTTCTGGGCGGCCAACGTCGGCACCGAGACGTCCGGTTCGATTCTCAGTCCGTCCAACCAGAACATGCTCGTCGGGATCAAGCCGACCGTGGGGCGTGTGAGCCGCTACGGTGTGATCCCGATCACGGCGGATCAGGACACGCCAGGGCCAATGGCCAGAACCGTGACCGACGCGGCCATCATGCTGGGCGCGCTCGAAGGGGCGTCGCCGGATCCACACGACCGCGCGACGTCGACGTGCACGCCGCCGCCCGGACGCGACTACACCGCGTTCCTGAAACCGGACGGCCTGAAAGGCGCGCGCATCGGCATCCCGCGCGCGTTCTACTACGACCGCGTTCCGGTGCCCGGCGCCGATCGTTCGCGCGGTGGGCTGAACACGGCACAGGCCAAGGTGATGCAGGACGCGATCGCCGTGCTGCGGGCGCAGGGCGCGATCATCGTCGATCCCGCCGACATCCCGAGCATCGTCGACAAGGACCCCGACGACAATTTTCTGCGCTGGGGAATCTGCTCAGGCGTCGATGATGCGCGCGGCAAGGACGAGGACTGCTCGATCGATCTCAAGTACGGGATGAAGCGCGATTTCAACGCGTGGCTCGCGTCGCTCGGCGATCGCGCGCCGGTCGCGTCGCTCACGGCGTTGCGCGAGTGGAACCGCGCGCACGAAAAGGCGGGCGCGATCAAGTACGGGCAATCCAATCTGGATATCTCGGACGAGATGGACGTGGAGCGCGATCGCGCGCGGTACGAAGCGGATCGCGCGAAGGACATCCGTCTCGGTGGGACGCACGGCGTCGACGACGTGATGAAGGAGAATCGCCTCGATGCGCTGCTGTTCCCGGCGGCGAGCGGTGCGTCGCTCGCGGCGCGTCCGGGCTATCCAACCGTCATCGTGCCGTTTGGCATGGTGCCGAACGCGCCGGATCCTCCGTTTCCCGACGGATTCGACGCGAAGCCGCAGCCGTTCGGCGTGAGCTTTACGGGGATGGCGTGCAGCGAGCCGACGCTGCTGCGTGTGGCGTACGCGTTCGAACAGGCAACGCGCAAGAGAGTGGCGCCGCCGGGACTGCGGTGAGGCGGCATCAACGACGAAGGGAGCTTCCGTTGAAGAGACAGTGGCCAGGGGCGACGGTCGGTGTGGCGGCGGGTGTGTTCGTGGCGTGCGTGCTGGTGCGTCCTCTCGCAGGAGCGCAGGCGGTGGCGCCTCCCGCACAGCCGCAGACCGCCGCGGAGCGGTTCAAGAACATTCAGGTTCTCAAGGACGTACCGGCGGATCAATTCGACAGCGCGATGCGGTACGTCGCGGCATCGCTCGGCGTGCAGTGCGGCTTCTGTCACGTGTTCGGTCCCCAGGGCGGGTTCGACAAGGACGACAAGGAGAACAAGCAGACCGCGCGCAGGATGATGCGCATGGTCATGGCGATCAACGAGGCGAACTTCGATGGACGTCAGGTCGTGAGCTGCGCCACGTGCCATCAGGGACACAACCATCCGCAGCGCACGCCGCCAATCCTGTCGCCGATGACGCCGGACGAAGCGGCAGAGGCCGCTGCCGCGCGCGAGCAGCGTCAGGGTCGCGGCGCGCAGGCTCAAAGCGCGACGGCCGCGGAGCGTCGCGCCCGTCCGAGCGAATCCGTCGATCAGGTCATCGACAAGTTCGTCTCGGCGCTTGGCGGCCGCGACGCGCTGCAGAAAGCGACGAGCGCCACCTTCCACGGCACGATGACCACGCGGAGCGGCCGGTCGTTGCCGGTGACGGTGGAACAGACCGCCAGGCGTCAGTACCGCGAGGACGTGCAGGAGGGTGAGTCGACCTCGACCCGCACGTTCGACGGCACGAGCGCGTGGTCGGCGGCGCGCGGCCGCGCGCGCGATCTGGAGGGTCTGCTCGCCGCGCAGGTCGAACGTCAGGCGGACCTGCGCCTTGCCCTCGACATGAAGGAGTGGTACTCGAACCTGTCCGTCGACGAATACAGCCGGCTCGACGGTCATGACGTGATCGTGCTCTCCGGCCGGTCGAAGCCGAACGTCATCGAGGAGCTGTCGTTCGATCGCGATTCGGGCCTTCTGCGCCGGCGCAGCATCGTCACGCGCACGCCGCTGGGGCCGCTCGCCGAACGGATCGACTACGACGACTACCGCGCCGTCGATGGCGTGAAGCTGCCGTTCCGCGTGACGCACGCAAGCTGGGAGGGCATCGAGACGACGACCTTCAGCGACGCCGCGCTGAACACCACCATTTCCGAGAGCCGGTTCGCCAAACCCGACGCCGGCGAGTGATCCATGGATGCTCCGTTCGCCGATCGACGCGAGGCCGGGCGCCTTCTCGGAGAGGCGCTGGCGGATCACGCGTCGATCGGCGAAGGAACGATCGTCCTCGCGCTGCCGCGCGGCGGCGTTCCCGTTGGCTTCGAAGTCGCGGCGGCGCTCGACGCCCCGCTGGCGGTGTTCGTCGTTCGCAAGCTTGGCGTGCCGTGGCATCCGGAGCTCGCGATGGGGGCGCTGGCCTCGGGCGGCATCCGTTACGTTGACGAGTTGCTGATGCGCCAGCTTGGCGTGAGCCAGGCGCAGCTCGAGACCGTCGTCGCGCGGGAAGCGGTGGAGCTGTCGCGGCGCGAGGCGCTGTATCACGCCGGCGCTCCACTGCCATCGCTGCGAGGACGCCCTGTCGTGCTCGTCGACGATGGCCTGGCCACCGGGGCGACGATGAAGGCGGCGGTTCGCGCCGTGCGCGCGCAGTCTCCGCGCCGGACGATTGTTGCCGTCCCCGTCGGCGCGCCGGATACATGCGCGGCGCTGCGCGAGGAAGCCGACGAGGTCGTCTGCCTGCGAACCCCGCCCGACTTTCGAGCGGTCGGCCTCTGGTACGCGCGCTTCGATCAGACGACGGACGCGGAGGTCCGATCGCTGCTCGAGCAGGCGGCGGCACGCCGGCCGATATCCTGATGCGGCGGCTCCGGATCGCCGCCGTCGCCGCGATTGTCTCCGGCCTCGGCGCGGCGGCCTGGTTCCTGCGCGAACCGCCGCCGGTCGGCAGCCTCGTGTGGCGGACCTGTCTCGGCATCCCGGCGCGCGCGGCGCGCTGCGCGACGCTGACCGTTCCCGAAAATCCGCGCGACCCTTCAGGGCGCACGATTCCTCTGCGGATAGTCATCCTTCCGCCCACGGGTGCCGATCCCGCCGCTGATCCCGTGTTCGTTCTTGCGGGCGGTCCGGGCGAGGCGGCCACCGGCCTGATCGGCGCGGAGTGGGTGCGCCAGAGTCCACTGCGCGCGCGCCGCGCGCTCGTGTTCGTCGATCAGCGCGGGACGGGCGGTTCGCACGCTCTGCAATGCCGGTTCTACGGTCCCGATGCGCAGAGCTTCTTCGGTCCCTTCATGCCGCCGGCGCGTGTGCGTGCCTGCCGTGCGGCGCTCGAGCGCGAGGCGGATCTGACGCAGTACACGACGGCGGCGTCCGTCGATGATCTCGAACACGTGCGGGAGGCGCTCGGGTTCGATCGTCTCAATCTGGACGGCGGGTCCTACGGGACGCGGCTCGCGCTGGAGTACATCCGCGTGCACGGCGATCGCGTGCGGGCGGCGGTGCTGGATGGCGTCGTGCCGCCGTCGGTGCCGATGCCCGAACGGTTCGGCGTGCAGGCACAGCGGGCGCTCGACGGCATCCTCACGCGCTGCGCGGCGGATCCGGCGTGCGTCCGCGACGTGCCGCATCCGGCCGACGACGCGCGTGCGGCGTTCGCGCGCGTCGCCGCCGCGCCGGTGACGGCGACCATTCTCCACGCGGGGCGTCCTGCGACGGTGACCTTGCGTCGCGAAACCGTCGCGGAGGCGATCCGCTACATGACGTACTCGGCCGGCGCGGCGGGGCGGGTGCCGCACGTGCTGCACGCAGCCGCGGGGGGCGATTTCGACGCGATCGCGCGCTTCCTGTACGACTGGCGCGCCGGCGGCACATTCGACGCGCTGTATCTCTCGATCACGTGCGCCGAGGACGTGCCGTTCGTCGGCGCCGATGCCGAGGCGGCGGACGACCGCACGTATCTGACCGCCTATCGCATCCGGGAACAGCGCGCCGCCTGCCGCGAGTGGCCGCGCGGCGCGGTTCCCGCGTGGCATCGTCAGCCGGTTGTGTCGGACGTCCCGGTGCTGCTGTTTTCCGGCAGCCTGGATCCCGTCACGCCGCCGTCCGGCGCCGAGGAGGTCGCGCGACACCTCTCCCAGTCGCGATCTTTCGTCGTCCCCGGTGGGGCGCACACCCTCGGCGCGCGGCGTACCGATCCGTGCGTCGCCGCCGTCCTGCGTGCGTTCCTCGACACGGCGCGTGTCACGGACCTGCGCGTGCCTCGGGGGTCAGGTCTGACGATCTGCGCCTCGGGGTCAGGTCCGAAGGCAGGCTCACGGGGGTCAGGTCTGAAGCCGGTCTCGCGGGGGTCAGGTCTGGACACCGACTCTCGGCGCGTCAGGTCTCGACATCGGCCGCTCGGGGTCAGACCCGGGGAACCCCGTTGCCATGGTCTGCGTTGCGCCCGATTGAAATGGACGCTTCCGCACCCACCGAGCTGCGCAGACCTGACCCCTGTTCGCATGCCGGCAGACCTGACCCCGGTGCGCACGCCGGCAGACCTGACCCTGGGGCGTAGGCCGGCAGACCTGACCCTGGGGCGCAGGCCGGCAGACCTGACCCTGGGGCGTAGGCCGGCAGACCTGACCCCGAGGCGCACGCCGGCAGACCTGACCCCCGGCACGATTTCCGCAATACCTCGACCGGACGTACGATACACGCGGGGGGAGGAGACGGTGATGGTTGCGAGAAATGTCCGGCATTCGGTGCTGTTGTTGATGCTCCTGGCGGGCGCACAGGTGTCCGCTCAAACGCGCATCACGGCGCCCGAAAACAAGTACAGCCCGGCAGACGATGTGAAGCTCGGGCGGGAAGCGGCCGAACAGGTGGAGCAGCAGCTGCCGATCCTGCGAAACGAGCAGGTCACCGCCTATATTGCCGGGATCGGACGTCAGCTCGTCCGGGAGATTCCCGCCGACCTGCAGCATCCCGAATTCCACTACACGTTCGAGGTCGTGAACGTGAAGGAGATCAACGCGTTCGCGCTGCCCGGCGGACCGATGTACGTGAACCGCGGCATGATCCAGGCGGCGAAGACCGAGGGAGAAATCGCCGGTGTGATGGCGCACGAGCTGAGCCACGTCGCGCTGCGGCACGGCACTGCCCAGCAGACGAAGGCGACGCCGTATGCGCTCGGCCAGATCGCCGGGGCGGTGATCGGCGCGATCGTCGGCGGGACGACGGGCAACATCATCTCGCAGGGGACGCAGTTCGGCCTTGGGACGGCGTTCCTGCGCTTCAGCCGCGAGTACGAGAAGCAGGCAGACCTGCTCGGCGCACAGATCATGGCACGCGCGGGCTACGACCCGCGCGACATGGCGAACGTCTTCAAGACGATCGAGGAGGAGAGCGGTCCGGGCGGCCCGCAGTGGCTGAGCGATCACCCCAATCCCGGCAACCGCTACGAGTACATCAATCAGGAAGCGCAGGCGCTGGAAGTGCACGACGCCGTGCGCGACACGCGCGGCTTCCAGCAGGTACAGGGGGTGCTCGCCGACATGTCCCCCGCTCCGTCGACCGAAGAGGCGACGAAGAACCGCGCCGGGCGCGGCGAACCATCGCGTTCACCGTCGTCGACGCCGGGCCGCGTCGATCCTCCGGCGGGGACGTTCACGACGTACAACGAGGGGGACGTCTTCCGGGTCAGTGTGCCCTCGAACTGGCGGGAACTCGGCGGCAACAACTCGGTGACATTCGCGCCCGAAGGCGGGTACGGCGCGAATGGCCAGCAGTCGGTGTTCACGCACGGGCTGCAGATCGGCGTCGCGCGCAACGAGTCGCACGATCTGCCGGAGGCGACCGACGAACTCGTCTCCGCGCTGCGCGAGTCGAATCCGAGCCTCAGCCGGCCATCGCAGTATCGCCGCGCATCGATCGATGGCCGCGGCGCGCTCCACGCGGTGCTCTCCAACGTGTCCGACGGGACGGGCCGGCAGGAGCAGATCGCGCTCTTCACGTCCGAACTGCCCGACGGCAATCTGTTCTACGTGCTCGGCGTCGCGCCGCGATCGGAGTTCGGCCAGTACGAGCCCGTCTTCCGGCGGGTCGTCTCGTCGATTCAGTTCGCGCGCTGAAGCCGTGATACCCTCTGGCGACGGGTCTTCAGCCGGAGAGGCTTCACCATCCCCATTCTGACGCTCGACGGCATTACCAAGCAGTACGGCCGCACGATCGCGCTGCGCGGCGTCTCGTTCGACGTGCTGGGCGGCGAGATCTTCGGCCTGCTCGGTCCCAACGGCGCCGGCAAGAGCACGCTCATCCGGATTGTGATGGACATCATCCGCGCGGACGCCGGCAGCGTCCGCGTGTTCGGCGAACCGCGCAGCCGCGCGCACCTCGATCGGCTCGGATACCTCCCGGAGGAGCGCGGGCTCTACACCAAACAGTCCGTCATCGACGTCATGACGTACTTGGGTACGCTGAAGGGGCTTCCGCGCGCCGACGCCCGCCGCCGTTCGCACGAATGGCTCGAAAAGGTGGAATTGCCGGCCGTCGCCTCGTGGCGCATCGATCGCCTCAGCAAGGGGATGAGCCAGAAGGTGCAAATCGCGGCGGTCCTGCTGAGCGATCCCGAACTCTGCGTGCTCGACGAACCCACGACCGGCCTCGATCCGGTCAACGTGCGGCTCGTCCAGGATCTGCTCACGGAGCGGCGGGAGCGCGGCCGGACGACGATCCTGTCGACGCATCACATGAATCAGGTCGAGGCGCTGTGCGATCGCGTCGCGCTCATCAACCGCGGTCAGCTGGTCGTCTATGGTGACGTGGAGGACGTGCGCCGCCGGCATTCGCTGCCCGAGGTGCGCATCCGTGCGCGCGGCACGCTGCCGCCGCTGACCGACATCGGCGAAGTGGTCGAGGAAGCACCCGGCGTCTGGCGTCTGCGGCTCACGGACGGGGCCGGGCCCACGCAGGCCCTGCAGGCGCTCGTGTCGCGCGGCGCCGCCGTCGAGTCGTTCGAGCCGATGCTCGCGCCGATGGAGGACATCTTTCTCCGCGTCGTCCGGGAGGCGCGCGCATGACCCGCTGGCGCAAGGTCCCGGCGATTCTCGCCTTCGAGTTCCTGTCGACGATCAAGCGGCCGGGATACCTGATCACCACCTTCGGCATGCCGCTGTTCATGGGCCTGTATGCGGCCATCGTGGCGGTGCCGGCCTATTACGCCGAGCAGCACAGCGCCGCCGAATCATCTGTCTTCGGGATCGTCGATCACGCCGACGTGCTGCACCTCACGTCGGACGCGCGTCCGTCGCCGAGCCGCATTCCCGACGATCTGCGGCGCGCCCTCGAAGCCGCGGGCCAGACGCGCGCCATCGAGCAGCTGACGTCCGACGCGACGATCGTGTTTCGCCCGTTCGCCGACGAGGCATCGGCGCGGCGCGCGCTCGTCGCGCGAGGCATCAAAGGATATTACGTGCTGCCGCCAGACTATCTGCGCGACGGAGTCGTCCGCGGCTATACATCCGAGAGCGCAGGACTTTCCGAATCGGACGCGCGCGACGAGCTGCGGTCGTTTCTTCGCGAGCGCCTGCTGGGCGGGCGCGTCGATGGGGCGCTGGCCGCCCGCGTGCTCGATCCCGTCGCCGAGACGCAGAGTTTTGCCGTCACCCGCGCCGGCGACGTGCGCGACGGGGGCAGCGTCGCGTCGATCGTCCGGCTCGTCGTGCCCCTCGCGTTCATGGTGCTGTTCCTCATGTCGATCCTGATGACGTCGGGATATCTGATGCAGGGAACGGCAGCCGAGAAGGAAAACAAGGTCGTCGAAGTGCTGCTGTCGTCGGCGCGGCCGGACGAGATTCTCGCCGGCAAGCTGATCGGACTCGGCGCCGCCGGACTGCTGCAAATCGTCGTGTGGCTCGCGATCGTGCTCGCGGCGGGTGTGGGCATCGCACCGCTCCTCCTGGCCGCGCGCGTCGAGGTGCCGTGGGGAGCCGTCGCGCTCGCGTTGCCGTTCTTCCTGACGGCGTTTCTCTTCTTCGGCAGCCTCATGCTCGGCACCGGGTCGCTCGGATCGAATATGCGAGAGGCTCAGCAGCTCGCGATGATCTGGTCCCTGACCGCGGCGCTGCCGATGATCATGATGGCCGTGTTGATCAACGAGCCGCACGGGCTGACGGCGCGCATCATGACGTGGGTGCCGTTCACGTCCGGCGCCGTCGTCATGTTCCGCGAAGCCATCGATCCGATGTCGCTCGCGTGGTGGGAAGTCGCCGGCGCCCTTTTCATCCTGATCATCTCCACGTTCGTGGCGCTTCGCCTCGGCGCGCGGTTGTTCCGCATCGGCCTGCTGAACGCCGGCGCACGGCCAAGTCTCCGCGAGATCATCCGGCAGGCACGGCTGGCGTAACGGAACGCTGAGGGCAGTCGTCGTCCATCGCATGCACACGATCACGTCCCGTCGGAACCTCGTTTTCGGTTTCCTGCTGCTGTTCGTCATTCCCGTCCGCGCTACCCAGGGCGAGAGGCCGGCCCGCGCGCCGTCCGCGACGATCACGCGCGTGCCGGTGCAGATCGAGCGCCATCAGGCAGGCGCACCGATCACGTTCGGCGTGCCGTTTCCGAAAGGTGCGCTCGATTCACCCGATCACGTTCGCGTCCTGGATGGCGACGGCCGTGAAGTGCCGTCGCAAGTGAACGATGTGAGCTCCTGGCGTCCGGCCGATCCGAGCGTCAAGTGGATCTGGGTGTTCTTCTTCGCAGGGGAGGGACGCCAGTACACCCTCGAGTTCGGGCCCGACGTGCACCGCGCGCCCCTCACGGGCCCGCGCATTGTGGTCGTCAACAACCAACGACCGGGCGGATGGGCGGAAGTGACGACGGGTCCGCTGCGGTTCGACGTCCTGAAGGGCGAGGGCGCCGGCTTTTTGCACGAGGTCTCGCTCGATCGCAACCGCGACGGCTTTTCGGCCGACGAGATCGTGGCGACCGGACCGGCCGGCCGGGGTTCATTTCTCGATCTGGTCAACGACGAGGGGCCCGACGGATCGACGGCGTTCGTGCGTCGCACCATGATCGAACAGGGATCGGGGCCGCTGCACACGATCATCCGCGTGGACGGCGAGTATCGGTACGCGAAGCCTGGCCACGAGCCCGCCCCGTTCGTCACACGCATCCACGCGTATGCGGGACGCACATATATAAAGGTTGACCACACGTTCGTGTTCACCGGCGTCCCCGACAAACACCGCCAGGCGCCCGGCGAACACGAGCACATCGCGACCCGCGCGGGGACGATCCTTCCGGAAGATCCATCCGATGAAGGGTGGACCCAGCCGAAGGACCGGCTCGCGGCAGCCGGGCTCGCGCTGGATCTGAAGACCTCCGCGCCAGGCCTGCAGGTGCGGAGTGCGATCGGGTCCGGACGCTGGTGGGAGACGGGGGAGCGTCCGCTTGCGGCGTCGACGGCAGGTGCCGTCTCGCTCCTGCAGACCGGACCGAAGCCGAACCGGATTCCTCCCGTGCCCGAATCGTCGCCGACGACGCGGATCGACGGCTTCAACGCGCGCCTCTCGGCCGACGGACGGACCGTCGCGTCGGGCGACCGCGCACCGGGCTGGCTTGCGGTGAGCGACGGCCGCCAGGGATTCGCGATGGCGATGCCGCGCTTCCTCGAAGAGTACCCGAAGGAACTGCGCGTCGAGGCAGGCCGCGCGACCGCGTTCATCTGGTCGCCCGCCGTCGAGCCGATGAGTTTCGCCCGCTGGTCGAGTGAGCTCGATCGCGAAGAGGGCACGACCGCAATCGAGAACAAC
This sequence comes from Vicinamibacterales bacterium, assembly GCA_035700625.1. Taxonomy (GTDB): domain Bacteria; phylum Acidobacteriota; class Vicinamibacteria; order Vicinamibacterales; family 2-12-FULL-66-21; genus DASSOM01. The sequence goes on from DASSOM010000195.1 coordinate 25,110, forward strand.
GCGCAGGGAATCGCGAAGACGACGGAGGCCGCGTTCGATTTCTTCGCCGGCGCCGCCGACGCGTCACGCGCGCACGTGAACCTCGGCTACTTTCTCGCGCCGCCCGTCGCGCACGCCGATCCGGCATGGTACGGCGCGAGCGGCGTCTTCGGCCGCTTCGCGCCGCGGTCAGACCGCTTCCCGGCGTTCCAGCGTGCGCTCGACGACAAGTTCGAATGGATGCTGTTCAATCAGCGCTGGGCGCCGTGGTACGGCATGTGGGATTACGGCGACTGGAAGCTGTACTTCGACGGACGGCGGTGGACGAGCTGGGGGAACAACGAACCGGCCGAGGATTTCATGTGCTGGCTGCAGTTCATGCGCACCGGGGATCCGCGTCTCTACGACGCGGCGCGCGCGAACAGCCGTCACTCCATGGACGTGGACAACCTGCACTGGCCGTCGGACCCGGTGTACCTCGGCGACACGAACTCGTCGCTCGACTACTGGACGTTTGCGAAGCAGCCGAAGGGATCGCCCTACGTCGGGATCGGGTCCCGCCACGCGCAGCAGCATTGGGTTCGCACGCTGAGCGCGCACGTGTGGGTCGAGGGATGGCTTGCCGACTACTATCTGAGCGCGGACCATCGCGGCCTCGACGTCGCGATCCAGACCGCCGAACTGCATCTCCGCCGCATCTGGGGAGAGCACGGACTCACCGGACGCCGCTTGTATCTCAGCCTCTGGAACGTCCTGAGCGTCTACGACGCGACAAAGGACGAGCGCTACTTGAAGGATGCGGAGGATCGTGTGGCGCGGATCCTCCGGCTCCAGAACATGCCGGGGCAGGGGGGCAGTCTGACGGTGGATCGGTATGGCTACGCGGACGTCTACGTCTCGCACGCGCTCGACCTGTTCCTGGATCTGACCGGTGACGCGCGCGTGGCCGAGGCGCTCGCGCGACACGCGCGCCGCATGCGCGACGTGCCGCCGTACAACCACGAGATGGAATCGTATCTGTCGAGCGTCTACAGTCTCGTCCTCGGGTTTCGACTGACGCGCGAGCCGAGCCTGTTCGCGGAGATGGCGCACCGTATCGAGACGCTGCGCATGGATCCGCTTCCGCGGCCGTTCACGGATAACGACTGGACGCAGGCGTCGCTCTTCGAAGCCCTCGAGAAGGCCAGTCATCTGCCGCGCGAGGCGACCCGCCGCAGCCCCAATCGACGGCCGATCTGGAGTGCCACGAACGGCCTGCGGGTCTTCGGGTGGACGCACATGTACACCCTCCCATACGCGATGGCGCTGATGGAGGAAGAGGACCGCTGACGCGCATTCCCGGCGTCCGCTTTCGAACAACATCGTCCCGGAACCGCTCCAGCCGTTCATGCCCATTCGTCTACTTGCATGGCGAAATGGGCAGGAACGAGGCGGCGCGAGGTTTGCCTCCCGCGTGTGGCGAGGAGTGGATGCTCGACAGCTTCCTGCAGGACGTCCGGCTCTCCTGGCGCGGATTGACGAAGACGCCGATCGTTTCCGCGGTCGCCGTCGCCACGCTTGCGCTCGGCATCGGCGCCAACACCGCCATCTTCAGCGTCGTCCATGCGATCGTCGTCAGGCCGCTGCCGTATCGGGACGCCGATCGGCTCGTGCGGCTCACGGCGGACTTCACGACGGTGGGAGCGTCGGATGTCGGCTTGTCACTGCCGGAACTGACTGACTTCCGCGACAGCGCTGGCCTGTTCCAGACGATCTCCGGGCTGTGGCCGCTGAACGCCAATCTGACGGGCGTCGATCAACCGGAGCGTGTCGAAGTCTTGCTGACGAGCCCGTCGTACTTCGACATGCTCGGCGCGGTTCCGCAGCTCGGGCAGCTGTTCGGGCCGGCGGACAACGGCCCCGGCATCACGCAGGTGGTCGTCATCAGCGATGCGCTCTGGCGACGTCGATTCGGCGGCCGCCGCGACGCGATCGGCCGCAAGCTGCGGCTCGACGATGACACGTACGAGGTGATCGGCGTCGTATCCGCCGGCTTCCGCCATCCGGGACGGTCGGTTTTCACGGCCGTCGACATCTGGGCGCCCGCGAGTTTTGCCGGCAAGCCGTTTCCCGATCGACCGCCGCGCGGGGCGCGCTTCATCACGGACGCAATCGCGAGCCTTCGCCCCGGCGTGAGCATCGACGAAGCGCGCCAGCGCGCTGCAGCGCTCGCCGAACGGCTGCGGCGCGAATATCCGGACGACTATCCCGCGCGTGCCGGCTGGACGCCGCGGATCGTTCCGCTCAAGCAGGACCTGGTTGGATCGGTCCGGCCCGCGCTGCTGCTGCTCTTCGGCGCCGTCGGCCTCGTGCTGCTCATCGCCTGCGCGAACATCGCGAACCTTCTGATGGCGCGCACGAGCCGTCGACAGCTCGAGCTCGCGATGCGAAGTGCGCTCGGCGCGTCGCGCGGACGGCTGGCGCGTCTGCTGCTCACGGAAAGCCTGATGCTCGCCGCGTTCGGCGGAGCCGCGGCCGCGATCGTCGGGCCGTGGATGCTCACGCTGCTGGTCGCGATGGCGCCGCCGGAGCTGCCCAGGCTGGGCGAGGTGCACATCAGCGGCGCAGTGCTGCTGTTCAACGCGATCGTGGCGCTCGGCAGCGCCGTGCTCGTCGGGAGCATTCCCGCGCTGCAGTTCTCGCGCGCGGGCGCCCTCGACGCGCTCCGCGGCAGGAGCCGTGGCGAAACGAGCCGCCGTGGCGGCGCGCGGGCCGCCCTCGTGATCGGAGAGTTCTCGCTGGCCGTCGTGCTGCTGCTTGGCGCGGCGCTGCTCGCTCGCAGCTTCTGGCGCCTGCAGCGTGTGGATCTCGGCTTCGATCCGCACAGCGTCCTCACGGCGCGGCTCTGGCTGCCGCAGCCGAACGATCCGTCGACCGGACGCTATTTCGAGCACTCGGCGCGCCTCGCGCGGTTCGACGACATCATGGCGCGGGTCGCGGCGCTGCCGGGTGTGTCCGGCGTGGCCGCCGCCAGCGCTCTGCCGTTCGACGGCAACAACGCGATCGCGACGATGACGGTCGAAGGATCGGAGATGCAGCCGGGATCGCGCGTTCCCGCGGTGCGCCTGCTCATCGCGTCACCGCGCTACTTCGAGGTGATGAGCATCCGCGTGCTGCGCGGCCGCACGTTCAGCAACGATGATGACGCGGACGGGGCACCGGTGGCGATCGTCACCGCCGCCACCGCGCGTCAGTACTGGCCGGGGCAGGATCCCGTGGGACGCCGGTTTCATTTCGGCGGTCCGAACGCGCGCGCGCCGTGGCTCACAGTCATCGGCGTCGTCGACGACGCGCGCGCGGAGCGGCCGGAAGTACCTCCGTCGCCGACCGTCTACCGCTCGCTGCGGCAGGTGTCGGGACTGTCGCTCTCGCTGGTACTCGAAACCGCTGCGGATCCCGCGGCCCTGGCACCCGCCGTTGCTCGCGCGGTCCGCGCCTCGGATCCCGAGCTTCCTGTGTTCGGCGTGCGCAGTATGAAGGGGATCATCGAGGCGGCCACCGCGTCGCGACGGTTTTCGACACAGCTGATCGGCGCCTTCGCGCTGCTCGCGCTGCTCCTCGCCGCGCTTGGGATTTACGGGGTGATGTCCTTCGCCGTGGCCCAGCGGACGCGGGAGATGGGGCTGCGCATCGCGCTGGGCGCGAGGCCTGGCCGCATGGTCGCGAGCGTGCTCGCGCAGGCGCTGCTGCTGGCCGGCATTGGCATTGCTGCCGGCCTGCTCGCGGCAGTCGTGTTCGCCCGCCTTCTCTCGGGACTGCTGTTCGAGATCGGCCCGATGGATCCTCCGAGCTATGCGGCGATCGTCCTGATCCTCGGCGTCACGGCGGCCGCGGCGGCGTGGCGGCCCGCCGCCCGGGCCGCGCGCGTCGACCCGATGGTCGCGCTCAGGGCCGACTAGAGATCTCAGCTGCCGCGAATGGCCACCATCGGATCGATCCGCGTCGCACGCCGCGCCGGAACATACGTGGCGAGCAGCGCCACCGCCATCAGCAGGACAGCGACCGTCGTGAGCGTCAGCGGATCGGATGGCCGCACGCCATACAGCAGCGTCGACATCGATCCCGCGAGGGGGACGAGGGCGGCGATGCCGACGAGCGCGCCGAGTGCCGACACACGAAGCGCCTCGCCGATCATCTGCCGGCGCACCCTGCCGGGCGTGGCGCCGAGCGTGAGACGGATGCCGATTTCCTGCGCGCGCTGCACCACCGCGTAGTTCATCACGCCGTAGATCCCGGCCGCCGCGAGTGCGACCGCCAGTGCGGCGAACGACACCAGCAGCACCAGCGTGAATCGCGGACGTGCGGTCGCCGACGCGACCACCGCCTCCATCGGCTGGATCTCCGCCACGGCCACATCCGGCGCCAGTCCGGCGATCGCCGTGCGGACGGATGGCGCGAGCGCCGCCGGATCGCTGCTCGTGCGGATGACGAGCGTCATGTACGTGAACGGCGACGAGTCTCGTTCCAGATACATGCGCGTCTGTGGGAACGGCAGGTACAGTTCTTCTGCGTCGGGCTCCGCCCAGGAGGAGCGCGCCGTGTTGCGCGCGACACCGACGACCGTCAACCACGCCTCGGGATCGTCGGGGTCGATGGACAGACGTTTGCCGACGGGATCCTCGCCGGGCCAGTAGCGCCGCGCGAAGAACTCGTTGACGATCACGACGGGAGCCGCCGCCGGACCGTCTCCCGCGTCGATCGCGCGCCCGCGCACCAGCGGAATCTGCATCGTTTCGAAGTAGCCGGGAAAGACGGCGCGGAAGACGGCGCTCGGCCGCTCGCCCGGACGCGGCTGCGGACGCCCTTCGATGACGAATGGCAGTCCCCATCGATCACCCGCCAGCGGCAGGTGATTGATCGCGCTCGCCGAGCCGACGCCCGGCAGCGCGCGCACGCGGTCGAGCACGCGATCGTAAAACGCGAGGCGGTGCGTGGGCTGGGCCTCGGGTGCGCCCGAGACCGAGACGATCATCGACAGCACGTGAGACGGATTGAACCCGGGATCGACCGCTTGAAGCGCGGCGAAGCTGCGGACCATCAGTCCCGCGCCGGCGAGCAGCACGAGTGCGAGGGCGAACTCCGACACGATCAGGGCCTCGCGCAAACGGCGACGGCGTGCGCCGCCGGTCGTCCCGCGCGCGCTGTCGTTCAACGCATCGGTGAGCACGATCGACGATCCGTGCCATGCCGGCAGAACGCCGAAGAGCACACCGGTGGCCGTCGACACGACGAGCGTGAAGAGCAGGACGCGCGGATCGAGCCCCGCGGTCTGCAGGCGCGGGATGTCGGCCGGCGCCACGCTGACCACGAACGCGAGCGCCCAGTCCGCGACGGCGAGTCCCGCGGCGCCGCCGCCGAGCGCCAGCAGCAGACTCTCGGTCAGCAGTTGTCTGATCAACCGTCCTCGCCGCGCACCCAGGGCTGCACGGATGGCCAGCTCCCGCTGCCGCGCCGTGCCGCGCGCGAGGAGAAGGTGCGCGATATTCGCGCACGCGATGAGCAGCACGCAGGCGACGGCCCCGAACAGGATCAGCAGCGCCACGCGGACGTCGCCGACGACCTTTTCGTCGAGCGGGGTGACGGTGACGTTCCGGTTCGTGCCGGGGAATTCGCGTTCGAGCCGTGCCGTCACCGCTGCGACATCCGCCCGCGCCTGCCCGAGCGTCACGCCGTCGCGCAGCCGCGCGAACACGCGCAGGCTCGCGGCATCGCGGTTCGCGGACCGTTCGCGAAGATCGAGCCGCGCCCACACCTGTGCGCGCGTCGCCCAGAACGGCGCGAACTGAAACCCGCGCGGCATGACGCCAACGATCGTGAACGGCTGACCGTCGAGCCGCACTTCGCGTCCGAGCACCGCAGGACTGCCGCCGAAGCGCTGTTGCCAGAGCGTGTAGGCGAGGACGACTTCACGCGAGGCGGTGGGACTGAACGTCCGACCGAGGAGCGGTGGAACGCCCAGCAGCGGGACGATCTCGTCTGTGACGCGGAGTCCGACAATTTTCTCGGGTCGATCGATCCCCGCGAGATTGGGCGTCCAGTATTCCGCCGCGCCGAGCGACGCGAACGAGCGCGTCTGCTGCTGCCAGTCGAGGACGTTGGCGGCGCTGGTCGGCTTGTCACCGTCATGCAGCAGGACGACGAGCCGCTCCGGCTGCGCGTACGGAAGCGGGCGCAGCAGCACCGCATCGACCACGCTGAACATGGCGGTGGTGGCGCCCACGCCAAGCGCGAGTGTGGCAAGCGCGAGCGCCGTGAGCACAGGCGTTCGCCGCATTGATTTGAGGCCGTCACGAATATCCCGCCGGAGCATGTCGAGCCATGGGGCGTGCCGCATGCCCATTGGACGGATGACGGCCGCGATCGTTAGGTCGTCGCTCAGGCCCGGCGGAGAAACCAGCGATCCATCACGACGTGTCGCGTGAATGCGGTCGAGGCGAGCAGCGCGCGGCCGACAGGCGCGGCGATGGCGCGAGGCAGGCGCGGGCCACGGGTGGCCCGCCGGGTTCGCGCGGCAATGGCATCGACGTACGGCTGAAGGGCCGCCGCGTCCGTTCGGCCACGCGCGCCGACGATCGCGTCGGCCGCGAGCAAGGCGGACTCGATCGCCGGACCGATCCCTTCACCGCTTTCGCGAAAGGCGAGCCCTGCCGCATCTCCCACGAGCAGCCAGCCGTCGCCCGCCGGTGGCGCCGGCGACGCGCCCGCCAGCAGGTAGGCATGGCCGCGCCACCGGGCGCGCGTCGCGTCCACCGGCGCATGTCCTTCGCGTTCGAGCCATCGGGCGAACGTCCGGACCGCCGCGGGAAACTCGCGCGGATCGCGGCGGCCGATGCCCACGTTCAGATAGTTGCCCTTGCGCACGCACCAGCCGTACCCATCGAGATCGCGGCAGAAGTACAGCTGCGGCACGGCCGCGTCGATGGGGCACGCCTCCGGATGCGTCAACGGCAGTTCCGCTTCCTGCGCCACGACGAGATCGCCGTCGCGGTGAGGCGCGCGAAAGCGCTGCGCGACAGGACAGAAGTGGCCTCCCGCGCCGACGACGAGCGGCGTCTCGATCTCGCCGTTGACGAGCCATGACGCGTCCCGCCGCTCGAGCGACCGGAGCGGCGTGCCCTGACGGACGGAAGCGCCGCACCGCGCGAGCAGATAATCGTCGAACTCGCAGCGGCGGATACCGTAGCTGATCGCCGCGTCGTATCGCGTGTCGATCATGCGGCCGTCGACCACACCCGTTCTGAACCCGCGGAAGGCCTGCAGCGTCAGGCCGGCGGCGCGGTACGCGTCGAGATCGAGATCGAGGTGGCGCACCACGGCGGGCGTGATCCAGCCTGCGCAGATCTTGTCGCGTGGAAATGTCGCGCGGTCCAGCACCAGGACGTCCGCGCCGGCGGCCGTCAGGGCCCGGGCACACGTCGAACCCGCGGGGCCGCCCCCGACGATCACGGCGTCGAACCGACGCGTCACGTGTCCGCCCGATCGCCGCCGGGATACATGGAGGCGCGCGTCCAGTACGGCGGGTCCCACTGCGGCGCGGCGAACACCACCTGGAACAGCTGCAGCGTGCCGGTCACGAACGCCGCTTCCGATCCTGCCAAATACAGGCGCCATGCGCGATAGAACGCATCGTCGAACATCGTGCAGACGGCGCGTTCGGCGCGTTCGAATCGCGTGCGCCAGTGTTCCAGCGTGCGCGCGTAGTGGAGCCGCAGGTTCTCGACGTCGAGCACGGCGAAGCCGCCGGGCTCCAGAATCGTCCGATGGACTTCGCCGAGCGCGGGCGGATAGGCGCCGGGGAAAATGCGCCGCCGGATCCAGGCGTTCAGCGGGCGCGGACGGTCGCGTCCGATGAAGTGGAGCAGGCCGCGCCCCGTATCGGGATCGAGCACGCGCCGGATCGCGGATGCCAGCGCCGCGTAATTCCGCCGTCCGACGTGCTCGAGCATGCCGACCGACACGAAGGCATCGCAGCGGCCCGCGATGTTGCGATAGTCGTCCTCGATGAACTCCACGCGGCCGCTCAGCCCCTCGCGCGCGGCGCGCTCGCGCGCGACGGCGAGCTGCTCGCGCGAGATGTTGAACGCCCGCACGGTCACGCCGTAGCGCCGGGCCATGTGGAGCGCCAGCGCGCCCCATCCGCAGCCCGCTTCGATCACGCGTTCGCCGGGTTGCAGGCGCAGCTTGCGGCAGACGAGATCGAGCTTGGCGATCTGCGCGTCCTCGAGCGAGGCGTCGGGTGCGGGGAAGTAGGCGCACGTGTAGACGAGTTGATCGTCCAGCCAGAGACGGTAGAAGTCGTTGCCGATGTCGTAGTGGTGGTGGACGTTGCGTCGCGCCGTCAGCCGATCGTTCGCGGGGGCGAACAGTCTCGTCAGCCGATCGCGCCAGCGCGTGAGGACGGTCGGCGTGGTGCGGCTGAACGCCTGCAGCGTGCGCTCCAGATCGCCGTGGACGTCGAGCCGGCGCAGCATGTACGCGTCGCCGAAATGGAGGTCCGGGTTAATCGCGAGCTGGATGAGCGTGCGGCGATCGTGGACGACGATGGTACCGGCGGGGGCGTCCTCGTCAGAGGCGTGGTAACCATCCCAGAGTTGCATCCGGACGCCGACGCGCACGAGCGGGTGCTGGATGAGGGCGATCAGCCAGCGGTCGAAAGAGGTACTCGAGGCCGGAGACTCGGCGGCGTGGACGCCATCGGGCCATCGCGGGCGGTCAGGCGCCAGCAACTGGTCGCGCATGTGCCTCCTCTCAGGGGAGCATACTACCGCCGGCACGGAGGCGGTCAATCGGGGGCTGGAACGAAGGAAGCAAGATGCTCGCCGGCCCCCCAGGGGTCAGGTCTGGAGACCCGCGCATCGGGGTCAGGTCTGCGATCGATCCGCGGGGTCAGCCCCCGCAGGGCCTGACCCCGAAGCGCACGTTCCCAGACCTGACCCCCAAGGGGTCAGACCCCGACGCGTGCGTTTGCAGACCTGACCCCCCCGGGGCGGGGATCACCGCAGCGGCGGCGTCGTGGCGGGCGGGCGACGGTGGTGGGTCGCCTGCTCGTACGCGTACGCGAGGCGGATCAACGTGGCCTCGCTCCACGCACGGCCGAAAAACGTCATCCCCGCGGGCAGCACGCCGCGCGTATACCCCATCGGCACGTTAATCGCCGGCCATCCCGTCGTCGGCGAAAAGAACTGGCTGTTGTCGCCGGCCGGCGTGTTCAGATCTCCAATCAGGCGCGGCGGATTGCTCCACGTCGGATACACGAACGCGTCCAGCTTCAGCGCGTCCATCGTCTTGCCGACCGCGGTGCGGACCGCTTCGCGGTACTCGGCTTCGGCGTCGCACGCCGGCGTACCGGGTCCGTTCTCCGGATCCTCCTGTGCCTGTTCCAGTCGCCGTTGAATGGACGGATGAAACCGGCGCGAACGGATGATCTCTTCGAGCGTGTGCACCGGTGCACGGTCGCCAAGGCCGGCGAGATAGCGGTTGATGTCGTACTTGAATCCGCCGCATTGTCCGGCGGAACGGTCTCGCTTGATTTGATCCAGTCCCTCCACGCGTGCCGGATCGACGATGACCGCTCCGGCGCGCCGCAAATCCTCGAGCGCGCGTTCGAAGACGGCCACGATCTCGGCGTCGGTGGTGTCCCGCTCGTACGCCTGTCGCAGCACCCCGATACGCGCGCCCTTCAGGCCGTCGCGCACGAGCGACCGCGAATAGTCCGGGATCGTATGCGTGCGGCTCGCGGCGGTGGCGGGATCGTCGGGATCTTCCCCGACGATCACCTGGAACACCCGCACGGCGTCCTCGACCGTTCGCGCCATCGGCCCCGCGATATCTGCCAGCAGACTGAGCGGAACGACGCCCGCGCGGCTGGTCAGCCCCATCGTGGACCGGATCCCCACGAGCGCCTGATGCGACGAGGGACCGCGAATCGAATTTCCCGTGTCGGTGCCGAAGCCGACCAGCCCGAAGTTGGCCGCGACGGCCGCCGCCGTTCCGCCGCTCGAACCGGCCGTCACGCGATCGAGCGCGTACGGATTGCGCGTGTACCCCGGCAGGATGGAGCTGACCGTCTCGTAGGGACTGAACGCGAACTCCGCCATGTTCGATTTCGCGAGCACGATGGCGCCTGCGGCCTTCGCGCGCTTGACGAGGAACGCATCCTTGGCGGACACGAAGTCCTTCATCGACAATGACCCGGCCGCGCTCTGCAGTCCGATCGTCTCGAAGTTGTCCTTGACGATCAGCGGCACGCAGTGGAGCGGTCCGACGACGCCGCTTTGCGCGAACCGGCGGTCCAGATCCGCCGCTTCGCGCCGTGCGTCCGGGTTGGTCAGGATGATGGCGTTGATGGCGGGGCCGTTCTTGTCGAACGTGTCGATCCGCCGCAGGTAGGCGTCCACGAGCGCGGCGCACGTGAGGCGCCCCGCCTTCATCGCCGCATGAACCTCCGCGATCGTCGCTTCTTCGACGACGAACGGCGGCGGCGTCTGAGCGTGCAGCACCGTGACGGCAACAGCGGCGAGGATGGACAGCAGCGGAAGGCGCGTACGCATGGCGCCAATACTAATGCGATACTGGATGTTCCGGTGCACACCTCAGACCCCCTCGAACAGACACTCGCGCGCTACTGGGGCTTTGCCACGTTCCGGCCGCTCCAGCGCGAAGCCATGGACGCCATTCTCGCGGGACGCGACTCGCTCGTCGTTCTCCCGACGGGCGGCGGCAAGTCGCTCTGTTTTCAGGCTCCGGCGGTCGTGCGCGCGGGCCTCGCGCTCGTCGTGTCGCCGCTCATCTCGCTCATGAAGGACCAGGTGGACACGCTGGTCGCCAACGGCGTGGGCGCGGCCTGCTTCAACTCGGCGCTCGCGGCGGACGAACGCGCGTCAGTCCTGCTCGGACTTCGCGAGGGACGGTATCGGCTCGTCTATGTTGCGCCGGAGCGCCTCGTCGGCTCCGCGAGCACCGGGTTTCTCGACGCGCTCCCGCGCCCCGAGTTCGTCGCGATCGACGAGGCGCACTGCATCAGCCAGTGGGGACACGATTTCCGGCCCGAGTATCGACAACTGGCCCGGCTGCGCGATCGCTATCCGGGTATCGCGATGCATGCCTTCACGGCGACGGCGACCGCTCGCGTGCGGCGCGACATCGTGTCGCAGCTCGCGCTCCGCGATCCCCTCGAGCTCGTCGGCTCGTTCGATCGTCCGAATCTCACGTATCGCGCCCTGCCGCGCACCGGCCTCAAGCGTCAGCTCGAGGCCGTCCTTCGCCGGCACGCGGCGGAAGCGGGCATCATCTATTGTTCGTCGCGGCGCGAGGTGGATGCGCTCGCCGCGTGGCTGCAGACGTCGGGTATTCGCGCCGTGCCCTACCACGCCGGGCTCGATGACGCGGACCGGCATCGGAATCAGGACGCCTTCCTCGACGAACGCGCGGACGTCGTCGTCGCGACGGTGGCGTTCGGCATGGGGATCGATCGACCGGACGTGCGGTTCGTCGTGCACGCCGGCGCGCCGCAGTCATTGGAGCACTATCAGCAGGAGTCCGGACGCGCGGGCCGGGACGGCTTGCCGGCCGAATGCATCCTTATATACTCGTCCGCCGACTTCCTGAAGTGGCGCGTGATGCTGGAACGGAACGGCGAGCTGACGGACGCCCGCCGCGCGCTCCTGCGCGAGATGGAGCGGTACGCGGCGTCGGTGGGCTGCCGGCATCGTCACCTCGTGCGCTACTTCGGACAGGCGTACGAACCCACGGGCTGCGCCGCGTGCGACTACTGCCTGGGCGAACTCGAGGCGGTGGACGATCCAGTGTCGACCGCGCGCAAGATCCTGTCGTGCGTCGCGCGCGTGGGACAGCGCTTTGGCGTGGCACATGTCACCAATGTTCTGTGCGGCAGCGACAGCGAGACGGTGTCGTCCCGTGGACATCAGCGGCTCAGCACATTCGGTCTGCTGAAGAACGTGCCGTCGGCGGAAGTGCGCGGGTACATCGAGCAGTTGCTGGCCGACGGACTGCTCCGGCAGACGGACGACGCGTATCCGGTGCTCACGCTGACGGCGGACGGCGTCGCGCTGCTGAAGGACGCTGCCAGCCGGCCCGAACTCACGCTCGTGCGGCAGGCCCGTCCCTCGGCTGAGCGCAGCGGTGCGCGCAGGACGCCAGGCACCGAGAGCTGGAGCGATGCGGAGCACGCACTGTTCGATCGGCTGCGGGCCGTGCGGCTGCAGATTGCGCACGCGCGGGGCGTGCCGCCGTACGTCATCTTTCACGACACGACATTGCGTGAGCTGGCCCGCGTCAAGCCGGACTCGGTCGACGCATTGCGGGGCATTTATGGCATCGGCGCCCGCAAGGCGGAAACCTTCGGAGAAGCGTTCATCGATGCGATCCGCGAGTATCATCAGTCGCAAGGAGCCTGACCCTATGCCTGTCCGCCGTCCGTCGCGTTCACTCGCGCTCGCCTGGTCCGTTGCTGCCGCTGCGGCGTTCGCGCTGCTCCCGCCGCTGCACGCCCAGGATCGGCTGAAGTCGATGCCCGGCTACGAGCAATACGACCGCGTCGGCCGCCAGATCGCGGGTTCGGTGACCTCCGGCGCCATCGACGTGGATTGGAGCGAGGATGGCCGGTCGTTCGACTACGCCTTCGGAGGGAGACAGTACCGCTACGACGTCGCCGCGAAACGCGCGGTCGTGACGGGTGAGGCGCCCCAGAACCAGGGCCGGCGCGGCCGCGGGCGCGGCAACCGGGCGCGCGGCAACATGCCGGAACGCGGCCGCCAGTTTGCGACCGCCGAATCTCCGGACAAGACCCGCAAAGCCTTTTACCGCGATCGCAACCTCTGGGTGAGCGACGCCGACGGCAGTCACGAGAGTGCCATCACGACGGACGGCAGTGAAACCGCGCGCGTCAAGTACGGCACCGCGAGCTGGGTCTACGGCGAGGAACTCGGGCAGCGCACGGCGATGTGGTGGTCGCCCGACAGCCGCCGCCTCGCGTACTACCGGTTCGACGAGCAGCCGGTGAAGGACTTCTACCTCGCGACGAGCCTCACGAAGGTGCAGGACACGCTCGACGTCGAGGCGTATCCAAAAGCCGGTCAGCCGAATCCGGTCGTCGATCTGTTCGTGTACGACCTGGCCAGCCGCACGACGAAGAAGCTCGACGTCCGCGACGGCCGCCCGTTCGACGACGATGTCGTGGGGCATTATGTGTACGGCATCTCGTGGACGAAGGATGGACGCGAGCTGTTGATTCACCGCACGAACCGCCGCCAGAACGTGCTGGAGCTCGCGGCCTGTGATCCCGCGACCGCCAGATGCCGCACGGTCGTCCACGAGGAGTGGCTTCCGAGCTGGGTCGACAACACGCCGGACTTCCGGGTTCTCGAGGACGGCCGCCGGTTCATCTGGTCGTCGGAGCGGAACGGCTGGAAGAACTTCTATCTCTACGATCTGGACGGCACGCTCATCACACCGCTGACGACCTACACGCAGGTGGAGGCGGCCGCGATCGTCGCGGTCGATGAGAAGAACAACGTGTTCTTCTATACGGCGCGCGACAGCGACAACCCGATGAAGCTGCAGCTGCATCGCGTCGGGCTGGATGGGAAGGGAGACCGTCGCCTGACGGACCCGGCGTTGACGCACACGCTGACGCCGTCCCCGGATGCGAAGTACTTCGTCGACGTGGCGCAGACGCACGACACGCCGCCGACGGCCCGGCTCATCGACGCGAACGGGGCCGTCGTCGACACGATCGCGCGGAGCGACATGGGGAAGTTCGACCAGCTTGGACTGAAGAAGGTCGAGCTGTTCACGTTCAAGGCGGCGGATGGCAAAACGGATCTGTTCGGGATGCTCCATGTCCCGTCGAACTTCGACCCGTCGCATCGGTATCCGCTGCTGGTGACGGTGTACGCAGGGCCATCCACCAACGGCGCCCGCGAGACGTTTACCACGCCCAATCCGCTGACCGAGTACGGGTTCCTCGTCGCGTCGCTGGATTCGCGCAGCGCGGGCGGGCGAGGCAAGCGATTCCTGGATGCGATCTACAAGAAGCTCGGGACCGTGGAGATCGATGATCAAGCCGCGGGCGTGAAAGCGCTCTCGGCGCGTCCGTACGTGGATGGGACGCGCGTGGGCATTTTCGGAACGTCGTACGGCGGCTACGCGTCGCTCATGGCGCTGCTTCGGCATCCGGACGTATTCGCGGCGGCGTCCTCCTCGTCGCCGGTGACGGCCTGGTACAACTACGACACCATCTACACCGAACGGTACATGTGGATCCCGCAGGAGAATCGCGACGGCTACGAGAACGGCAGCGCCATGAACCTCGCGGATCAATTGAAGGGGCGGCTGCTGCTGTACTACGGCACGGCCGACAACAACGTGCACCCGTCGAACATGATGCAGCTCATCGCGGCGCTGCAGAAGGCAGGGAAGAGCTTCGACGTCCAGGTCGGGCCCGATCAGGGGCATTCCGGCGTGAACCAGCAGCGCATGATGGAGTTCTTCATCGAGAATCTGGTCGTGCGTCCCGCCGTGTCGACCACGCTGTCGATTCAGTGATACAGGAGCGAGCATGGCTGCGTATGTGATCGCGCACATCGACGTGAAGGATCCGGATCGGTACAAGGACTACATAAAGATGTCGCCGGTCAGCATTGCGAAGTACGGCGGCCGTTTCATCGCGCGCGGCGGACGCACCGAGTCGCTCGAGGGTGCATGGCAGCCGAAGCGTCTGGTGATTCTCGAATTCCCGAGTGTGGAGCGCGCGAAGGAGTGGTGGGCGTCGGCCGACTACGCCGATGCGAAAGCGCTCCGTCAAGCGACATCCACGGGAGACCTGGTGGTCGTGGAGGGGCTCTGATGCCCTCCCGGCGTGCGGCGTTGAAGATCCTCGGGACCACGGCGGCCGCCGCAGGGCTGCCGGGGGGCGCCGCCGGCCAGTCGAACGAGCCGTTCGACACGGCAGAGCGCGCGACACTCGAGTCGATCGCCGACGTGGTCCTGCCGGCGGAGATCGGCGACACGGCTCGCCGTGACGCGGTCCGAAATTTCGTGCGCTGGATCCGCGGCTACCGCGAAGGGGCCGACATGGAGCATGGCTACGGGCACACTCGCGTCCGCGCGACCGGGCCGTCACCCGCGCGCCGCTATCCCGCACAGATCGCCGCGCTCGAGAAGGCCGCGCGTGCGCGCGGCGCAGACACATTCGCGTCGCTGCCGCTCGACGCGCGCCGCTCGATCGTGGAACACGCCATCGCAGACGCCTCGATCGAACGTCTTCCCATCCGTCCGGACGGCGGCCACCTGGCCACCGATCTGATGGCGTTCTATTTCAGATCCGCGACGGCCGCGAACGTCTGCTACCGTGCGCGCATCGATCGCGACAGCTGTCGCGGACTGCCTGGCTCGGAGCATGCGCCCGCGGCGCTCGCCAGCGACGCGCAGAATCCGGAGAGCGCGCGTGCAGACGCATGAGTCGGCCGTCTGTGTGATCGGCGGCGGCATCACCGCCGCGATGCTCGCGCAGAAGCTGAACGAACTGCGTCCGGGCACGTCCATCATCGTCGTCGAAGCCGGACGGAAGCTGTTCGACTTCGCCGCGCGGATGCCTCACCGCCAGCGAAATCTCGAGTACGGGGAGAACCCGTGGCCGGGCGATTTCGTGGCCGATCAGGCGGCCGAAGGAATCATCTCGCGGACGATGGCCGTTGGCGGAAGCGCGCTGCACTGGGGCGGCGTGACCAATCGGTTCTCCGAAGAAGATCTGACGCTGCGCTCGCGGTACGGACTCGCGGACGACTGGCCGATCGCGTGGCCGGAGCTGGAACGGTATTACTGCGAGGCGGAACGCCGGCTCGGCGTGTCGGGGGAACCGAGCCCGCTACCCGAGGACCGGATGTCGTCGCCGTATCCGATGGCGGCCATGCCGCTCTCCTACAACCTGCGCGTGCTGAAAGCGTGGGCGGTCAAGAGCGGGATCCCGTTCTGGAGCACGCCGCAGGCGAAGAACACGAAGCCCTACGACGGCCGAGCGCAGTGCCAGCGCTGCAATACGTGCGAAATCTGTCCGACCGGCGCGCGCTACTCGCCTGATTTCACGTTTCAGCGGCTCCTCGCGCAGAAGGCGATTGCGCTGCACGATCGCACGCTGGTGCGGCGGCTCGTTCCGGATGCGCGCGGCCGTATCGCGGCGGCGCAGGCGGTCGGGCCCGACGGCCGTCCGGTCGAATATCGCGCCGGCACGTTCGTGCTGGCGTCAGGCTATTGCTGGTCGCCGCACCTGCTGCTGCTTTCGGCGACGCCCGCGTATCCCAACGGCCTGGCGAACCGTTCGGGACTGCTGGGGCGATTCATGACGGGCCACGCGTTCATCGGCGGCCAGATCGAGCTCGATGCGAAGTTGTATCCGGGCATGAACGAGCAGCACAGCCTGATTTCGCGGCAGTTCTTCCGGTGCGCGGACGACGCCCCGTTCGTGCGCCACGATCTCCGGGTCTGGGAAAGTTCGGCCGGCCGCGATCCGCGCCTCAAGGACGCCTCTGGCCGGCTGCTGCTCGGCGACGCGCTGCTCGCCGACTGGCGCGCACGGACCGCGCGCGGCGCCGCCCGCGTCCGCGCGTACTACGACATCCATCCGTCGCGCGACAGCGCGCTCACGCTCGATTCCGCCCGGAAGAACCGGTGGGGCGACCCGTTGCCGGTCATCCGTCACGTGGCGGACGAGGCGAGCCGCGCGCGCGAGTTGGCGACGCACGCGCACATCGTGAGCGTGTTCGAGCGTCTGGCGAAGGCCAACAACGGGAAGCTGCTCGGCACGAGCCGGGGCACGTATCTCGATCATCCGTCCGGCGGCTGCCGCATGGGGACCGATGCCGCCACGAGCGTCTGCGACAGCCACGGCAGGACACACGATCACGAGAACCTGTTCGTCGTGGGATCGCCGACGCTGCCGACGGGCGGCTGCACGAACGCGACGCTCACGTTCGTCGCGCTGGCGCTGCGCTCGGCCGAAGCGGTGGCGCGGACGATCTGACGTTCCGGAACACGAGCCGGTCGCCCGCCGCGAAGTTCAGCGTCGCGGAGACGGCGATCGCGATCGCGTTGGCCGCGAGCGCCGGCATACCCAGATGGCCTGACAGCCACTCCATCAGCAGCAGATTGCCTCCGAGGGAGATCGCGCCGTTCAGGGCGTGAAAGCGCCAGAGCCGCGTGAGCCGCGCGTTTGCGCCCGCCGGTCGATCGCGCCACGTCCACCGTTCGTGCCAGAGGAAATTGTGGAGCAGCGTCGCTTCCACCGCGATGGAGGTGGCCGCCAGATAGTGCACGCCCTCGCGCAGAAGACCTGCGAGCAGCCCGAGCTGCAGCGCGACTCCGATCAGCCCGACGGCGTTGAAGCGAATCCAGCGCACCACCAAGCCGGAAGGCGCGTTCGGCGGAGATTTCGGCTCAGTCCCCCGGGGTCAGGTCTGGCGCCATGCGCGACGGGGTCAGGTCTGCCGACATGCGGCGGGGGGTCAGGTCTGCCGGTGTGCTTTTCGGCAGGTCTGACCCCGGCCACGCGCGTCCCCAGACCTGACCCCGCGACGTGCGTCCCCAGACCTGACCCCGAAGAGGGAGCCGCCAGACCTGACCCCCGCGCGGCTGGTTTCAGACCTGACCCCGGGGGGCGATCCAGGCGAGGACCGGCTGGACCCATGCGTCGAGCGGCCGGTACAGGAAGCCGTGGCGCAGGCCGGTATGCAGCACGATTTCGCGCGCCGCGAGCGCGGAATCCGGCTCGTTGTGCCACGGACCGCAGTCCTTCGTGTACTCGTCGCTGGCCTCGCGGATGGCGAGGATGTGCCCGGCCGGGCCCTGACCCTCTTGCGACACCAGCGCGCGGACGTTCGATGACAGACATACGCCGAGGACGGCGAACCGAAGTTGAGGATTCTGGAGCCGCGCCGATGCCTGCAGCGCGATTCCACCGCCCATCGACGCGCCGACGATGGTGATGTCGGCCGGCTTCACGCCGGACGCGAGCAGCCGCTCCACCTGCTCGACGACGTGGTCCGCGGCTGCGCTGACGGTTGCATCCTTCGGCCGGACGTCGCCCACCGTGTCGAAGCCCTCTCGACGGAATGCCTCGAGGATTGCGTCCAGCTCGTAGTAGCCGAACTCCGCGTTTCGCGGCCGCCGCTGCTGGTACGTCTGAACGATTCGCCCGTGGAGATAGATGACATGGGGACGGACGGCGTTCACGGGCTGTGCCGGAAATGCAGCCGCCAGAAGAGCCGCGCACGCGAAGACGATGATCTTCATGGCCGCACATCATCGTTCCGTTCCCGTCCCTGCGCAATACTCCGGTCAACTAAGATGGGAGGACAAGCAAAGACCGAACGAGCGAAGTGAGTGTGTAGGGGAGTCTGAAGGGCGACGCCCCTCGGGAGATCAAATGGATCACGAGCGGGTGCTGGCGCGGGCATACGCGCAGGCCATTGCGTATCTGCGCAGCGTGGACGACCGGCCCGTGGCCCGGCCGGAGGCCGCGGCGTCGCTCCTGAACGTCGCCGGCGCCGCGCTGCCCGACGAGCCACAGGACGCGGTGCAGGTGATCGACGGTCTGGTCGCGGCCCTCGAACCGGGTCTCGTGGCGGGGGCTGGGCCGCGCTACTTCGGATTCGTCACGGGCGGCGCGCTGCCGGTCGCGGTCGCGGCGGACTGGCTCGCCTCAACGTGGGATCAGAACGTCGCGCTGCACGTGATGTCGCCGGCGATGGCGGCGGTGGAGGAAACCGCGGCGCGATGGATCCTCGAGATTCTCGATCTGCCGCGAGATGCGAGCGTGGGCTTCACGACCGGCGCGCACTCGGCTAACGTCGTCGGACTTGCGTCAGCGCGTCACGAAGTGCTGCGGCATCACGGGTGGGACGTCGAGGCGCGAGGTCTGCACGGCGCTCCCGAGGTGACCGTGTTCGCGGGCGCCGAGGCTCACGCATCCATTTTTGCCGCGTGCCGATTGATCGGCCTCGGCGCCGACCGCGTCGTGCGCGTCGAGGCCGACGCACAGGGACGGATGAACGCCGCATCGCTCGAACGCGCGCTTGTCGACGTCTCCGGCCCGGCGATCGTCTGCGCGCAGGCGGGCAACGTCAACA
>DASSOM010000196.1:0-28849 GCA_035700625.1 Vicinamibacterales bacterium
CTGGAAGAGAGACGTCGGCGGCTGGTCTGCCGTGGGCTTCGGGCCGCGCAGCGCGCGGCAGGACGCAGGCCGGCGTCGACAGCCCACGGCGCTGCAGCCGCGCACCTTGGCTCCTTGGCTCCTTGGCGTGAGATCTTCCCGGGCGGCTGTCGCTCACTGAAGGACGGACACCGTGTCCATTGCTGAATTCTGCGTTCGACGGCCGGCGTTCACGACGATGCTGGTCATGCTGTTCGTCGTGACGGGCCTGTTCTCGTTCCGCGATCTCAGCGTGGACCTCCTGCCGAAAGCGGACCCGGCGACCATCGCGGTCACGCTCTCGCTGCCTGGCGCCAGTCCCGACGAGTTGAGCAGCTCGGTCGTCGAACCGACCGAGCAGGCGCTCAGCAGCATCTCCGGCATCGACGAAATCAACGCGCGCGTCAGCGAAGGGCAGGCGCGCATCAGCGTGAAATTCGTGCTCGAGCGCGACATCAACGACGCCGCGCAGGACGTCCGCGAGAAGGTCGCGCAGGCGATGAAGCAGCTCCCGCCGGAGATCCAGCCGCCGATCATCGCCAAGGTGGATCCGGACGCCGATCCGATCATGAGCCTGGCGGTCTCCGGTCCGCTGAGCATCCGCGCACTGACGGAGGTCGCCGACAAGCAGATTCGGCGCGCGCTCGAGACCGTCGACGGCGTCGGCCAGGTGGACATCTCCGGCGGCCGCATGCGCGAGATCCACGTCGTCATCGACGTCGAGAAGCTCAACGCGCACGGGCTGACGGTGGACCGCGTGCGCGACGCCATCGTCGCCGAGAACGTGGAAGTGCCGGGCGGACGCATCGAGCAGGGGGACGCCGAGCTGACGCTGCGGACGCTCGGGCGCATCGAATCCTCCGACCAGTTCTCGAACATCGTCGTCGCGACGCTGAACGGCACCCCGATACGCGTGCGCGATGTCGCCACGGTGGAGGACACGACCGAGGAGCCGCGGACGTCCGCCTATCTCGACGGACAGCGGATGCTCGTCATCGACGTCCGCCGCCAGTCGGGGCAGAACACGGTCGAAGTCGTCGACGGCGTCAAGGCGAAGCTGGCGGAACTGCAGCGGATGCTGCCGCCGGAGGCGAAGATCGTCGTCACGCGCGACGATTCGAAATTCATCCGCGCCTCGATCTCGTCCCTCGAGGAGCACCTGATCTTCGGGAGTCTGCTTGCCAGCCTCGTGATCATGGCGTTCATCCGCAACCTGCGGATCGTCATCGTGGCGTCGCTGGCGATTCCCGCGTCGATCATCGCCGCGTTCGCGCTCATCCGCGCCGCGGGCTTCACGCTCAACAGCATGACGCTGCTCGGCCTCACGCTGGCGGTCGGGATTGTGATCGACGATGCGATCGTCGTGCTGGAAAACATCTTCCGGCACATGCAGGAGGAAGGATCGCCGCCGTTCAAGGCGGCGATCGAAGGCACGAAAGAGGTCACGCTGGCGGTCGTCGCGACGTCCGTCGCGCTGATCGTCATCTTTCTGCCCGTCGGCTTCATGACGGGCTACACGCAGCGGTTCCTGTATCCGTTCGGCTTCACCATGGCGTTCGCCGTCATGGTGTCGCTGCTCGTGAGCCTGACGCTCACGCCGATGCTCAGCGCGCGCATCGTGCGGAGCGACGGCCGCGTGCACCACCACGGCGAGGGCTTCTTCGGAAAGATCGATCGCTTCTACCGGCGCAGCCTGGAATGGTCGCTCGATCATCGCGCGGTGATCGTCGCCGTCAGCCTGATCGCGTTCTCGTCGACGTTCGTGCTCACGCGCCTCGTCGGGCGGTCGTTCCTGCCCAACGAGGACCAGGGAGAGTTCCAGCTGACCGTGGACGCGCCGGAAGGCACGTCGCTGCAGGGGATGGAGAAGGTCGTGAACGGCCTCGCGCCCGAGATCCGGAAGCTGCCGGGCATCGCGCACGTGATGCCGACGATTTTCGAGCGCGTCAACCACTCGCACATCCTCATTCAGATGCAGCCGCTCGAGGAGCGCGACGTCACGCAGGACCAGGCCGCCGACGCGGTGCGCCGGTTGATGGAGTCGCATCAGAACCTGAAGCCCAGCGTCCTGATCAAGACGCCGCTCGGCGGAGGGGAGGCAGGCTTCTTCCCGATTCAGGTGAACCTGATGGGACCCGACCTGCGGCGGCTGGCGGACTACGCGCTGAAGCTGCTCGCGGCGGTGGGGAAGTACGACTACGTGTCGGACGCGAAGGCCGGCGTGAACCTGAGCAACCCCGAGCTGCGCGTTGCGGTCGATCGCCAGCGCGCCGCCGACCTCGGCGTCCGCATCTCGGATCTCGCCGGCGCGCTCCGGCTGATGGTGAGCGGCGAGGACGAGATCTCGAGCTATCGCGAGAACGGCGAGCGCTATCCCGTCAAGATGCGGGTCCGGGAGGATCAGCGCGCGGACGACAACTCGATCGGCAGCCTCATGGTGCCGTCGGTCAGCGGGCAGCCCGTGCGCGTCGACAACGTCGCGCTGCTCGAGCGCGGCTTCGGCCCGACAACTATCCAGCGCTTCAACCGGCAGTTCTCCGTGGCCGTCTACGGCGATGTGAAACCCGGGCATCCGCTCGATCAGGCGATCACCGACGTGGATCGCGAGATCCGCAACCTCGACATGGCCCCGGGCTACACGTACCGTTTCACCGGGCAGGCGAAGCTGCTCGACGAGACCACGTCGAACATCGTCATCGCGCTGGCGCTGGCGAGCATCTTCATCTATATGGTGCTCGCCATGCAGTTCGAGAGCTTCGTGCAGCCGCTCGTCATCATGACGGCGCTGCCGCTGTCGGTACCGTTTGCCCTGCTGACGCTCTGGATGACCGGCCGCGTCCTGAACCTGTGGAGTTCGCTCGGCGTGCTGCTGCTGCTCGGCATCATGACGAAGAATTCGATCCTGCAGGTGGACTACACGAACCAGCTCCGCCGGCGCGGGCTGCACCTGCGCGAAGCGCTCGGGCAGGCGTGCGAGACGCGGCTCCGGCCGATTCTGATGACGACCGCCGCGATCATCGCCGGCCTGTTCCCGACGGCGCTCGGCGTCGGCGCCGGCGCCACGCAGCGCGCGGACATCGCTGTCACCATCGTCGGCGGCCAGACGCTGTGTCTCTTCCTCACGCTGCTGCTCGTGCCGGTCAGCTACTCGCTCGCTGAAGAGGGCATCGAGCGGCTGAAGCTCGCGCGTGCGGCGCGGACTGGGCGCGCCGCCGCGGAAGCCTGATGCGCCGGGCGGCGCTGCACATCGCGGGGCTGTGGGCGCTCGCCGCCGCGCAGCCCGTCTTCGCGCTCATCGCGGGCAACCCCGAGTTCTTCATCGCGCATCGTGCGGGCGCGATCGACATCCTCCTCTTTGCGTTTGTGCTGACGTTCGGGCCGCCGATCGTCCTCGCCGCCGTGGTTGCCGCGGGATGGCGACTGTCCGAGCGGATCGGACGGGCGGCCGCGTCGGCCGTCATCGGGGTGCTCGGCGCGGCGTTCGTCGCGCAGGCCGCGTATCGGCTCGGCGTGTCCACCTGGCCGGCCGCGCTGATTGTCGCCGCCATCGCGGCCGTGGCGGTCGCCGTGCTCTGGCTCCGGTCCACCATCGTCCGCAGCTTTCTCACGGTCCTCTCAGCGGCGGCGGTGATCGTGCCGGCGCTGTTTCTGGCGACCCCCGGCATCCGCTCGCTCGTGCTGCATCCCGCGCATGGACCCGTGTCCAGCGCGCCGACGGAGGGGCAACAGGATCCATCCGCGACGCCGGTGGTGGTCGTCGTGTTCGACGAGACGCCGATCATGTCCTTCGTCGACGGCCGCCACACGATCGATCCCGAGCTGTATCCCAACTTCGCGGCGCTGGCGCGCGACGGCGTCTGGTTCCGGAACGCGACGACGGTCAACGATTTCACGCGGTGGGCGATGCCGGCGATCGTGACGGGCGTCTATCCGAAGCACGACGAGATGCCGACGCCGGCAGACCATCCCGACACGCTGTTCACGCTGCTCGCGCCGACGCATCGATTCGAAGTGTCCGAAGCGGTGACCGCTCTGTGTCCCGAATGCGGCGCGCCGCGAGAGCCGCTCGGCGCGCGTCTGCGCTCGATCGCGAACGACGTCCGCGTGGTGATGCTGCACGTCCTGCTGCCGGCGGATCTGGAGAGCGGGCTGCCGGACCTCACCGCCGGGTGGGCCGGCTTTGCCGATGACGACCCGGACGCCGAGCTTGATGCAGACGAAGAGGCCGCGCAGCGCGAACAGGCGGACAACGCGTGGCGGCAGCGCTGGCGCAAGGGGTACTACGTCGACTCGCCCGCGGTGATCCGCGCGTTCTTCGACGGCATCACCGCGGACGACCGCCAGCCGACGTTCTACTTCATTCACTCGCTCGTCTCACACCATCCCTATGCCGCGCTGCCGTCGGGGCAAATCAACGCGTCGCGCGCGCAGGTTCCGGGTCAGCGGCGGGGCCACTGGATCGACGGCGACGACTGGGCGATCGCGCAACATTACCAGCGCCATCTGCTCCAGATGCGCTTCATCGATCGGCTCGCCGGCCGGATGATCGAGCGTCTGAAGGCCGCCGGTCTGTACGATCGCGCGCTCATCGTCATCACCGCCGACCACGGCATCTCGTTCCTGCCGGGCGCGCCGCTGCGCGATTTTCGCGAGAGCACCGCAGCCGAAATCATGCGCGTGCCGCTGCTGATCAAGTTCCCGGCGCGCATCGATTCCGCGACGCTCGATCGGCTGGCGCCGCGGGACCCGGTGACCGGTGAGCGCATCAGTGACGCGAATGCCGAAACGGTGGACGTTGCGCCCACGGTTGCCGACGTCCTCGGGGTCGATCTTCCATGGCGCAGCGACGGTTCGTCGCTGATCGATCCGGCAAGAAAGGATCGTCCGGTCAAGCGGATGTTCATCGATCAGGCGAAGCAGCCGCGCGAGTTCGGGCCGGAGGGGCCCGACTGGACGCCCGCGCTGCGCCGCAAATTCGCGCTGTTCGGCGAGTCGGGCAACCCCTGGCGCGTGCCGACGCCGCCGAAGTACGCCTCGCTCGTGGGCCGCGCCGTCTCGGAGTTTCCCATCGTCGAAGGAGAAGCGGTGGAAGTGGATTACCGGTGGGCGTTCGTCAACTTCGATCCGTCGGTCGATCCGATGCCGTTCGACGTCGGCGGGCGCTTCGCCCAGCCGCGGCCGGACACCTACGTCGCCGTCGCGGTCAACGGCATCATCCGCGCGGTCACGCGCACGTGGGACACGCAGCCGCGCGGATGGCAGGCGACGCCTCCGCTCGACGCCTGGCGCGCGGGACACAACGAGCTGGACGTGTTCGTGGTGTCAGGGGATGAAGCCTCGCCCGTGCTGCGGCGGCCGGCGCAGCAGCAGGTGCGCCCCGCGGATCTCAATCTCGCGTCGCTCGAGGCCGCGGAGGTGTGGAGCGTCCGCCAGCGCGGGTTCTGGGACGAGGAGCAGCACGGGCGCTTCCGCTGGACGAACGGCGAGGCCGTCTTGACGACGATGATCGATCCGAGGCGGCCGCCGTCAGCGGTGCGTCTGGAGCTGCTGAGATCGGGCGCCGGCAACAAGCGGCTGCGCGTCGCCGCCAACGGCTGCCAGATCCTCGACACGCACGTCCCGCGCGGCCGGTGGGCGGGCACGCTGCCGCTCGGGAACTGTCCACTCGACAGCGGCGTGCTGCGCCTGACGCTCGACAGCGACGTCACGCCGCGCCATGGTACTGAGCGCCGCCGGCTCGGCGTCGCCGTGTCGAAGGTGGTGCTGGTGGGGTCTACAGCAGCGGCAGCATCGACTTCGTCTTCCGGCGCTTCTCCCGAACGACGATGACGATCGGCTGACAGTTGGCGTTGACGGTCCCGGCGGTCCGCAGCTCCTCGATGCAGCCGTTGATTTCGTCCATCAGCTTGCCTTCGCCGCGGCGCAGCTGCTTGATCCGCTTCCGGCGCTGCTTGCCGAGGTCGAGGAGGACGGGCGATGTGGCGGTCTGCGTCTTCTCGCCTGGGGTACCCGGGGTGGTCGTCACGGCCATGGTGTCAGATCTCCCTACCAGCTCAGAAGACGGCTGGCTTCGTATTCCTTGAGTCCCTTGTTGCCCGCCCGCAGCAGGTTCACGGGCATGTCGCGCAGCCAACCGTCGCGCCGTTTGCGGTTCGAGCGGCGGTGGCGCCGCAGGTAGGTGCTCCCGACGCGTTCGTTGGCGTCGGCAATCGTCCGAACGACGCGCTCGACCGGCTTCAGCCCCTTCGTCTGTTTCTTGCTCTTCTTCTTCCGATCGAAGAGGACGACGGGACGGAGACTGCCCGTGCTGTCGCGATCGAAGATCGTGATGCGGCGAACAATCTTGCTCAGACGAGGCGTATCCAGCATGTGTGAGCGCTCCTGTGGGTGAGGGGCGTTTATAGCACAGCCGAGGCGGCGTCGCCAAGCGCAGCGCGTCGATCTGGTATTCTCTCGGTCTTCCATGCTTTCGCCACGGCTGGTTCCGACGCGGCTCCTCGAGCCGTCGCGCCGGGATCCGATCATCATCGCGGACGTCGTCCGTCCGACGCGCATGAGGCTCGTCCGGCTCACGGCGGCGCTCCTGCGCTATCTCGCCGCCATCGCATGGCTGCGCGTGACGGGGGATCTCACCGGCGCGGTGGCCGGCCGTCTGCTGCGCGAAACGTTCGAACGGCTCGGCGGCCTCTGGATCAAGGCGGGGCAGCTGCTGTCGCTGCGGATTGACCTGTTCCCGCAGGCGTTCTGCCAGGAACTGGCGGGACTGCAAAACCGTGCAGTCGGGTTTCCGACCGCCATCGCTCGGCAGATCGTCGAGGAGGATCTCGGCGCGCCCATCTCGCAGTACTTCTCCGAATTCGGCGAACGGCCGTTTGCCGTCGCGTCGATCGGGCAGGTGTATCGCGCGCGGCTCCGGCAGGAGGACGTGTGGGTCGCCGTCAAGGTGCAGAAGCCGTTCGTGGCCGAGATGTTCGCGCGGGATCTCGTGTTCATCCGCGCGCTGGTGTCGCTCCTCCAGGTCGTCCGCTTCCGCCCGCACATGCGCTGGGATCTCGGCTACGGGGAACTGCGCGACGTGATGAAGGAGGAGCTGGACTTTCACTACGAGGCGTCATCCGTCCGCCGGATGCGGCAGTCGTTGAAGGGGCACAAGATCTACGTCCCTGACCTGTTCTCGCGCTACTGCACCAGGCGCGTCCTGGTGACCGAGTTCATCCACGCGATCCTGATGGCCGATTACATCAAGATCGCGCATACGGATCCCGCCCGGCTCGAGACGTGGCTGCACGAGAACAACGTGGATCCGCGGAAGGTCGCGCGCCGGCTGATCCACTCCATCTTCCGGCAGATTCTCGAGAACAACCTGTACCACGGCGATCTGCACCCCGGGAACATCGTGCTGCTGCGCAACAGCCGGATCGCGCTCATCGACTTCGGCACGACGAACTTCACCGAGCGCGAGTACCTCCAGAAATTCACGCTGTTCATCCGCGCGCTCGCGACGCGCGACTACGCGAAGGCGGGCGATCTCTGCATGCTGCTCACGGCCAGTCTGCCCAACATCGACACC
Source organism: Vicinamibacterales bacterium (assembly GCA_035700625.1). Lineage (GTDB taxonomy): Bacteria > Acidobacteriota > Vicinamibacteria > Vicinamibacterales > 2-12-FULL-66-21 > DASSOM01. The sequence continues at coordinate 7,589 of DASSOM010000196.1, forward strand.
GAGGAGGTGAAGGAGCAGCTCGTCCGGGTCCTGCGGTCGTGGGCGACGCGCACGCTGGTGCGCGAGCTGCCCTACCACGACAAGTCGCTCGACAACGCGACCATCGAAGTGGTGAAGATCCTGGTGGCGCACCGCTGCACGATGGAGTGGGCGTGGCTTCGCATCCATCGTGCGCTCACGACGCTGGACACGTCGCTCATTTATCTGTATCCGCGCGTCAATTACACCCGGATGCTGCAGCGCTACTTCGCCAAGGCCGAGGCGCGCCGTCTGCGCGCGACGCTGACTCCGGCGCTTGCGCGGCGCAGCCTGGGCAGCTACGTGACGGCCATGGACATCCAGGATCGAATCAACGAGTACACGCTGTTTCAGGGGACGCTCGTGCGCCGCCACGCCCAGGTGTTCCGCGGGGCCACGAACAAGGTCGCGGCGGTGTTCTCGACGATCGTCGACCTGCTGTGGGCAGGCGTGGCCGTTGCCGGCGCGCTCGGCCTGCTCGCACTCCTGCATCAGCGCGCGCGCGTCGCGGCGGCTCAATGGGTGGGACCTCAGTTGTCGCGTGCCCTGGACGTCGTCCCGGCGCTCGATCCCGCCGCGTGGGTCGTGCTGTGGGCCGCGTACGCCTACGTCGTCTGGATCCTGCTGCGGCTGCGCCGTCGGTTGCGCGAGAAGGACGTGCGCCCCCACGAGCGCGTCGCAAGCGTATGAGCGCGAGCACGCGCGGAGCTGATCTGTTATCCTAACGGTCCTCCCCGACACTATGGCGTTGGCGACCCTGGTTTCCGAGTCACCCCAGTCCCCGGTGCCCCCGACCCGATGGACGGCGTCGTTCCTGGACGGAATGCGCCTCGTCGCGGATCCCGAGACGGACGATCTGGCGGCCGAAGTGTTCGCGCAGGGCGGACCGCCCGCGCTGATCCGGATGACACGGCTCCTCGAGGACTGGGAGGCGCCGATCCCCGACGAACTTCCGCACCGCATGCGCGACTGGTTCGCCGAACCGGTCGACTACCCGGCCTTCGTCGATCCCGCGAAGATCAGGCTCGCGGAATCCCTGTTCGTGTCCTACGGGCCGGTCACGACGGTGGCGCTGCTGATGTGCGCCGTCCCGCACTTCTTCACGAATCCGGCCGGGTCGCGGTCGTTCTACCTGGCGCGAATCTTCAGCCCCGATTCGCTGCGCAATCGCATGCTCGAAGTGACGCAGTTCGTGTCGAGCATCACGCAGTACGGCGGCCTGGCGCAGACGTGGGTCGCCCCCGCCCAGCGCCGCGCCTCGGATCACGCGCTCGGCGTCCGCAAGGGACCGGGCATCGTGACCGTGCAGAAGCTCCGCATGATTCACTCCGGTGCGCGCATCATGCTCAAGCTGTCGCAGCATCCCGACAAGCGGTGGGAAGAGGAGCGTTTCGGCGCGCCGATCAACCAGGAAGATCTCTGCGAAGCCGTCCTGTGCTTCTGCTTCTGCACGATTGACGCGCTGGCGAAGCTCGGCATCGAGCAGACCGACGAGGAGCAGGATGCCACGCTGTGCGCGTGGCAGACCGTGGGCCACCTGCTCGGCCTGCGCGAGGACCTGCAGCCCTCGGGAGTCGCCGAAGCGCGCGCGCTGCACAAGCAGCTGTTCGAACGCTCGTGCACCGAGACGCGCGAGTCGCGCGTGCTCATCGCGGAGGTCGTCCACATCATGCGGAGCCTCGCGCCCGCCCCGCTGCGCCGCGTGCCCCCCTCCCTGATGCGCTATCTGATGGGCACGCGGGTCGCGGACCAGCTCGCCGTTCCCGAGCACCGGCTGATCATGCGGACGATCAGAGGCACGAGCTGGCTGTGGGGGGAGCATCGGCTCTTCGCCCGGCTCGCGAAGCTGATGTGCCCGTGGGTGGTCCAGTGGATGGCAACGTCCGAGGGCAGCCGCGCGCATCCGCTGCTGCCCGAGGAACTGGCGGCGCGCCTGGGTTCTTCGCGTGTCTAGGGGTCAGCTCACGCGCCGGGCGCGGCGCATCGCGTCGACGATCGATCGCACGCTCGTATGCGCGTCGAGATCCTCATCGGCGAGCTCCACGTCGAACCGCTTTTCGAGCGCGGCCAGGATCTGCAGTCCCTGCAGCGAATCCACGTTGAGATCGAGCCTGAGATCCGTCTCAGGCGTGATGCGCTCGGGCGGAGTCTTCGTGACGGCGGAGACGACGTCGATCACCTGCTGTTCCGTTGAATCCACGAACGGGTCCTTTCGATGATGCCGCAGGAGGCGATGATAACGACGCACCGCGGCGGGCCGCAACCATTGACCGGGAGAACGCATGCGGGTCGGACTGATTGCGATGAGCGGTGTGCGCGTCTACAACCCGAAGCTCCTCGAGCTCGGCGTGACGCTGCCTCAGTTCGTCAACCGGGGCCAGGTGATCGCGCAGTTGCCTTCGCTTGCGCTGCTGCTCCTCGCGGCGCGGACGCCGGCGGATGTCGACGTCGAGTACCTCGAGCTCGACGACGTCAGGGCCTGCGATCCCGCGGCGCACCGCTTCGATCTCGTCGCGATCACGTCCTACACGGCCATGGCGTACGACATGTACGACCTCGCCGATCGGTTTCGCGCCGCGGGTGTGGCGGTCGTCATCGGCGGCCTGCACGCGAGCTTCGCGCCCGATGAAGCGCGCGAGCACGCCGACGCCGTCTGCGTCGGCGAAGGGGAGGATCTCTGGCCCCGGATTCTCGACGACTTCAGTCGTGGCGGCCGCGCGGCGCTCCAGCCGTTCTATCGCGAGGCGGCCCCGGGCACGTACGACCTGTCGCACAGTCCGATGCCGCGGTTCGATCTGCTCCTCGGACGGCGCTACAATCGCATTACGGTCCAGACCGTCCGCGGCTGCCCGCTCGACTGCGAATTCTGCGGCGCGTCGAAGCTGTACGGCCCGAAGTACCGGCGCAAGCCGCTCGACAAGGTCCTCGCCGAGATCCGCCGGATCAAGGATCTCTGGGGTGACAACGCGTTCTTCGAGCTGGCCGACGACAACTCCTTCGCGAACCGCCGCTGGGCGAAGGAGTTTCTCACCGCGATCCAGGACTTCGATCTGCGGTGGTTCACGGAAACCGACATCTCGATCGCCGACGATGACGAACTGCTGCGCCTGCTCGCGAAGAGCGGCTGCCGGCAGATCCTGATCGGCCTCGAGTCGATCAATCCAGGCGCGCTCGACGGGATCGATCGCGCGAACTGGAAGCTCAAACGGCTGCAGCATTACCGCGACGCCATCCGGAAGATCCAATCCCACGGCGTGACGGTGAACGGCTGCTTCATCGTGGGCAACGACGCTGACGACCCGGGTGTTTTCGAGGCGTTGCGGGACTTCATCGAACGGAGCGAGCTGCTCGAAGCGCAGGTGACCATCCTGACGCCGTTCCCCGGAACGCACCTGCTGCGGCGGCTGCGCGCCGAGGGGCGCCTCCTCTACGATCGCCTCTGGGACAAGTGCACGCTGTTCGACCTGGTCTTCCAGCCGAAGCGCATGACGCCCGACGAACTGGTCGAAGGCCACTCCTGGCTCATGAGCCAGATCTACAACCAGGCGCAGTACACCCGCCGCAAACGGCATTACGTGAACATCATGAAAGCGCTCGAGCTGTCGTGGTTCGACGGCGAGCGGACCGCACTGGAGTTCTTTCAGTAAGCTACAGTTCGCCGCGCTGGTAGGCGTCGCGGCAGGCATGCCGGCGCACCTTTCCGCTCGTGGTCCGCGGGATCGTGCCCGCGCTCACGAGGCGGACGTCGTCCGGCCCGAAGAGGAACGCCGCGTGGAATCGCTCCCGGATCGTCCGCGAGAGCTGATCCCGTTCCTCCGGCGTCCGCAGACGCGTTTCGACGGCGACGACCACCTTCGGCACGTCCTCGGTCTCCACGGCGAAGGCGGCGGCTCCCCCGCGCAGGACGCCGGGCGCTTCGGCGGCCACGCGTTCCAGATCGGGCGGGTGATAGTTGCGTCCGTGACGGATGATCACGTCCTTGAGGCGTCCGGTGATGAACAACCGGCCGTCGACCAGATAGCCGAGATCGCCCGTGTGCAGCCATCCGTCGCGCAGCACCGCGTCCGTGTCCGACGGCCGGCGGTAGTACCCCTGCATCACGGAGGGACCACGCACGACGATTTCGCCGATGACGCGGTCGGCGCACGGCCCGCCGTCCGCATCGACGATGCGGACCTCCTGCGTCGGCAGCGCGCAGCCGACCGACACACAGGCACGTGTGCGGGCGTCCGGCGCGGCGGGGACGGCCCGTCCCTCCCGTTCCAGCGCGTCCGCGTCCACCGTGTCGACGATCGGCGGCCCCGGTGCGGCAAACGTCACGGCCAGCGCGGATTCGGCAAGCCCGTAAACCGGACGGACGGTGCCGCGGCGCAGGCCGGCGGGCATGAACGCCGCCTCGAACGCCGCGACCGCCGCCGCGTCGACCGGCTCCGCGCCGTTCAGTGCCGTCTCGAGCGACGCCAGCGACAATCCCTGAAGATCCTCGGCCGTCACGTGCCGCACGGCGTGCGCGAACGCGAAGTTCGGCGCGAGCGTGATCGTCGCGCCGAACGCGCCGATGGCGCGCAGCCACGTGCCGGGATCCTTCATGAACGCGGTGGGCGGCAGGAACAGCACGGGTGTGCGACTGTACAGACCGGTGAGCGCCGCGCCGATGAGTCCCATGTCGTGGTGGAGCGGCAGCCAGCTCACACACGACGATTCGGGTCCCGCGATCGCCTCCGCGATGATTCCCGCGTTGGCGACGATGTTGGCGTGGGTGAGCGCGACCCCCTTGGGGCGGCTCGTGCTGCCGGACGTGTACTGCAGCAGCGCGAGATCGGAAGCGGCTGGTTCGCAGGGGCTGAATCGCGCAGCCGGATCGAGTTCCGTATCAGCCTCGAGCACACGGACGGGCAGCGCCACGTCGTCGGCGCAGCCCTGCAGCGTGCGCGCGAACCGGCTCATCGTGACGATCACGCGCGCGCCGGCATCACCGCCGATCCCGCGAAGCAGCTCCCGGTACCACCCAAGACGATCGAGATTCAGTGTAGGCGGCGGCGCGAGCGGGACGGGCAGGCCGCCGGCCGCGAGGACGCCGAACAGCACCGTGAAGAAGTGCGTCGAGGTCGGGAGGGCGATGATCACCGGGTCGCCGCGGCCGACGGCGTGCGCGCGCAGGCGCGCAGCCTGCGCCATCGCGCCGTCCCAGAGCTCCCGCCAGCCGAGCGGCTGGAAGGAACGGCCGTCCGCCGAAAGAAACAGCGCCGGCAGGTCGGGATAGCGGAGGGCCGGCAGCGCGAGCACGTCGAACAGCGTGTCGGCCCGCGGCTCCTCCCAGAGCTGCCGCCGTCGTCCATCGTGAATGCGCGCGAGGGCGCCGCTGACCGGCGTCATTCCCGCGATCCGGGCTTGCGTGCCGTCGCGGTGATGCACTGCCCGGCGAGGGTACGTTCCATCGATTGGGAGTCGAGCGCGGCCGACGCGAGCAGCGCGTTCAGCGCCGCCTCGTCCACGTAGGCGTAGGCGCCACGCCGGTGCTGCCGCTGGATCCGCGACACGTAATAGAGAATGCGCGCCGTGTTCCAGGAGTACCGCAGACCGAATGCGATGCAGCCGATCATCCCGCGCGCGCGCCGTGCCTCCCGCAGGGTTTCGGCATAGACTGACAACGCGCTGAACCCCTCGGCAAACGCGGTGACCACGAGGCGGCCGCCGGGGCGCAGAACGCGCGCCAGTTCGGCGATGGCGGCACGCTGGTCCTCGCGCGTCAGGACGTGCAGGACCGCGCTGCACGACACGGCGTCGAACGATCCATCGGCGAACGGCAGCGGCCGCGTGAGATCGCCGAACAGGAACGTGGCGCCGGGCGCCTTTCGGCGCGCGATGTCGAGCGCGGGCTCGCAGAAGTCGATACCGACGACGTCCGCCCCCTTCTGCGCGAGGGCCGCGGCGAGATTCCCCGAGCCGGTGCCCGCGTCGAGCACGCGCGCGCCCGTCGAGGGCGCGAGCCGCGCGACCTGCCGGGCGATCATGTCCTGGTACGGCGCCGCTTCGTTGAGCGTGTCGTACACGGCGAAATAGCGCTCCCAGAATCGCTGGGCGGCGCGAGTGGACGCGAGAGCGGACGATCCGCGTGAGGCGGCGCTGGCGACGGTCATGGTTGTGGGGGAGACGATCGCGGATGATATGCAGTCGACGCGTGTGAGTCAACGGATTGACAGGCGCGATGATTCATGGATCCTCTGGATCGTCGTCGCGGCCATCGGCGTGCACATCATCGAGGAGTACGCGCTCGACTTCCCGGGGTGGGCGCGTGTGGCGCTCGGGGCGCCGGTGACCTGGCAGGATTTTCATCTCGTCAATGCCGGAGTGATCGTCTACTCGGTGGCGTGCGCGATGGTCGCGTGGCGGCTTCCGGCGTTCAGCCTGTCGGCGGCGTCGCTGGTCGTGCTGAACGCGCTGGCGTTTCACCTCGGTTCCAGCGCGGCCACCGGGACGTACTCTCCCGGCACCCTCAGCGCGATCGCGCTGTTCGTCCCGTCGGGGCTGCTCGCGTATCGCGCGGCGTGGCGTGACGGCGTCCTCACGCGCGCGCCCCTCGTCTGGTCGATTCTGATCGGCGTCCTGTGGCACGCGTTCCTCGGGGGCGCATTCGCGATCCGCTACTTCGCGCCGCTCTATCGCTAGCCGGCGGCGACGCTCGACTCGACCGCCGGCCCGGCTTCGACGCGATCCCACCGCATGATCTTCAGGTCGAGCACGAAGATGGCGTACAGGACCGGCACGAGGATCAGGGTGACGAACGTGGCGACCGTGAGCCCGCCGATCTGCGTGTAGCACAGGCCTTCCCAGAGCGGACCGCCGTGCATCGCCAGCGGCACGAGGCCGAACACGGTCGCGCCGACCGTGATGATGACCGGCCTGAGCCGCACGATGCCCGCGTCCAGCAGCGCCTCGCGCAGCGGCTCTCCCTGCTGATGCGCCTCCTCGATGAAGTCGAACAGCACGATCACGTGGCTGACGATGACGCCGATGAGACTGGCCACACCGAGAAACGCCATGAAGCCGAAGGGGGATCGCATGACGACGAGGCTGACCAGCGCGCCGGCGACGCCGAACGGAATCGCCGAGAACACGATCAACGGCTTGATGGCGCTGCGGAACTGAAACACGAGCGCAAGAAAGATCGCCACAACCGACACGAGCATCACGACGGCCAGCTCGTTGAATCCCTTGACCTGCTCCTCTTCCTCGCCGCCAATCTGCATCGTGTACCCGGTGGGCAGCCGGCGCTGGAACGCCATCAACGCCGGACGCGCCCTGGCGAGGACCTCCGACGGCAGCGCGCCGGGCACGGGAAAAGTGGCGACGGTGATGGTGCGGAACTGGTTGCGGCGCCGGATTTTCTCCGTGTCCATCTGATACCGGACGTTCGAAACCTGACGCAGCGGAATGCGGCTGGCGCTGTGGAGCGGGAAGACGTACAGGTTCTGCACGTCCGACAGCCGCGCGCGCTCGTCCATGCGCAGCCGTGCCACGACCGGAATCTGCTGGTTGCCCTGGCGAAGCGTCGTCAACGGGAAGCCGCTCAGGCCGGTGACCGACGAGAGCGCGACGTCGAGGTTCGACACTCCCGCGAAGTTCGCGCGATCCGGATCGACCTGCAGCTTGACCTTGAAGCTGTCGGCGCCCCAGTCGTCGCGGATGCGCGCCGCCTCCGGCACCGCGCGGAAGATCGTCTTGACCTCGTCGCCCAGGCGCCGCAGCTCCGCGATCTGGTCGCCTGAAATCCGAATCGACACGGGGATGCCGACCGGCTTGCCGGTCTCGAGCTGGCGCACGTCCGCGCGCGCGCCCGCGAGGCCGGCCGTCAGCGCGCGCTGCAGCGGCGCAACCAGATGCTCGGTGTCGTGCTTGTCGCGCAGGTTGACGATCAGCTGCGCGTAGTTCGGCTGGAACAGTTCCGGCGCGACCGAGAACCAGAAGCGTGGTCCGCCGCCCCCCACGAATGTCGTGACCGAGGCGAGCACGTCGCGGGGCTGCCCGTGCTCGTCCGGATGCTCGCGGCCGTACTCCGCGGCGACCTCCCGAACGATGTCCCCCGCGCGCGCGGCCGTCTGATCGGTCGCCGAGATGGTGGCGTCTTCCGGCAGCCAGACATCGATGTACGACAGGTACGACAGGTCCTTCGGAAAGAACTGGATTTTGAGTCCGCTGACGAGGAGCAGACTCACCGCCAGCAGCCCGACGGCTCCACCGAGCGTCAGCCATCGATGATCGACGGCCAGTCCGACGGTCCGGTAATACACGCCGGTGAAGCCGCGCGTCCGGCGCTCCTCCTGGGGCACGACACGGCCGCGCGCGGGGCGCAGCAGGTAGTACCCGAGCAGCGGGATGAACGTCATCGACACGAGGCGCGACGCCACGAGCGCACACGCGAGGACGACCGGCAGGCTGTAGATGAACGCGCCGGTCTGACCGCTCACCATCAGCAGCGGCAGATAGGCGACGATGTTGGTAATCGTCGCAAACATGATGGCCGTCGCGAGGCGCGTGGGCCCGAGCCAGGCCGCGAAGATCCGGGGGTGTCCGCGGTCGAGCTCGCGCTTGATGGCGTCGCCGGCGACGACGGGATCGTCCACGAGCAGGCCCAGCGCGATGATGAGCGAGGCGATCGACACCTGCTGCAGGTCGATGCGCAGCAGATGCATCATCCCGAACGTCATCGCAAGCGTCAGCGGGATGGCGGTCGCCATCACCAGAGCGGACCGCCATTCCCAGAAGCCGACGAGTGCGACGAGGATCACGAGGCCGATCGCCTCGTACAGGCTGCGCATGAACAGCCCGACGTTCTCGCGGACCTGCAGCGGCTGGTCCGACGGGCGCGCCAGAATGAGATCGGCCGGCAGGCGCGGACGCAGACGCGTCAGCGCGGCGTCCACCGATTCGCCGAACGCGCCGATCTGCTCGCCGGGCCGCATCTGCACGGCAAGGGTGACCGAGCGGCCGCGCCGCCAGGCTCCCCCGGCGTCAGGCGCGCTGTAGTAGTTCAGATACCGCGGCGGCGTCTCGTACCCGCGCGTGATGTCGACCGCATCCCGGAGATACACCGGTCGTCCGGACGGCGACGAGCCGACGATCACGTTGCCGATCTCCTGCTCCGACCGGAACTCGCCGGAGGGATCGATCAACAGGGACTTGCCCTGCACGTCGAGCATGCCCCCCGGCAGGGTGATATTCCGCGCGTTGAGGACCTCGGCAAGGCGGGTGAGCGGCACCCCTGCCGTGGTCAGGCGCTGCTGCGAGTACTCGAGATAGATCTGCTCCGGGAGCAGTCCCGCCCGGAACACCTTCGAGACCTGCGGCACGGTCTGCAGCGTCCGCTTGATCAGGTCCGTGAAGACGTCCAGTTCGTGGTACGAATACCGATCGCCCGCGACGCTCGTCAGCGCCGCGAGCGTCCCTTTCGGATCGCGCACGACGAGCGGGTCCCAGATGTCGGGGTGGTATTCCGAGACCACGAGGCGATCCGCCATGACCCGCCGCAGCGCCGAGCCGAGCGCGCGATCGTCCAGCGACGTCGCGAAGTCGACGCCGACGTAGCCCGGCCCTCCGAACGGACGCGGATCCGCGATCGCGCCTTCCGCCATCAGCGCGCGCGTGACGAGGTCCCGATGGCGCGCACCGATGGCGACGTCCAGCGACGCCGGGAACGCCGCGACGATCGATGCGCGTCCGGCGCTCGCCTCGCCGCGGATGGCGGCGATCGCGTCGGCGATCCGCGCGGCGCGCAGCGACAGCTCGACGTCGTCCACCTTCGGGCTCGCGACCGTGAGCATGAGCGCGGCCGTGTCGCCGAAGTCCTTGATGAACTCGATCGGCCCGGCGCCGGGCGGCAGATCGCGGACGGTGTCGAGACGGAGCGCGATGTCATCCCATTGCTTTGCCGGCTCCGTCGTCCGCTCGTCGAGCGCGATGACGACGATCGACACGCTGCTGCGCGAGGTGGACTCGATCCGCTCGACACGCGCGTTTTCCGCCATCTTCTCTTCGATCTTGCGCGTGACGAGCTGCTCCACGCGCTCGGCGCTCGCGCCGGGCCACGGGCACACGGCCGCGGCGTAGATGACGGGGAACTCCGGGTCCTTCTTCTTGGGCATCTCGATGTAGCCGTAGATGCCCCAGATGAGCGTCGCGACAAGGAGCACGAGCGACACCTGGCGGTTTTCCGTGAAGAACCGCGCGGTGTTGTGGGTGTGCGCGATGAGATCGGCGTCGGACCGTCCGTGGGTCATCGGCCGTTACCGGAGGATCTCGACCGGTTCGCCATTGGTGACGATCGTCGCGCCGCTGACGATGACGCGATCCGAGGCACGCAGTCCGTTCGTGACCGAGACGCCGTTGCCGACCAGCGGTCCGAGCGCCACCTCGCGCACGGCCGCGTGCGGGCCGTCATCGCGCGTTTCGATGACGTAGACGGCATATCCGTCCTGACGCGTCGTCGACCGCACGACGGCAGCGAGCGGCACCGTCATCACGGCCGTATGTTCACCGGCGGGCAGCTCGATCGCGGCCACCATCCCCGGCTTCAGACGGCCCTCGGGGTTGGGCGCCGTGACCTCGACGTCGAACACGAGGCTGCCCGGGTCCGCGGCCGGCGCGACGCTGGTGACCCGCCCCGGGAAATGCGCGCCCGGAAACGCCTCGGTCGTCATCGTGACGGCCTGGCGAAGCGGCAGCCGCGCCAGCAGCGCATCCGGGACGCCAAAGAGCGCTTTCACCGACGTCACATCGGCCAGGACGAACCCCGGCGTCCCCGGGCCGACGAGCGATCCAACCTCGACGAGGCGCTTGATGACGACGCCGTCGATCGGCGAACGCAGCGTGGAATCGGCGAGCGCGTTGCGCGCCTCGGCGACGAGTGCGCGGGCGCCCGCCTGTTTGGCCTGCACCGTGTCGAAAGCGGCTTTCGCGGCGTCGTAGTCGGGTCGCGTGAGGCTCTTGCGATCGTACAGGCCGCGCGCGCGGTCCCACGCCTGGCGCGCCTGCGCGGCGGCGGCGTCCGCTTCCGCGAGCTGCGATTCCGCCTGATGCACCTTCGCCAGCACGTCTTCCTGACGGATGCGCGCGAGCACGTCTCCCGTCCGCACGCGATCCCCTTCGTGGATGGCGCGGGTGCCGCCGGCGCCGGACCGCTGCGCGAGTTCGGAGACGTAGCCTCCGATTTTGAACGCGAGATCGACGCGCCGCGCAGGCAGCAGCGCAGCCGAGTAGCGCAGCACGTCGCTCCCTTCCGTGGTGCCGACCGGCTGCACCGCGACCGGCGTCTTCGGCTTCTGGTACGGCTCCTCGTGCGCGCAGCCTCCCGCGGCGAGCAGCGCCGCGAGCGCCGTTCCTGCCATCGCGTTGGTGATGCTCACTCGTCTGCCCCCACCGCCTGATCGAAATCCGCGCGCGCCGTCCAGAACGCGCCGAGCGCTTGCTGGTACTCCTGCGTCGTGCGCGCGAGCGCCGTCTGCGCCTCGAGGACGTCCTTCAGGAGCGACGCTTCGACGCGATAGCGATCGGTCGCGACGCGCAGCCGTTCCGCGGCCGTGTCGCGCGCGAGCCGCGCGACCGTCAGCGCGTCGCGGGCGTCAGCGACCGCGCGGGACTTCTCCCGAACGTCCACTTCGACGCGTGCCCGCGCCTCTTCGAGGCCGAGTCGCGCCTGCTCCAGTGTCCGCTCGCGTTCGTCCGCTTCGTGCGAGCGGCGTCCCCAGTCGAACGGTTCCCACGACACGAGGACGCTGGCAGCCGCCCAGGTGGGCGGGAGAACTTCGACGTTGAACAGGCGGAGCATGCCGAAGGCCAGGCTCACGTCCGGCATCCGTTCCTGCCGCTTCAGCCGCAGGTTTGCGTCCGCGCGGCGGACGTTCAACTCGGCCTCGAGCACCGCGGGGCGGTGTTCGCGCGCGCGCGCCACGACCGCGTCGAGATCCTGTGGCGCCGGCGCGGCCTCCCGCAGCGGCTCGACGTCGAACCGCATCGCGAGGTCACGTCCCATCAGGAGATTGAGCGTCTCCTGAAGCGTTGCCTGCTGGTTCCTGAGCGTCAGGCGCGTGTGTTCCGCGCGTGCGCGCTCCGTCTGCACGGCCAGCCGATCTCCCTCGAGCGCGACCTGCCGCTCGACGTACTGGCCCACGACCCGCTGGAGTTCTTCGAGTTGCGTGAGCGCCTGCCCGATCGCGTCGAGCCCGGCGCGGACCTGCTGCAGGCCGTAATACGCGCGACGCACGTCGCCGACGGCCTGCTGCTGCGCAGCGCGCGTCTTCTGCGCCGCGATCTGCCGCTCCAGATCGAGCAGCCGCTCGCCCGTCGACAGGCGGCGGAGCTGCGTCAGCGGCTGGACCGCCGTGAAGAGCACGCCGGTGGCGAGCGTACGCGGCGATTCGACCTCGATGTCGGTGAACGGAATCGGGCCCGTGGCCGGATACGTCCCGAACGCCCCCTCGCGAAAGGTGAAGGCGAGCGGTGAAAGAAATCCCCCCTCGAAGACCTTCAGATCGAAGGCAGGGTACCGCTGCGTGTGAAGCGCCGCGGTGCGATCAGCGGCGCGCGCCTCGTCGAGCGACGCGGCCTGCGTGGGACGATTGTGCTCCCTGGCGAGCGCCAGTGCGTGATCGAGCGTGAGCACCTCGAGGGCGTCCTGCCCCGCCGTCGCGGCGGGCCCGGACGCGCCGCAGGCGACAACGGCCAAAAGGGCAGCGAGAATCCGCACCAGTCCTGGAGATGGGAGCGAGAGGCGCGAGTGTATGGCACGGGCGGACGGAGTGTCAAATGCGCCGCGCCTCAGAAAGCGTACGCGCGACGCTCCACGGCGGCGTCCGCGAGCCGGCGGCGCATCGCGATCGTGTTGACGGGCGTCACTTTCATCAGGCGGCGCAGCGCCGCGAGATTCGTCCGGAGCGCATCCCCTTCGGACATCGCCGCCAGCGCCGTCCTGGCCGCGTGCTCCACGCGTGCGGCCGCATCATTGATATAGGTGCTCGCGGCGTCGGTGTGCAGCGGCTCGCCGGCGGCCTCGGCGCGCAGCAGCGCGCTCTCGGACGCGTACGCGTCGATGAGGACGTCCGCGGCGGCCATCAGCACCTCCTGCTGGTCGCTCAGCTTCTCGCCGTACGTCTGCATGGCGGTGCCGAACACCATCAATCCCACCTTCTTCATAGCCGCGACCGCCTGCCGCTGCGCCTCGAGGGGGCCGTCGGCCGTGAGGGCGGGCGCCGGCGTGAGGATCTCGTCGAGCAGCCGCTTCGCCGCCGGAATCAGCGGCAGCCCGCCCTTGAGCGCGCGCCGCACGAGCATCCCCGGAATCAGCAGACGGTTGATTTCATTCGTGCCCTCGAAGATCCGGTTGACGCGCGCGTCACGGTAGTGCCGCTCGGCGGGATAGTCGCGCACGAATCCGTTCCCGCCGTGAATCTGGACGTTCTCGTCGAGGATGAAATCGACGGTCTCGCTGCTGGCGACCTTCAGGATCGATGCCTCGATCGCGAATTCCTCGAGCGCGGCGGGCAGCGTCGCGCCGCTCTGAAGCATCGCGTCGATGAGCCCCGTCGATCGGTACAGCATCGCCTCGATGGCATACTGCCGCGCGATCATCTCGCCGAGCTTCCCCTTGATCGCGCCGAAGCTCGCGATCGCCTCCCCGAACTGCTTGCGCGACGCCGCGTAGCGCACCGCTTCGCCGATGGCGAGCCGCCCGCCGCCGGCGCACATCGCGCCGAGCTTCAGCCGTCCGTAATTCAGCGTGTTGAACGCGATCTTGTGTCCCTTGCCAACCTCCCCGAGCACGTTTTCCGCGGGGACCTTCGCGTCCTGCAGGATGAGCGGCGTCGTCGAGGAGCCGAGCAGCCCCATCTTGTGTTCTTCCTTGCCGCTGCTCACGCCGGGGAAGGCGCGTTCGACGATGAACGCGGTGAACTGCTCGCCGTCGACTTTGGCGAACACGATGAACACGTCGGCGAAGCCGCCGTTCGTGATCCACATCTTCTCGCCGTTGAGCGTGTAGCTGCCGTCAGGCTGCCGCGTGGCCCGCGCGCGTGCGCCGAGGGCGTCGGAACCCGATCCCGACTCGCTCAACGCGTATGCGCCGAGGATCTCCGCCGTCACGAGCCGCGGGAGGTACTTCCGTTTCTGATCCTCCGTGCCGAAGCAGAGCAGCGGCGTGATCGTCAGACCCGTCTGCGCACCGAAGGTGGTCGCGAACGACGCGCAGCGTCCGACGGCCTCGCCGACGAGGATGGACGAGATCTTGTCGAGCTCGACGCCGCCGTAGGCTTCGGGAACGTCGGGACCGAGCAGCCCCAGCTCGCCGCAGCGCTGGACGAGCGTCCGTGCGAGCGCCCAGTCCTTCTGCTCCAGACGATCGAGGACCGGCAGCACCTCGTTGTCGACAAAATCCTCGGCGGTTCGCAGGATCATCCGGTGCTCATCGCTCAGCTTCTCGCGCGTGAACACCGACGCCGCGCCGACGTCTTCGATCAGCCACGCTCCGCCCCGCGCCGTCGTTGCCGTCGTCATTGCGAGTGCTCCTTCATCGAGTCTTCAGCATTGACAAGCTTCAAAAATCCCGGCCGCGCCCATCCCGCCACCGACGCACATCGTCACCAGTCCGTAGCGCGCCTTGCGCCGCGGCATCTCGTACAGCAGCGTCGTCGTGAGCTTCGCGCCGGAGCAGCCGAGCGGATGACCGAGCGCAATTGCGCCGCCGTTGACGTTCAGGCGATCCGCATCGATCGGCAGCTCGCGGAGGCACGCGAGCACCTGCGACGCAAACGCCTCGTTCAGTTCGACGAGATCGATCTTGTCCAGCGACAGGCCCGTCTGCTTGAGCACCTTCCGGACGGCGGGCACCGGTCCGATGCCGAAGCGTTCCGGTTCGACGCCGGCGATTGCGAACCCGACGAAGCGTCCGAGCGGTGTGAGCCCCAGCTCCCGCGCCCGTTCGCCGCTCATCACGACGACCGCCGCGGCGCCGTCCGACATCTGCGACGAGTTCCCGGCCGTCACCGTCCCGTTCACGTGGAACGCGGGCTTCAGCTTCGCCAGCGCCTCGATCGACGTCTCGCGCCGCGGCCCCTCGTCCACCCCAAACGAGGTCAGGTCTGCGGCGGTGTTCCCCGGGGTCAGGTCTGAGATCGTGCGCCCGGGGTCAGACGCGGCGGGGGTCTGACCCCGAGCGACGGTTTCGAGACCTGACCCCGGAGCGGCAGTGCGCAGACCTGACCCCGGAGCGGCAGTGTGCAGACCTGACCCCGAGGGGCGGGCCGCAGACCTGACCCTCAAGGGGATGATCTCGGCGGCGAAGCGGCCAGAGTCGATGGCGGCGATCGCGCGCTCGTGGCTGCGGAGCGCGAAGGCGTCCTGCGCGTCGCGCGAGATGCCTGCCTCCCGCGCGTGGTTCTCGGCGACGAGGCCGGTGCTCAGGTAGACATCGGGATACGTGTCGACGAGCGCCGGGTTCGGCGCGACCTTGTGGCCGCCCATCGGAATCATGCTCATCGACTCCGTGCCGCCGGCGAGGATTACCGCCGCGCCGCCGGCGATGATCCGCTCCGCCGCGTACGCGATCGCCTGCAGGCCGGACGAGCAGAAGCGGTTGACGGTCACTGCCGACGCCGAGATTGGCACGCCCGCGCGCAGGCTCGCAATCCGCGCGACGTTGAGTCCCTGCTCGGCTTCCGGCATCGCGCACCCGAGGATCACGTCGTCGACTTCCGCAGGATCCAGTCCCGGCGCGCGGCGCAGCGCCTCGGCGATGACGACGGCCGCCATTTCGTCGGGACGCGTGTAGCGCAGCGCTCCCCTGGGCGCCTTGCCGACGGCGGTGCGGACGGCGGAAACGATGACGGCTTCCTTCATGTGCTTTGCTGCTGTGCGACGGGGCGATTTCGTAACCTTAGCGGGTGGCGCGTGACGGGCGCCCGCAGGCGCGGAGCGCGCGTACCGGTGAGCCTGTTGTAGCGCGCGAGCACCTGTGGGCTGTCACGCGCCAGGACCCGCGCGGCGGTTACGAAAGCGCCTCGTCGTGATAGTCCCCCAGCAAATCCTCCAGCGCCTCGCCGACCTCGGTCGTGTGTCCGTCGAACAGGTGATCGGCGGCGTCGATGACGACCATCTCCTTGGGCTCCTTCAACTGTCCATAGAACTTCCAGAAGTCCTGAATCGGACAGATCTCGTCGGCCTCTCCCTGGACGAAGAACTTCGGCTTCGTGCTCGCCAGCGTCCGGCTGAAGTCGTACCCGTTTTTCGTGACGGGAGGTGCGATGCCGATCAGCACCGACACACGGTCGTCCGCCGCGCCGGTCTCGAGCGCGATCCACGATCCGAACGAAAACCCCGCGGCCCACAGCGGCGTCCCGGGATAGCGCGCGGCCATGTAATCGAGCGCGGCCGTGAAATCACCCATCTCGCCGGCGCCTTCGTCGAACGCTCCCTCGCTGCGGCCGACGCCGCGGAAGTTGAACCGCAGCACCGCGCAGCCCGCGCGCACGAGTCCCTTCGCGCCCTGATACACCGCCTTCGTGTGCATCGTCCCGCCATGCGTCGGGAGCGGATGGGCAAAGACGACGGCCGCCTTCGGCGACGCGCCGCCTGCCGGCTCGTCGATCAGCGCCTCGAGGCGCCCCGATGGTCCACGCAGATCATCAATGGTGGGCATGCACGAACTCGCTCACGATCCGGGCGAATCGGTCAGGCTGCGTCAGCAGCCCGAGATGCCCGGTCCTCTCCATGATCTCGTACCGCGCGCCGGCGATCAGATCCACGTAGCGCCGCGTCGACTCGACGGGGACGACGCGATCGAGATGCGCATCGCCGGTGATCACGAGCGTCGGCGCGGTGATGCATCCGCAATCTCCCTCGATGTCGGTCAACTGCTGGATCCGGACGCGCCGCGCCATCACGCTGGGGATCGCGGGCGCCGCGAGCGCGCCCGCCGCATAGCGCGTCGTGAACGCGATCCGTGACGGCCAGCCGGGCAGCGCCTCGACGATCTCGGCGCCGAGCCGCTGGAACGCCGTCGCGCAGAACGCCGGCAGCGATACCCACGGCCGGCTCGCGTACCGCGCCTGACGCGCGCTTGGCGCCCATCCAGGTCCCGGCGACGACACGAGGATCAGCGCGCTGACGCGCCGAGGCCGCGTCGCCGCGTAGCGGACGGCCACGAGCCCGCCGTACGACACTCCGCAAATCGCCGCACGTTCGAGCCTGGCGGCGTCGAGCACACCATCGAGCTGCCGGCAAAGGCTCTCGAGCCCAAGGTCCCAATCCATTCGCGTCCGCGACCCGAGGTCGCCGCTGAGTGTGTAGCTCACCGTCCGGCACGTGGGCGCCAGCGCCCGCAGCGCCGGCCGCATCCATTCCCACCGGCCCTGGATGCCGGGAACGACGACGATCGGCGGGCCGGAACCCTGGAGAAACACAGATCAATTCCTCAGCGTCTTCCCCGTCTTCAGCGTATAAGCCATGCGCTCCTGCGTTTTGCGTTCACCGCAGAGACTCAGGAACGCTTCGCGTTCGAGATCGAGCAGCTGCTGCTCGGTCATCGTCGTCTCGTGCGGCGCGTCGCCGCCCGAGAGCACCCACGCCAGCTTGCGGCCGATCAGCGCATCGTGATCGCTGATGTGTCCGGCGCGCCACGCGAGGTGCACGCCGAGCTTCAACGTCGCGAGCAGTCCTTCTCCGCCAACGCGGATCGCCTGTCGCGGCTGCGCCGGGCGGTAGCCGTCGGCCGCGAGCCGCAGCGCGTAAGCCTTCGCATCCTCGATGACGCGATCGCGATTCATCGTGATGCCGTCACCCTCGCGCATGTAGCCTAGTTCGCGCGCATGCGGAGCGCTCGTCGCGACCTTCGCGAAGCCGATCGTCTCGAACACGCGCTGAACCGATGGAAGGATGTCGCCGTCCGCGGGGGTGCACTCCATCGCGCGCGCCAGCAGTTCCTTCGTGCCGCCGCCGGCGGGGATGAGGCCAACGCCAACCTCGACGAGGCCGATGTAACTCTCGGCCGCGGCCTGCACGCGCGCCGCGTGCAGCGCGATCTCGCAGCCGCCGCCGAGCGTCAGGCCCGCCGGTGCGGCGACGACCGGGACCGCCGCGTGCTTCAGCGCCATCGTCATCCCCTGAAACGCGCGGACCATCAGATCCACTTCGTCCCAGTTGCCTTCCTGCGCTTCGAGCAGCAGAAGCATGATGTTCGCGCCGGCGGAGAAATTCGCGGCGTCGTTGCCGATCACGAGCGCGGCGAAGTTCGCGGACGCTTCGCTGATGCCCGCATGCAGCATCTGGATCGTGTCGCCGCCGATCGTGTTCATCTTCGAGTGGAACTCGACGCAGAGGACGCCGTCGCCGAGGTCGACGAGGCTCGCGCCGGCGTTGCGCCGGACGACGCGCGAGGACTGGCGCGCCAGGCCGAGCAGCGTGAGCGACTTGCGGAACACAGGAGAATTGGCGTGCGCGGGTCCTTCGCCGCTCGCCTCCAGCGCCGCGCACGTCTCCAGCGGGCCCAGCTCCCAGCCGAATCCCCACCGCATCGCGTCGTCCACGTCCTCGGGGCGATGTGCGACGAGCGGCGCGACCCGGGCCGCGTAGTCGAGCGTCGGCAGGAGCGTCGCGCGGAGGAATTCGCCCACCTTGCCGCCGTCTGCCGTCAGCGTGCGGATGCGCTCGCCCACGTCGTCGATGTTCTTCGCGGCGTCGAGCGACGGCAGCCGCGGCGACTGGCGGGGACGGTATTCCAGCGTTGACGGATCGAGCGTGAGGATCTCGTCCCCCTCCTTGCGGTAGAAGCCGCGGCCCGACTTCGCGCCGACCATGCCCCCGGCGACCATCTTCTCGATGAGCGGCGGCAGCGTGAAGGCGGCGCGCTCGTCCGCATCGTCCAGCCGCTCCGCGAGATTCCGCGCGACGTGGGCGAGGACGTCCAGCCCGGCGATGTCGATCGTGCGGAACGTCGCGCTCTTCGGACGTCCGATCGCGGGACCGGTGATCGCATCGATCTCCTCGATCGTGTAGTTGCCCCTCTCGAGCGCGCGGAAGATCTGCATCACGCCGAACAGGCCTATGCGGTTCGCGATGAAGTTCGGAGTGTCCTTCGCGAGCACCACGGCCTTGCCGAGGCGGCGATCGGCGAAGCCGCGGATCGTTTCGACGACCGCCGGGTCGGTGTCGGGCGTCGGAATCACTTCGAGAAGGTGGAGGTAGCGCGGCGGGTTGAAGAAGTGCGTGCCGAGCCAGCGACGGCGGAACGCCGGCGTGCGTCCTTCGGCGATTGCACCAATCGGAATGCCGGACGTGTTGGAGCTGACGATGGCGTCTTCTCGGCGGTGCGGCTCGAGCCGATCGAGCAGCGCGCGCTTGACGTCGATCCGCTCGACGACGGCTTCGATGACCCAGTCGGCGCCGCCCGCGCGCGCAAGCCCGTCGTCGAATCCGCCCGTCGTGATGAGCGCCGCGGTGGCCGGTGTGAAGAACGGGTCCGGCTTCATCGCCTGCGCGCGTTGGAGTCCTTCGCGCGCCACGTCGGGCGAGACGTCGAGCAGCAGGACAGGCACGCCCGCGTTTGCCAGGTGCGCCGCGATCTGCGCGCCCATCGTGCCGGCGCCGAGCACGGCCGCCGTCCGGATCGTCACGGCAGGGATCTCACGCCAAGAGATCTCACGCCAAGGAGCCAGGCAGCCAAGAGGGATCTCACGCCAAGGAGCCAAGGAGCCAAGGGGATCTCACGCCAAGGTTTCGTTTTGGCGACGGACGGGTTCCGTCGAGCCGGGGATTGGTACGGCTGCGAGACGGGCCGTCGAGCCCGCGCTTTGCGCGGGCGCACGGGGATCACACGATCCGCGGAGACGAACCGCGTCCGATCGCATGGGCGGCTCGCCTCCGTGGATCGTGTGATCCCCGCCGGCCGGCCAACGGCCGGCCTCGACGGCCGCTGCGCAGCCGCAGCTTGGCTCCTTGGCGCCTTGGCGTGAGATCCCGTCACCGCTTCTTGCTCCGCGTTCGCGCGCGTGCGCGCTGCGCGACGCCGTGCAGGAACAGGTCGACGATCGCGCCTGCTTCGCCGGCGAGGTCGTAGCGGCGCCGGCTGAGGATCCAGTTCGTCGCCATTTCGTCGAGCGCGCCGAAGAGCAGCTTGGCGGCGAGCGTCGGGCTCACGTCGCGGCGGAACGTCCCGCGCGCCTGGCCGTCGGCGATGACGTCGCGGATGATGCCGAGATACTCGCGGAGCGCGGTCGTGGAGAAGCGCTCCATGAACTTCGTCGACTGCCGCAGCTCCACCTGAAAGACGACGGCGAGGGCGCGGTCGCGGCCGAGGCGATCGAGGTGGCGGCGCGCGATCTCGCGCAGGCGGTCGGCGGGATCGTCGAGCGGCGCGATACCGGCGCGTCCCTCGTCGATCGCCTCGCGCATCGTGCGATCGAAGATGGAGACGAGCAGGTCGTCCTTGCTGCGGAAGTACAGGTAGACGGTGCCGGCGGCGACGCCGGCGGCGCGGGCCACGTCGGCGACCTGCGCGGCGAAGAAGCCGCGGCTGGCGAACACCTGTGCCGCCGCGCGGAGGATCGCTTCGCGCTTGTCTCCGCGCGCGTGGCGCGGAACGGATCGGAGCGCCGTCGCTGTCACTGAATGAATGGTCATTCACTGCGGGCCGCCATGTCAATCGGGCGGCCCTGAAGCCAGCCGCCAGCCGCCAGCCGCCAGCTGGAAGCTGGAAGCTGGAAGCTCGATTCTCCGGTATAGTGTTTTCGTCCCCTTCGGAAACGAGGCTCCCGTGATGCTCGACGAGACGCAACAGCAGGCAATCGTGACCCGACTGAACCGCATCGAAGGCCAGGTGCGGGGGATCCGCCGGATGGTGCAGGAGCCGCGGCTGTGCGTCGAGATCCTGCAGCAGCTGGCGGCCGCCGAAGCCGCCCTCAACCGGATCAGTCTCGCCGTCTTCCGCTACCACGTCGAGCACTGCGTCCCCGACGGCGTGACCAAGGGTGAGCCCGAGAGGTCCAAGCGGCTCACCGAGCTGGTCGACATCTTCGACCGCTTCGCGAAGTAGCCCACTTTTCTCCTCCGCGCTCCTGCGCAATTGGGTCGGGGTGTGCCTCGAGCACGCCAACCCAACATTTTGGATCCAGCTCGTCCAATTGCCTGAAGTCGAGTTGTCCTATATCGGACAGTAACTTACGGTGCCCATGGATAGTACTTTGTTCGAGTGACCGTATCCTC
>DASSOM010000197.1:0-5688 GCA_035700625.1 Vicinamibacterales bacterium
GCCATTCCTCGAAGCTCGATGACCTTCCGGACGACTATTGGGAGTATGATGCGCGGCGCGGCATTCTTCCAGGGAGCGTTCCGATGCGCAACTCCATCGCGGCGGCGGCCCTCATTCTCGCGACGACGTGCCCGGCGTTGTCGGCGTCAGCCCAGACCCTCGCCGCCGATCGACCGGAGGACGCGGCAGCCATCCGGGCGCACATCGAAAGCATTTTTCAAGCCTTCGTCGACAAGGATCGGGCGAAGCTCGAGGCGACGCACGGGGCCGAGTGGCGCGGCTTCACGCCGTGGTCCGGCCACGTGATTCGCGGCCGCGACGGCTACATGAACGAGGCAACGTTCCCTCCGGATGTACCGAAGGGCCAGGGGATGATCGGCTATCGCATCGGCGAGTTCGACATCGTCTTCTACGGCGACACGGCGGTCGTCTCGTTCCAGGCGGAAGTGGACCGGCTCGAGGGCGCCGACCGGAGCACGCAGAAGCTGACGTTCGTGGATGTCTATCACAAGGATCCCGGCGGCTGGATTCAGGTCGCGTCCAACACATCGCTGCACCCGGAAGCGATCTCGCAAATCGCGTCGCAGCGGCGCATGCTCGATCCGGAAGAACGCGCGGCGCTCATGCAGGCACGCGAGGCGGTCTGGCGCGCGTGGTTCGCCGGCGACGAAGCCAGGCTGACGAAACTCCTGCCGCCCGAGCTGATCACGATCGACTCCGGCTCGTCGACGTTCGGCACGCTGCAGTCCAATCTCGAGGGCGCGCGCGGCTTTGCCGCCTCCGGCGGCAAGCTGACGCGGCTCGAGTTCCCCACGACGGAAATCCAGGTCTACGGCAACACGGCGATTCTGTACACGTCGTACGAGATGGCGCTGACGAGCGGCGGCCAGTCACATTCGGAGCGCGGCATGGCCACCGAAGTGTTCCTGTTCAAGGACGGCCAGTGGCTGAACACCGGTTGGCAGCTCGCGCCGTCGACGCGATAGGCGATAACCGGCGATCTCCGCAGCATCACGCCGAGGGACGCGGCGCGCCCTCGAAAGGACCCGCGAAGAGCAGCACCGCGTAGCCCGCCGCGAGGAGCGACGCGACGGCGGCCGCGGCCCATAACGCGGGCGGCTTGCCCGGCAGCGCGCGAATCAGGCTGAGGGCGCTCACGACGAAGACGGTCAGGTTCGCAAGCACGATCGGGCGGCCGTAGATCCCGCCAAGGACGGCTCGCCGCTGGAGCCAGTTGATCGCCGCCAGTCCCAGCCAGGCGGCGCCGAGCAGCTGTCCAAGCCAGGCGGCGGCGGGCGGGAATGCGGGAATCAACGCCGGCAGCAGAACGTCGGACGCGAACAGGAGCGCGACACCGCACAGGACCAGGACGCCGGCGCTGACGCGAGAGAGGATGGGAGCGATCACGGTCGAATATTACACTTGCGCGTCAGGGCTGAAGCCCTGACCCACACCAACTGAGGCCGTGCATCCTACGCGAGCGACGCCAGCACGTATACCCCGCGCGCCGGAGACACGGCAAACCCCTCGGCCACGAGCGCACGGTTGCCGAGACCCGCGTCCGCACGGGACAGCCCCGTGACACGGGCAAGTTCGCCGGGAACGGTCATCCCCGCGTTCGCGAGGAAGCACCGGGCGATTTCGCGAAGCGCGACATCGCGCCGGATGCGGCGGCGCAATTCGTCCGGGAACCGGCCCACCGCGAGCGTCCAGAGGTACGTAAACGTCGGCTGGTACACGACGGCGCTCGGCACGACGAGCATCGCCGCCTGCAGCTCGTCGAGCGCGTGTGTGAAGGCCGCGCGATCCTTGATGCCGGCATCGTCGCGCAAATCGGCGGTGCCCATCTCCCATTCGCGGCGGAGCACGCGGAGGATGGCCCGCGCACGGCGGCTGAGGCGCTTCGGCTCGTCGGCGCGCTTCAGTCCCCAGACGGCGTTGAAGTACGGCACCATGCGCGGCGCGACGAACGTCGCGCGCGCGCCGGCGAGCTTTCCGTAGTACACCGTGCCGCGCCGGACGAGATCGTCCTTGAGGCGCCAGGCGAGCGACGACTCGGGATCGGTCTGGACGTTGCGCGGCATGATCGCGTCGCGCCGACCGCACACCGCGACGTACAGCGACGGCCCGGGGCGCCGCGTATCGGTCATGCAGGCGGCGAAGCCGACGCGCTCGATGAAGCGCTCGGCGTCGAACGGCGTGTGCACCTCGCGCGTGGCCTCCCGCTGCCAGCGCTCGTCGCGGAACTCCTCGAACTGGTCTGGAATCTGCGGGCGCGGCATGAAGCGTGCTGACCGACACGATGAAGCCGGCCGGGAAGCATGTCAAGGCTACCGCCCTGGAAACAGGGGCTGAAGCCCTGACCCACAGATGCGACGGGAGTCAGGGCATAAAGCCCTGACCCACAACCCACTAGAAGAGAAACCGCACCTGGAACTGGACCATGCGCGGAGGATCGATGTCCGCGAGCCCCGGCAGCGCGTTCGTCGACGTTCCGACGGCCGCGACCTGGCCGAACGTCGGGTCGGCAACGCTGCCGTCCCCGTACGTGTCCTGGCCGCGCCCGAGGATGTTGGCGTGGTTGAACAGGTTGAAGGCCTCCACGCGCAGCAGCAGGGCGCGCGGGCCGACCGGAATCCGCTGCTCGGCGAACAGGCCGACGTCCTGAATGCCCGTGCCGCGGAACGAGCCCTTCTCCGCGACCTTGCCGTCGATGACAGGACGATCGTCGTCCGACCCGTCGCCGTCGTTGTCTTCGCCGGTGAGAGGATTGATCGGACGCGCCGAGGCGAACTGCATCAGCGTTCCCGCCGTGAAGTCGTGCGGGAACGCATAGCTCGCCTGAATCACCGCACGATGGCGCTGATCGACGATGCTGGGACCGCGCTCCTCTTCGCCGAGCCGTGCGACGTTCATCTGGTTCGGGCCGAACCCGTTGCCGTCAGGTTCCGTGGTGTTCGTCGCCTTCGACAACGTGTAGCTCACGCTGCCCTGGAACGGTCCGCGGTTGTAGCGCAGCAGCGTTTCGAGTCCGTCATAGTCGGCCTCGCCCAGGTTCATCAGGGTGGTCACGTTCCGCACGCCGCCGTTGACCGGCACGATCGGGCGCGTCGCATCGGCGTCCTTGACGGAACGCGACTGGCCGGGTGCGGTCCGATCGAACGGCGCCGGCGCGTTGAGGTTGATCCGATCCGGCAGGTCGCTCCAGTGCTGGTGCACGTAGTCCGCGCCCAGGAACAGCCCCGGCACGATCTCGCGCTCCGCGCCAATCGAGGTCACCTGGCTGCGCGAGTTGAGCAGTTCGTCGGGATACCCGGGCAGCAGATTGAAGTCGAGGCCGTACGCCGCGAACTGCTGCTCGTAGAACTCGCGCTGCCCCGCCTGGATCGTGATGTTCCTCGGCGGCTGCTGCGAGAGCGGCAGCGTGCGCGGATCGATGCCCAGCGGCACGCACGTCAGGCACTCCGGAAAGCCGGTCTGACCGGGCGACGCGGTATACGTGACCGAGCCGTCGAGCCCGCCGATCAACGCGTCCGCGATCCAGTTCGTCCGCAGCTGCGGGTAGTACATCGCATAGCCGGCGCGGACGACGAGCCTCGGGTCGCCGGCCGGATGCCAGGCGGCGCCGACCCTCGGCGCGAAGTCCTTCGTGCTGTCGGTCAGCGTCTGCCGGTCGTACCGCAGCCCCGCATCCAGGGTCAGCTGATCGCCGACGCGGATGCGGTCCTGCACGAACATCGCCCAGAGCCACTGGTTCATCTCATACGAGTCGATGCCGTAGCTGACCGGTTCGCTGTACTGCTGGACGTCCGCCAGCGTCAACTGGTCGAACGGCGCCGTCGTGCTGCTGCGGAACCTGAACGTGCCCAGCGTCGGCGAGCCCGGCTCGCGGCCGAAACCGCCGCTCCTGTGATGGACGACGCTGCCGCCGAACCGGAGGTCGTGGCGTCCCGTGGACCACGAGAGCGTGTCGGAGAACTGCAGCTGCCGGCTCGTAATATCCGACGCCCGCGACTCGCCGATGGTGAACGGCACCGATCCCGACCGCGTGTAGGTCGTCGAGGCGTTCGGGGCTTCCCATCGCGCGACGGGCGAGCCTTCGAACCAGGCCCCGCGGGCTTCGTTCAGCAGACGCGGGCCGAGCACCGCGGTGTGATTGACCTGCGCCGAATACGACCCCCGCGTGTAGCGGCGCGCCACCGTCGGCGCGCGGGTGCCCACGACGGCGTCGTTCGGATTCGTGTCGTAGAAGTGATCGAAGTTCGCGCGGACCATCAGCGTCTGCGTGGGCGTGAGCTTGTGGTCCACGCGCGCGTCGAACAGCCCCTGACGGAAGTGGCCGACGTAGGTCAGGCTCCCATCCGGTGGCAGCACGAACGCCGGCAGGCTCTCCGACAGGAACGTCGTCCGATTCTGCCTCGTGTATTCGCCTGACGCGAAGAAGAACGTGTGGTCACGCACGATCGGCCCGCCGACGGCGGCGGAGAACTGATGGAGTTCATCCGGGACATCCGCGGGGTTGATCGCCTCGAGCGTCGGGGGCGTCACGCAGCTCGGGATCGAGGACGGGCAGAACGCGTCGGTGGAAAACGTCTTGGCCTGCAACCCGCCGGGCCTCGCGAGGTACAACGCGTTGCCGCGCAGATCGTTGGTGCCCGACTTCGTGACGATGTTGAACGCCGGTCCGGCGGTCCAGCCGAACTCCGCCGAGAAGGCGTTCGTCAGCACCGCCGCTTCCTCGACGGCTCCGACCGGCAGGGTCGCCAACATGGTCTGACGCCCCCACCCGTCGTCATTGTTGGCGCCGTCGACCATGAAGGTGGTCGTCCGGCGGCTTCCCGAGCCGGCGATGACGTAGGTGGCGTTCACGAACAGGTCGCCCGTGCCTTTCCCCGGGCGGAACGCCGAATTGAGCAGCGGCAGCGTCGTGACCTTGCGGCCGAGCACGGGCGTGGCCTCGATGGTGTCGCTGTCGAGTTTGAGGCCGATTTGCGCCTCCGCGCGGACGCCGCTCTCGGCGCCATAGACGGTGACCTCCGATTGCGCGCCGCCGACCAGCAGCTTGACCTGCACCGTGGCGACTTCTCCCGACCTCAGGGCGATGCCGCGCCGCGTCTCGTCGGCGAATCCGGCCTTCGACACGGCGACGTCGTACGTGCCCGTGAGCGTCAGTGCCGGAAAAGAGGCGCTGCCTTTGTCGCTCGTCATCGCTTCCCGCGTCGCGCCCGTCTGCTCGTTGATGACGGTCACGCGCGCGTCCTGCACGACCAGCCCGGCCTGGTCATTGACGATCACGACGATGCCGGCGTTGTTGGGCGACTGGGCGGCCGCGGGAAGGCCCGCCACGCATGCCGCAAGGATCACGATGAAACCGCTGATGATTCGATGTCTTAGATGCATGTTGGATTTACCGAAGACCGACGTGGGAGTATATCGGGCGTTCGAGAACTACTACCAGCCGTCGTAGACGGGCGCGCCGCTCGAGCACTCGTCAGGTGTCAATCTGAACGGTATGATGCCCGCACCAGGAGCCAGAACCATGACCGGAATCCGCCGTCGTTTCGTCTTCTCCGTCGTCGTCGCCGCGATCGCCGGCGGGGGCCTCATCGTGCGCGCGCAGCAGGGCGCGGGACTCACGGCCGCCCAGCGGACGGCGCGATGGGACGCCGAACACGAGCTCGAACGGCT
>DASSOM010000198.1:0-12615 GCA_035700625.1 Vicinamibacterales bacterium
CGCGAGGCGGAACGCGATCGGATCGGCGCCGGCGGCATGCGCCAGCTCGTCGAGGAACGACTCCCGGCCGAACACCGTCGACGGATACTCGACCGCGCGCCAGGGCCCGGTCGGGACGGGGCTCGTCACGTCGGCGCAGTCAACGCGCAGGTGGGCGATCGCGTACGGATTGTCGTACGCGCCCCAGGGACTCTGATCCTGCGCGTAGGCATCCGCCGCGCGCGGCGGCTTCGGCGGATCCGTCCAGATGTTGCGTCCGCCGTGGATGTCGTAGATCGTCAGGTCCGACGCGCTGGTGCGGTGCACGAGCGCGACGAGCCGCCCGGCAGCGTCGAGTCCCCCGGTAAACCGCTGCGCGGTGGCCGGCTGGAAATAGCCGCGGCGCATGTCGTCCTCGCGCGTCCAGCACACCTGCACCGGGCGTCCGAGGCGCTGCGAGATCTCGGCCGCTTCGGCGACGTAGTCCGCAAACAAGCGCCGTCCGAATCCGCCACCCATCAGCGCGCAGTGCACCGTGATCGCGTCGCGCGGCAGGCCCGTCACCTTCGCGGCCTGATCGAGCGTGCGCACGTCCGTCTGCGTCGGCACCCAGAATTCCGCGGACGCCTGCCGCACGTCCGCGGTGCAGTTCATGGACTCGATCGGCGCGTGCGCCTGGAACGGAAAGACGTACGTCGCGTCGACCCGTCGCGTGGCGCCCGCGAGCGCGGCGTCGGCGTCTCCCTCGTGGCGGACGGCGAACGACGCGCGCTCGAGCGCGGCGGGCAGCGACGCGAGGTAGCGGTCCGAATCGAAGTCCGCCGCGGGGCCGGGCTCCCACTCGATGTGCAGCGCGCGGCGCGCCCGCATCGCCGACCACGTATCGTCGGCGACGACCGCGACGCCCTGAAGGATGCCGCGCGTGACCGGCACCACGTACCGCACGCCCGGCAGTTTCAACGCCGCCTCCGCATCGAATCGCCTCATCGTCGCGCCAAGCGTCGGTGCACGCTCGATGCTCGCGTACAACATCCCCGGCACGCGCACGTCGAGGCCGTACGGCGCGCGGCCGGTCACGATCGCGGGGCCGTCAATCCGCTTCATCGGCGTGCCCAGCATGCGGAACGCCGTGCGCGGCTTCAGCGCGGGCTCCTTTGGAACGGACTGCCGCGCCGCCGCGGCGGCGAGCTGCCCGTACGTGCGGCGGCGTCCCGTCGCCGGATGGATGACGGCGCCGCGTTCCGTGCGGCAGCTGCCCGGTTCGACGCCCCAGTTCCCGGCCGCGGCCTGAATCAGCATCTCGCGCGCTGCTGCGCCCGCGCGGCGCAGGTCCATGAACGTCTCCGAACTGCTGCTGCTCCCGCTCGTGTGCAGTTGAATCTCTTTGAAAGGACCGCCGGGTGTCGCCTGTTCGACCCGAATCGACCCCCAGTCGACATCCAGCTCCTCGGCAATCATCATGGGCAGCAGCGTGCGGACGCCCTGTCCCATCTCGAGGCGGACCGCGAACACCGTGATCGCCTCGTCTTCACCGATGTGCAGGAAGGCGTTCGGTCGGAAGCCGTCGTGCTCGTCCGCGAGCGCGCCGGGGAGCCGGAACGACAGCGTGAGGCCGGCCGCGAGGCTGGTCGTGCGGATGAAGCCGCGGCGGGTGATCGTCACGCGCCGCTCCCCTGCGCCGCGGCCGCGCGGTGGATGGCGCGGCGGATGCGCGTGTAGGTGCCGCACCGGCAGACGTGGGTGCGCATCGCCGCATCCACGTCCCGGTCGGTCGGCCGCGGCGTCGCGCGCAGCAGCGCCGCCGCTTCCATGATCATCCCGGGCTGACAGAAGCCGCACTGCGAGACGTCCTCGTCGAGCCACGCCTGCTGGCAGCGGTGCGTGCCGTCAGTCGACAGTCCCTCGATGGTCGTGAACGCGTGCCCGGCAGCCTGCGCGATCGGGATCGTGCACGAGCGGACGGCGGCGCCGTCCTGATGGACCGTGCAGGCGCCGCACACGCCGACGCCGCATCCGTACTTGGTGCCGAAGAGTTGCAGGCGATCGCGGAGAACCCAGAGCAGCGGCATGTCCGAGTCCGCCTCGACGCGATGTGGTTGGCCGTTGACGGTCAGCACCCAGGTCGGCATGACACGTATTCTGACGTGCCCACGCCGCCGCCGGACGCCCGCTCGTCACATTCTCGTCACAAAGTCGGAGGTCGGAGGTTGGAGGTCGGAGGTGACGGACGCCGGATGTCGGAGGTTGGATGTTGGAGGTGACGGGAATCGGATGTTGGAGGTTGGATGTGACGATGGGGTGGAAGTCGCCGCGCAGGGCAAGGCGGGGGTGGATCGCTGCTGCGGCTAACGTGGGCCAAGCGCTCCCGCCTCCGCCCAGGACGATCGATTTCGCCCGCCGTCACGTCCGACCTCCAACATCCGACATCCGACACCCGACATCCAACATCCGACATCCGATCTCACAGCGCCTGGTCCAGGTCCGCAATCAATTCAGCGGCGTCCTCGAGGCCGATCGAGAGGCGCGCCATGCTGCGGGTGATGCCGGCCTCGGCAAGCTGCGCATCGGTGTGCCCCCACTGCGACGTCAGCACGGGCAGGCTGCAGAGGCTTTCCACGCCGCCGAGGCTCGCGGCGCGCTGGAAGACGCGAAGCCGGTCGAAGAAACGCTCGGCGCCCGGCTGGCCGCCGCCGACGTCCACGCACACCATCCCGCCAGACCCCGACATCTGCCGCCGTGCCAGCGCGTGGTCGGGATGCGACTCGAGCCCTGGATAGAACACGCGCGTCACGCGGCGATCCTGCTCGAGCCAGCGCGCGACCGCCATCGCCGTCGCATTCTGGCGCTCGACGCGGACCTGCAGCGTCTTGAGGCCGCGGCCGATGGCGTACGCCGCCTGCGGATCGAGGACGGTGCCGAACATCTTCCGCGCCTGGAGTACCGGCGCCAACGCGTCGCGGCCGCCGGCGATCGTCCCGGCGGTCACGTCGCTGTGGCCGTTCAGGTACTTCGTCACGCTTTCCATGACGAGGTCCACGCCCATCGCGATCGGCTGCTGGTTGACGGGGCTCGCGAACGTGTTATCGATCACCGAGATCACGCCCCGCTGACGGCACGCCGCCGCCACCGCCGCGACGTCCACGCATCGCAGCGTCGGGTTGATCGGCGACTCGAACCACAGCACCTTCGTGCGGTCGGTCAACACGCGCGCCGGATCCGCCAGCGCCTCGAGGGACACGAATCGGGGCTCGATACCGTAGCGCGGAAAGAGATCCGCGAGCAGATGCAGCGTGCCGCCGTAGATTGCCGCGCTGCACACGACTTCGTCGCCCGACCGCAGCAGCGCGAGCAGGGTCGTGGCGGTCGCCGCCATGCCGCTCGAAAACAGCGCCGCCGCGTCGGCGTGCTCGAGCGCCGCCAGGCTCTCCTCCACCGCGACCACCGTCGGGTTGCTGTAGCGCGAGTAGAGAAACTTGCGCGACGTGCCCGCGTTGTACGCCTTCACTTCCTCCGCCGACTCGAACACGAACGTCGTCGTCTCGTAGATCGGCGTCGTCAGCGGCGTCGCGTCCTGCCGGCTCGTTCCCGCCTCTGCCTGCTTCATCCTGCGCTCCTCATGACGGGGACTACCTTGAACCCCGAACCCCCGAACGCCGAACCCCAAGTTACGATTGGACCTGCATCCGCTCGCCGCTGACGGCCACGATCGGCTCGACGAACTGGCGATAGCCGTCCTCGTAGCCCCGGTCCACGAGCTCGGCGAGCGAGTGCCGGCGATCGGAGCGTTCGTCGTAGACGCCGGCGAAATCCAGCGGACCGAGCGGGTTGTGCACCGGCCGGACGAGGTAGATGCCGGCGAAGCGCCCGCCGAACTGCTCCATGACGTCGCGGAGGGCGGCCGTTTCAAAGGCGGTGAGCTGCTCCCCTGTGCGGCCGCGCAGATCGGCGCGGCCGGCGCTCAGCTCGTGCGGACGGCCGGGCGGCGGCGCCGCCGACAGAATGATCACCTGCTCGGCGCCGGCGACGCCGACTTCCTCGATCAGCCGTGTGAGCGACCCGGGACGATCGCACACGCGATGCGTCTCGCCGCGCCACGGTCCTTCCGGCGGGAAACTCACGAGGCGCGGCTCCGTCGCGACGGGAACGGTGAGGCTGGCGGCGAGCGCATCGTACGCGTGATCGCGCGCGACGCCGGCCAGATCGAACGCCTCCGCCTGCCGCGGACCGTCGAGGACCGGACGCGTGAAGAATCGCGCGCGATGGGCGTCCGACAACAGGCCGAAGACGAGATCACGCCGCGCGTCGAGATCGTGCGCGACGATCAGCAGCTCGCGGAAGCCGGGCTGTCCGAGATTCTCGGCGAGCAGTTCGACGTACTTCCGTCCCAGCTCCGCGGGCGCCGGCACGCCAATCGGCGCGGCCCCGCGGATCAGGCTCCACAGCTCCGCGCGGAGCGACGATTCGAGCGCTTCGGCCGACAGCGGCGCGCCGAGCAGGCGCCACAGCAACCCGCTGCGCTCCCGCCGCCGCGCCGCGTGGCGGAAAAAGTTGACGACAACCGCGGCCCCAAGCGCCACGATGGCCGCAATCAAGCAGAGGACGACGAGTCGTGGGATGACCGTCGGAATCGCCGTCGGGGCGAACAGCCAGTCCAGCCATCGCGCGTAGGCCGCCGTCACGGCAATCGACGCGCGATCGAGCGACACGAGCGCGAGCAGCGCGCCGGCGATCGCAACGAGCACGCCGACACCGAACAGCGCGAGCGGCAGCGCCAGCAAGGCCGCGGCCGCCACGAGCGCACCGCCGGCGATGCGCAGCGGCCGGCGCCATGAGTACGCGGATCCGGCGGTGGGCCGCTTCCACACACCGTCCTTCTCCCAGAGCCGCGGTCCCCCGTCGATCGCGGCGAAGAGCGCGCCGATCGAGCCGATGCCGCGGCCGGCGACCAGATCGATCCGCACGCCGGCCTCGTGCAGCGCGCGCAGCACGCCGGCGTGATACGCGCCGGCCGTACCGGTGCCGGTCAGGACGACCGCCGTCCTCAACCGAGTGGAGTACTGGCGATCCGGAGAGTCGGGGGTAATCACAGCGGTGCGGCGCCGCGCCGGTTCATTCGTCGTGAATGGTCTGCAGCTTCACCACTTCGAAGCGGCGCTCGGCGCCGTTCGGCGTCCGGACGACGATGTCGTCCCCTTCCTCTTTATTGAGGAGGCTGCGTCCGATCGGCGAGGCGGTCGAGATCAATCCCTCATCGACGTTGGCGTCTTCCGGCATGACGAGCTGATAGACGATCGTCTGCCCCTGCTCGTCGCGCAGGTGCACGGTCGAGCCGAAGCCGACCTTGTCGTGCGGAAGCCGGTCGAGGTTCATGAGCGAGATCTCGCTGACCCGCTTCTTGAGCAGGCTGATGCGCGATTCGACGAGCCGCTGCCGCTCCTTCGCGGCCTGGTACTCCGCGTTTTCGCGCAGGTCCCCCAGTTCGCGCGCGCGCTTGATCTCCTTCGGCAGCTCGGTCTTCAGCTCACGCTCGAGCAGCGCGATTTCATCCTCGAATTTCTTCAGAATCCGGCCCTTCACGCCGGTCATGGTAGCAGAAAAGGAATCCGCAATAATAGAAGACGATGGAGCGGATCACGAGCCGCCAGAACCCCATCGTCCGCCGGTTTCGGACGGTGGCGCGCGGTGAGGCGGGCGATCCCGGCGCGGGCGCAATCGACGTGCTCCTCGACGGCACGCACCTTCTGCAGGAAGCACTCGCCGCGCGG
This sequence comes from Vicinamibacterales bacterium, assembly GCA_035700625.1. GTDB lineage: Bacteria > Acidobacteriota > Vicinamibacteria > Vicinamibacterales > 2-12-FULL-66-21 > DASSOM01. The sequence continues at coordinate 5,745 of DASSOM010000198.1, forward strand.
CTCGCGATCGAAGCGGCCGCGTTCGCGCAGGACGGGGATGCGGATCGCACTCTGGTCGATGCCGTCGCGCGCGCCGGCGGACGCACGATCGCGGCGCCGGCTCAGGTGATCGCCGCGATGAGTCCGGTGCGCCAGCACACCGGCGTCGTCGCGATCGCGAAGGCGGCGCCCGCGATGCTGGACGAGGTGTTCGGCGCGCCCGGCGCGCTCGTGCTCGCGCTCGCGGGGATTCAGGATCCGGGCAACGTCGGCGCGATCGTCCGCACCGCCGCGGCCGCGGGCGCAACCGGCGTCGTCGCGATGGACGGCTCCGCCGATCCGTATGGCTGGAAGGCGCTGCGCGGCGCAATGGGGGGCACGTTCCGGCTGCCCGTTGCACGGCGCGCGACGCTCGACGCGATCACGGCAGCCGCGCGGACCGCGAACTGCCGGCTCATCGCGGCGGTGCCCCGCGGCGGGACGCCGCTGCCGCGCGTGGACCTGCGGCAGCCCTGCGCGCTGCTGCTCGGCGCGGAAGGGGGCGGACTCGACGCGACGCTCGCGGAGGCTGCGGAAGAACGCGTCACCATTCCGATGGCGCGTCCGGTGGAATCGTTGAACGTCGCTGTCGCGGCGGCGCTGCTGCTGTACGAGGCGGCGCGCCAGCGTGGATGGCTGGACCGCTGAAGGACGCCATGGATCTCTTCTCCGACGAACCAGCATCGTCCGATCGGGCAGCCGTGGATCCCTCGGCGCCGCTGGCCGAACGGATGCGGCCGCGGACGCTCGACGACATCGTCGGGCAGGAGGCGCTCCTCGCGCCGGGCCGTCCCCTGCGGCAGGCCATCGAACGCGATCAGCTGCGTTCGATCATTCTCTGGGGACCGCCGGGCACGGGCAAGACGACGCTCGCGCGGCTCATCGCGACGATCACGCGCGCGCACTTCATCGCGTTCAGCGCGGTGCTGTCGGGAATCAAGGAAATCCGCGAGGTCATGGCGGAAGCGGAGCGCGCGCGGCACCGTTCCGGCCGCCGGACGATCCTTTTCATCGACGAGATCCACCGGTTCAACAAGGCGCAGCAGGACGCGTTCCTGCCGCGCGTCGAATCGGGGGACATCGTCCTCATCGGGGCGACGACGGAGAACCCATCATTCGAGGTGAATTCGGCGCTGCTGTCGCGGTCGAAGGTCTACGTGCTGCAGCCGCTGACGATCGACGCCATCGTGTCCATCCTCCGGCGCGCGGCGGCGGATCACGAACGTGGGCTCGGCGCGCAGCGGCTCGACATCACGGACGAAGCGTTCGCGGCGATCGCGCGCTACGCGAACGGCGACGCGCGGGTCGCGCTCAACATGCTGGAGATGGCGGCTGGTGCGTCAGGCGGCCGGCGGATCGACGCGGCGCTGATGGCCGAGCTCGCGCAGAATCGTGCGCTCCTCTACGACAAGACCGGCGAGGAGCACTACAACCTGATCTCGGCGCTGCACAAATCGATGCGCAACAGCGACGCGGACGCGTCGGTCTACTGGCTGGCGCGGATGCTCGAGGCGGGCGAGGATCCGCTCTACGTGGCGCGGCGACTCGTGCGCTTCGCGTCAGAGGATGTCGGCAACGCGGATCCACAGGCGCTCGTCGTCTCGATCGCGGCGAAGGATGCCGTGCATTTCATGGGCATGCCCGAAGGGAACACCGCGCTGGCGCAGGCGGCCATCTATCTGGCGAACGCGCCCAAGAGCAATGCGGTGTACGTCGCGTACCGCGAGGCGGCCGAAGCCGCCGCGCAGGAGATCGCTGAACCCGTGCCGCTGCACCTGCGCAACGCGCCGACGGGACTGATGAAAGCGTTGGAGTATGGGAAGGGCTACAAGTACGCGCACGACGAGCCGGAAGGAATCGCGCGCGATATGACGTGCCTGCCGCCGGCGCACCAGGGACGGCGGTTCTACCGGCCGTCGAATCGGGGCGCCGAGAAGGACGTCACTGGTTGAACAGCGGCACCTTGCGGAACATTTCCGCGCGCAGCGGCAGGATGAACGAGAAGCGGAAGTCTCCCTGCATCCGGCCGATCGGAATGCCGACGAGCTGTCCGTGGCTGTTCAGCACGCCGCCGCCCGACACGCCGGGATGGCCGTCGGTGAGGCACGTGATCAGGCTGTTCGCCGTGCGCTGCCCCACGTAGCCGGTCGAGAGCACGATCCCTTTCGAGTAGTCGTTGCCGAGGCGCACGATCGGATCGGCGAAGTCGAACGCGTAGGCCAGATCCACGTCGAGCGGTGGCAGATCGACCTGATCCTTGACCTTCAGGATGGCCCAGTCGCCCGGATCGACTTCGACCTTCGCGTCCCCCGTGTCGACGACTTCCGCGCCCACCTGGCGCCCGTTGTAGGACAGCTTGATCGACGTAATCTTGCGCGACGACTCCGCGCTGTCGTCCCCGTCGAGCGCGACGACGCCGTGCTTGACCGTGATGAAGTAGCCGTTGCCGAGATAGCCGGCGGTGCCGTAGGAGCTGGAGCCGAGGTTGTCGTAGGCGTACATCTCGGCGAAGCTGTTGCGGCGCTCGCGGAGCATCGCGAGCGGCAGGAGTCCCATTTCGCTCGTGAGCTGCTGCTTGATGTCGTCGACGAGCGCGGCGCGCGATTGCTCGTTCATGCTGACGCCTGCCGTGCCGACGCTTCCGGCCGTCCCGGCGGCTTCACGCTGCTGCTGGCGTTTGAGCAATCCAATCTCGGCGCGGAGCGCCGCGATCTCGTCCCCTTCGGACGACTGTCGCGCGGCCAGGTAATTGCCGAGGCCGAAGAAAAACATCGCGAACAGGATGGCGACCAGAGTTGGCAGGGACGCACGCACGGACATCGCAGAACTCCCGACGTGCTGCCACGGGAGCCTTGGACGAAAGGGCCCCAACCGGCGAGGGCGGGGCGAAGTGTCCAAGTTCGGCAGCTAAATCACCTCGCGACGTGCGCGAAGCTTACAGCTTTGCGGCCCGGAACATCCGGGACGCCCTTCTCGCTTGGAACGAGCTTGCTGGGATGAAAGCAGAGTAAAACCCTGTGTCGAAACTGTCAAGTAAATTGAGACATGCGCGTATCAAAAACCGCAAACGGCAGAGGTCGACGGTGCGAAATAATGACATCATGACACCGCCTCCGCGACGCGACCACTCATGACCGCTCCCCGATTCGAGGACACCAAATGGCATCCACGACGTCCGCCCCACCGCCGTGGATGGCTGGCGGTCCTGCTGATCGTCGGCGTGTTCCTCTTTGGCGGGACCCTCGTCTCCTGGTACGTCGACTCGCTCTGGTTCGGATCGCTCGGCTACGGCGGCGTCTTCTGGACAACGCTGCGCATTGAAGGGGCGACCGCCGGCATCGTCGGGGCGCTCACGTTCGCCGTCCTCTACGGATCGTTTCTCGCGCTGAAGCCGCGGCGGTTCGGCGATCTCGGATCTGGCGGGATCGTCGTCGTCAACGGCCAGCCGATCCAGCTGCCGGTCGAACCGGTGCTGCGTCTCGCGGCCCTGATCCTCTCGGCCGCCGTCGCGCTCGTGAGCGCCGCGAGCCTGACGGCGAATTGGCCGGCCGTCGCCCTCTGGTGGTACGGATCCTCGGCTGCGCTGCCCGACGCCGCCGCCTGGGCGCACGCCGGCGACCCGATCTTCGGCCGTCCCATCACGTTCTATCTGTTCACGCTGCCCGTCTGGCAGCTCGCCGCCGGATGGCTGCTCACGCTGGCCGTCGTCGTCTGCGTCGGAGCGCTGTTCTTTTTCATCGTGGCGCACGGCGGCTGGGCCCCGTCGACGGGACGTCTCCGGCGCGCCGGAGAGGGGCGCGGCCTCGCGATCGCGTGGGCGTGCGTGCTCGCACTGGTGGCCGTGCGCGTGTATCTCGGCCGGTTCGGGCGTCTGTTCGAGGACCACGGAATCTTTTCGGGTGTGACGTACACCGACGCTCACGTTCTGCTGACCGGCGCCCTCGTCGTCTGCGCCGCGCTTCTGGCGGGCGCAGCGGTCGCGTTGTGGGAAGCGTATGCCGGTGCGCGCATCGGCCGGCTCCTGCTCGCGGCAGCGCCCGCGGCCGTGTGCTACATCGTCGTCGGCGCGATCGGATCGTACGTCAGCAGCTTCGTGGTCAGGCCAAATCAGCTCGTGCGCGAGCAGCCGTACCTCTCGCACAACATCGAGTTGACGCGCCGGGCGTTCGGCCTGGGTGACGTCAGCCGGCAGCCATTCCCCGCCGACAGCGGCGTCGCCGCCATCGACGCGCCCAACAATCAGGCCACGCTGCAGAACGTCCGGCTATGGGACTGGCGGGCGCTGCAGGATACGCTGCGGCAGATCCAGGAGATCCGCACCTACTACGACTTTCCTGACATCGACATCGATCGGTATCGTCTCGACGGTACCGTCCGGCAGGTGATGCTCGCCGCGCGCGAGCTGAACGTCGGCCGCCTGCCCGTGAGCAGCCGGACGTGGGTGAACCAGAAATTGATTTACACCCACGGATACGGCGTGACGATGAACCCGGTGAACGGGTTCACGCCCGAGGGCCTGCCGCAGCTCGTCCTCAAGAACATGCCCGTCGAAAGTGCCAGCCCGGACATCAGGATCACACGTCCGGAAATCTATTTCGGCGAGATGACGACGACGGACGTGTACGTGAAGACGCGTCAGCGCGAGTTCAACTATCCCCAGGGCCAGACGAACGAGCTCACGTCCTATGAGGGCACCGGGGGCATCCCGCTGGGCGGCTTCTTCCGCCGTCTGCTTCTCGCGATCGACCGCGGCGACCTGGCCAAGCTGCCCTTCAGCGACGACGTCACCGCGGACAGCCGGCTGTTGATGCGGCGCGACATCCGGAGCCGTGTGGCCGCCCTCGCGCCGTTCCTGGCGTTCGATGAGGATCCGTACATCGTCGTCCGCGAGAATGGGCGGCTGTCGTGGATGCTCGACGGGTTCACGACGTCGAACCGGTTTCCCTACTCGCGCGCGTACCGCTTCGACAGGCAGCCGATCAACTATCTGCGCAACAGCGTGAAAGCGGTGATCGACGCGTACGACGGCACGACCACGTTCTACGTTTTCGATCCGTCGGATCCGATCATCCACGCCTACAGCCGCGTGTTTCCGGAGCTGTTCAAACCCGGCTCGGAGATGCCGGCGGATCTCCAGGCGCACGTGCGATATCCCGAACTGCTCCTCAGCGTCCAGGCGGAGGTGTTCGCGCTGTACCACATGACGGATCCCGCGGTGTTCTACAACCGCGAGGACTTGTGGGCGGTGGCGACGCAGGTGAGCGCGGAGGAGCAACGTGGCGAGACGGCCGCGCCGGTGGAGCCGAGCTTCGTGCTCATGTCGCTCCCTGGTGAGGAGCGCGCGGAGTTCGTCGAGATCCTGCCGTTCACGCCGGCGAACCGGAACAACCTGATCGGCTGGATCGCGGGGCGAAGCGACGAACCCCACTACGGCGAGGTCGTCGTGTACGAGTTCCCGAAGACGCGGCTGATCGACGGACCGCTGCAGATCGAAGCGCGGATCGATCAGGACCCGGAATTGTCGTCGCAGTTGTCACTTTGGAACCGGCAGGGCTCGCGGGTGCGGCGCGGCACGCTCCTGGTGCTTCCTGTCGGAAAGGGGCTGCTGTACGCGGAACCGATCTTCCTCCAGGCGCAGCACAGCCCGATGCCGGAGCTGCGGCTCGTCATCCTCGCGCTGCAGGACCGCCTCGTCCACGCGCCGACGTTCGAGGATGCGCTCGCGCAGCTGTTCGGCGAACGCCCGGCACCTGCGGAAAGCGCCGCGCCTTCAACCGTCACTCCCCCAGCGGCGCCAGACGATCTGAACGCCCTCATCGCGCAGGCGGCGCAGCAGATGGCCGACTACCAGCGGTTGACGGCGGAAGGCAAGCTCGGAGAGGCCGGCCGGAAGCTGGAGGAACTCAAGCGCACGCTCGACGAGCTGCAGCGACGGCGGCGATAGCGGCAATCTGTGTGGGTCAGCCCTTCATGGGCTGACCGGGTGGAGGTTGTGTCGCGCCGGGCGGCAAAGTCATCGCCGACCTCGCTGAAAGTTAGGGCTCCCCGCGACCGCTCGCGTTTCGTGTCGCCGCGCGTGGATCGACGACGGCGTCGAGATCGCGACGCAGGCGGTTCAGATCGACGCGAGGCGCGCGGCGCGCCGCCGCAGCGATGGTCTCCCGGCGAACAAACCGGTGCGGCGGAATGGGCCGAGGCTTGACAATTGCTGTTCGGTTACGAGTCGGTAAACGATTAGCATAGTTGCCCCGTCCACCGAATCGGATCAAGTCCGCTCGCGTTCCGCGCGGGCTCAGGGCTGTGTCGTCGTACGTCCACGTCGTCGTGTGGCTGCTCGCGTCCGTGAGCGTCAGGAGATTCTGCCGCCCGTCCTGAGCGAGCGTCAGCGAGTCCCAGGGTCGTACGTGAACGACGTAGTGTGGCTGAGCGGGTCGGTCACCGTCGCCACCTGGCTGAACGTCGGCGCGCACGTGAACGTCGTTGTCACGGCATCCACCGTGCCCGTCAGCCGCGTGACCGACGTGACGTCCCCTGCGTGTCGTTCCGCGGCGTGAAAACCTTTTGGCAAGATGTTTCGAGCTCGGATACAGACGTGCCCACGAACTGTCGTCGATTGGAACGGCTATACGTACCACGTCTCATCCCGGTAAGTGATCGAGTAGGACTCATACTGTGGGGATTCGTCTCTCAAGACCAATGTCGTTCCGGAATCGAATTCGAGCACCAGCGTTCCGTCGGTCGCTGCAGTCGCCCGCGCGATTTCGTGCCCGATTAGATCGAGTAACTCGGCAGTCAGTCGCGGAGCATGTGAACTCGTGGCGCGCGTTTCGCCCGATGTTATGGCCCTGTTGCC